>CANHVO010000054.1 GCA_947463915.1 Planctomycetaceae bacterium
GTTTCGGAAGTGCAGACCACAATCGCATTCCAATTGCACCTTCAAGTCGTGGCTTCTTTGTTCTGCGGGATGGGGCCTAAAGTGCCCGCCGAGCGATTGAGACAATCGCTCTACACTGTGCGACGAATCCAGAGTTGTTATTTCATTACGCGGCCTCATTCGAACACCAGAGCGGTGTCCGGTCGGGTCGGGAGTGCAACTTCAAAACGCGCAAGCTAGTGAATTGGATCGTGCGTTCACTAGCTTGCGCGTCGTGCTAAGTCATGTTAAGGTGCTTGCGGTCGAATTGCTGAGTAGGCTAGACTTAGGCAAATCGAAGATCATTTTCCCGGCGTTTGATAAGGCGCGATGACCACGCATGAAGATCACTCACATTGAAACACTCGTCTGCCATGCTCGGATGCGAAATTGGGTGTTTGTTAAAGTGGTCACGGACCAACCCGGTTTGTTTGGCTGGGGAGAAGCAACTCTCGAATGGCATACCCGCAGTGTCGTCGGAGCGATCGAAGACTTGTCGCAGTTGTTGATCGGCGAAGACCCGACCAGCATAGAGCGACTTTGGCAAATGATGTGGCGGCAGCACTTCTGGCATGGCAACGGAATCGTCCGATCAACTGCAATTGCAGGCATCGACATTGCATTGTGGGACATTGTTGGAAAACTGCACGGCGTACCTTGTCACAAACTGTGGGGCGGTCCTGTGCGAGACTATATCCGCCTCTATTGCCATTTAGGCGGCGGTTCGATGGAGAGCTTTTACGAGACTCCAGTCGACAATGCGAAGCGCTTTGGTGAATTGGCTCAACAAGCAGTAGCCGATGGTTTCTCGGCGTTTAAGTCGATGGCCGTTCCCCCGACAATGCCGATCGAAGGTATGAAGCCCATCAAGGCCGCGGTCGCATGCGTTGCAGCGATGCGTGATGCGGTCGGGGACGATATCGACATTATGGTCGATTGCCATGCACGACCATCTCCTGCGATGGGAATGCAGTTCGCCAAGGCACTCGATCCGTATGGGTTGTATTTCCTGGAAGAGCCTTGTTGGCCGGAAAGCATCGAGGGGTTAGCTGCAATCAACGCAGCTGTGACCACCCCCATTGCAACCGGCGAACGAGTCACTCACTTGGCCGCGTTCCGAGACCTCTTTGCCGCTCGCGGTTGCGAGATTTGTCAGCTGGACATTACCCATTGCGGCGGATTCACCGAAGCTCGTCGAGTGGCGGCGTTAGCGGATGCGTACCGCATCGCGCTGGCTCCGCATAACCCTCAAGGACCGGTCAGTACCGCCGCTTCCATCGAGTTTGGATTCTCTCAACCAAGCTATATCATTTGCGAGTCCGTCCACAACGATGTACCTTGGCGTAGCGACGTTGTCGAAGAAGGCTTCGTGGTCGATCCAAAGACTCGGACAGTCACTCCTAATATGAAACCAGGCTTGGGTATCTCGATCAACGAGGAAGAAGTCCGAAAGCACCCTTTCGAGCAAGAATTGTTACAGCGAGTATTCTATCGCGACGGGGCAGTTGGCGATTGGTAACCTGTTTTCAGCGAGTTTATCCAATCTATTCGTTGCTAAGCACTTCGGCATGCGTCTTCGAGTGAAACAAACCAATAGACGTTGGGCGCTAGCCCCGGTTTCCAATTGCTCGACATTCGTCGAGAACCGGGGCTAGCGCCCATCGGCTAATTAATACGAAAAACACATGCGGATGTGCTTAGGGAGAATCGTTGGAAACACATTCACAGCGGTGGGTTCGCTCTCCCGAAGGCATTTATGGGACGAGGCATTTCAAAAATATGTCCAAGTTGTTAGGCGAATCAATAGCTGTTTTGGGCATAGGCGTTCTAGTCCATTTGCTTGACGAGTGATGAAGCGACTTGAACACGAAAACCCGTTTCCTTTACTCTAACGAGAAAACAAATGACTCTGCCGACTAGTGCCGACCTGAATGGTGTGCTCCCCGTTCTGCACACGCCTTTTACTGAAAGCTTCGCGATCGACGTGCCTATACTCGAACGCGAGATCGATTGGGCGTTTGCGACTGGCGCAGATGGCGTTGTTTGCGCGATGGTAAGCGAGACGTTGCGGCTCGGTTATCACGGCCGCAAGGAACTCGCGATGCGTGTTTGTCAGGCGGTCAACGGGCGAGGCTTTGTGGTGATCAGCGTCGGAGCGGAGAGCATTGCTGAGGCTTGCGACTTCGCTCAACATGCGGAGTCGCTGGGTGCCAATGCGGTCATGGCGATCCCACCGGTGGCAACTGCTCTCAGCAGTGCAGCGACGGTAGACTACTTTGCGTCGATCGCTCGAAGTATTTCGATTCCGCTAGTGGTTCAGGATGCGTCGAACTACGTCGGAGCTTCGATTGATCTAGGCGTGTATCTAAAACTCCTCGATGAGTTCGGTGTGCGAAAAATCTTTTTCAAACCGGAAGCCAGTCCGCTCGGCCCAAACCTATCGAAGCTGCGTGATGCGACGAAGCATCAAGCACGTATCTTTGAAGGATCAGGTGGAATCAATCTTGTCGATTGCTACCGTCGCGGTATTGTCGGCACCATGCCCGGCACGGACTTGCTGGATGGCATCGTCGCGTTGTGGCGAGCCCTAAAAGCTGGCGATGAACAACGTGTATACGAACTGTCTTTGCCTATTAGTGCGCTCGTTTATTTGCAGATTCAAGGTGGACTCGATGGTTTCTTATCCATTGAAAAATACTTATTGAAGAAACGTGGTATCTTTAGGAATACGCTCCAGATCCAGCCGTGCGGTTGGCAGCCAGATTCTGAAACGATCGCTGAAGTCGACCGCCTGTTCGCTCTTCTGCAACAAAGACTCAACGCGAGTTAAAGGCATGGCATGACAACCGTTTCAATGGATGACCGCGAAGTCCACCAAGGTCGCTATCACGTGCTGGCATTCCTGTGCGCATCGGCGGCGATTGCCTATATCCAGCGAGCGGCCCTCAGTGTTCCGGCGACAGAAATTGCCAACGATTTGCAGTTTGCAGATCTCGCCCGACAGATGGGGTGGATTCAATCGGCCTGGTATTTATCTTATGGACTGATGCAGATTCCAAGCGGCTCTCTGGCGGATCGGCTAGGAAGTCGGCGTGCTTTGGCCATTTGCAGTGTCGTCTGGTCATTGGCCACTCTGTTGACTTCATTGGCCACCGATTTCTATTCTTTGTTGGTGATGTGGAGTTTGATGGGTGCGGCGCAGGCCGGCGCATTTCCTTGCGCAGCAAAAGCAATCGGTCGAATCTTTCCGGAGACAGAATGCGCGCGGGCGACGGGACTGTTGGCTTGCGGAATGACGATCGGGGGCGCTATCGCACCTGTCCTTACCGCGACGTTCCTTGAATCGTTGTCCCCTTGGAGCCAGGCCATCCATTTAGATCGCTGGCGACTACTGCTCGCCGCTTATGCGATCCCAGGAATCCTCTGGACAGTGACGTTTCTGTGGATGATCTCGATACGGAAACTCCCCTCGGTCGAAAGGAGCCGTGACGTTCCGTCGAAAGTCGATTGGTCGGTCATGTTCCGCAGTTGGCCATTGGCGTTGCTATGTGGACAGCAGTTCTTTCGCGCCGCAGGGATGGTTTTTTTCATGACTTGGTTTCCAACGTTCTTGCAGAAGACCCGCGATGTGTCTCTGTTGGGTTCGGGAATTCTCACCACGGTCGCAGGTGTCGGAGGAGTGCTTGGCAGTTTGACTGGCGGAATATTTTCCGACTGGCTATTGAAGCGAACCGGCAACAAGCGTCTTAGTCGTCAAGGCATTGCGGTGGTGGGGATGGGTAGTTGCTCATTGCTTATCGTCGCCTCCTACTTCGTGCGCGATGTCAATTTCAGCATCGCATTGATTACGGTCGGCGCGTTTTGCGCCACGTTTGGTGGTGTTAGCGGCTACACCGTGGCGATCGGTTTTGGTGGTCGACATGTGGCTACCGTCTTCAGCACGATGAATATGTTTGGCAATATGGGGGCAGCATTGTTTCCGGTGACGGCCGGTTGGCTAGTTGCCCAGACGGGCAATTGGAACTTGATTCTGTTTCTTTTCGCCGCGGTCATGGCCGTCGATACCATGTGCTGGGCCCTATTGAATCCGCAAGGCACTCTCTTTGGAGATGAGAATGAAGGTCGTTAAAACACCACAATCACACTGTCGGGCAGCCATCTCGCGATGCGACATCACGCCGCCAGTCGGTATCTACCATCGCATGTGGGGAGCAGCGTTGCATGACCGCGCGACTGGAGTCCATCGCCCGCTCGAAGCGACTTTGCTCTGGCTGGAACCCGATGTACCAACGACCGGCGAGCCGCAAATCATTGTGGCCCTTGATCATTGCATTCTCGATGCAATGGAGTTGCGAAGAATTCGACAATTGATCCAAGAAGTAACCAACGTTGGATACGAGTGTATCATGGTCACACTGTCGCATACGCATGGCGCGGGTTGGATGTCGCGCACTCGAAGCGATCTTCCTGGTGGCGAACTGCTAGGTCCGTATCTCGATGACTTGGCAGTACGAATAGCGGAACTTGCTCGCGAAGCCCAACACCGAGTTGCGCCCGCAACCATCGTTTATGGATACGGTCGCTGCAATCTGGCTGCACACCGCGACTACTTTGATGAAGAACGTTCGCAATTTGTTTGCGGCTTCAATCCAACCGGCAGCGCCGACGACACACTCTTACTGGCCAGAATCGCGAATAATTCAGGCACCACTCTCGCAACCGTAGTAAACTACGCCTGCCACCCCACCACCTTGGCTTGGGATAACACGCTGATCAGTCCCGATTGGGTCGGCGCAATGCGCGAAGTCATAGAACAGCAAGAAGGAGGGTTGTGTTTGTTTTTGCAAGGAGCCTCTGGCGATCTCGGACCGCGCGAGGGATTCGTTGGCGATACGACCATCGCGGACCGTAATGGCCGACAAGTTGGTTATGCGGCTCTTTCCACTCTGAACACTTTGCCACTACCGGGCACCGATTACCGCTACATGGGACCCGTTATTTCAGGAACCGCAATCGGCACTTGGAAACATGAGCCCGTTTCGGGCGACGCCCTAGTTCGGACTCACGATTGGCGCTGGGAGCAACTCGTTATCGATCTCGCTTATCGACATGATCTTCCGACCGTCGAACAGACGATCTCAGAGCGCGAACACTGGCTTGGTGAAGAAGCGCGCGCCCATGCGTCCAAAGACCTACTTCGAGTACGTGACTGTAGGGCTCAAGTCGAACAGCGTACGCGGCAACTCACCCGATTGACCAACTTGGTGCCGGGGAGCACCTATCCCATCACGGTGCGACTGGGCATTCTTGGCGATTCGATTTGGGTCTTTGTTCCAGGGGAACTGTACCAAATCTTTCAGCTCACTATCCGCGAACGGTTTGCCGATCATCCTGTCTTCGTGACCACACTCACCAACGACTGGCAGCCTGGCTACATTCCACCTGCGAGTGCATACGGCTACGAGATTTACCAAGAAGTTATCGCCGCCACATCGCCGGGATGTTTAGAAGTGTTGATGGAGACGATCTCACGTAGACTAAAGCACTTGCTGGCTCCGTCGAACGCGAACGAAATGGACGTTGGGTAACATCCTGGAGTTCGAAACATTGCGAGAGTCGTCCGGGGAGAGAGAGACCGGTGCGAGAGTCTTCCAGGGAGAGAGAGACCGGTCTAGTCACCCTCCCGCTGGGAGGGTCGAGCGCAGCGAGGGGAGGGTGAAGTGCCATCAACTATTGCACAAGTCAGTTCACCCTCCCCGGGCCGAAGGCCCGACCCTCCCCGAGGGAGGGTGACTTTGAATCCCTGACAAACAACCGGGGCTAACGCCCGCTGGCTAATGAACCAGCAAAATACACAGCGATGTGCTTATCACCCATTACGCAACGAGTCTTCTTGAGACGACGTCAGCTTTGTTCATCAGCATGTCCCGAAACGCATCGAACACTCGCTTCATCTGAGGGGCTTTGTAGGGAAACAGATCGATAGGGTCCATCGAGTGAACGACGGCACCGCTATCGAGCTCGAAGACGAGTAGCTTTCCGTCCCGAGTTTCAGCGCAATCGATCGAATAATAATTGAGACCGATCTTTTGATCGATTGATGCAAAGGCCATTTTGTGTTTGCGTCCGAACTCTTGATCAAATGATCGCATGAATTCGGCTTCGGATTGGCGATTGCTTTCGCTGTTCAGCATATCTGCGTTCAGATAATGAACCATCCAACGTCGCGATACGGCCATGTGAGCTGCAAAAGGCTTGCCATCGAGGATCGCGATTCGGTATTTGCGATACATTCCATCTTCGCTGCGGTAATCGACGAATGGGGCCACGTAGAACTCGAGGCTGTTTTCTTTGCTCAAGTAGCGTTCGAGCTGACTGCAATCATCGATTCTGGCAAGGCCGTGACCTGCATGCGAATCGAGGGGTCTGGCAATGACTGGGAACGGAATGGAGAACGAGTCGCTTGGATCACCCAATGCACGCAGTTGGGAACGGGTTATTCTCATGGCATCGCTAACCGCGACTCCAGCAGCAGATACCAAACATTGGCTAACTCGATTTCGGCTCAGTTGAGCGATGCGAGAAGGTTCATTCACGAAGGGCTTTGGCCAAAACCGCATGACCTCGCTCAAATGCTGCAACAGGTTTTGATTTTGATCGGATTCGCAAACTGCGACAAAGGCGACATCATGTTCAGGGATTTCCGTGGGAACCGGAAGCCCTTCGCCGAGATATAAGAAGCTCAAGGCAATATCCGAATTCTCGACTAAAAAGTCGACTGGTGTATTGGCCATTACTTCCCCAGGCCCCATGATCGCGAGCAATTTTAATGCTGGACTTTTTGGGTTCGACTTGAGCTCAAAGTACTGTTGTTGACGGAGTGCGTCCGACTGCAAATCCATCGCTAAGTGAGGATTTGCGTTTAGCTGAAGCACGATAGAGAGGTCCAGCAAGGCTGCCGAGTCGAATGCGTTGGTTGCAATGCGACTCGTTAGCTCTGCCGTAATCTCGCTGAGATTGTTCCCTGCAAAGGCCAATCGCATGATGTGGGCCATGCCGAGCAATTGGTTCGAACCCGAGGACTTTAGAGTTTGCACGAGATTTGACTTCCTTGGGTAATCGATCGGCCAAACCGAATCGCGGTATCGATCAAGTTGTCGATATCCAGCTGCGAAGTACGATGATTGAAGATGGCTGCCCGAATCGCCAGTTTGCCGTCGATTTTGGTGGCGGAAGGGGCAGCAAGGCCTGACTCTTGAATCGCGACGACGATATCCGAATTGACTTGATTCGAATCAACTCGGTCATCGCTGTCATCGCATCGAAAGCGGAAGCAAACGATATTGAGTCTTACGGGCGCTAGCAATTCAAGCTCTGGCGATTCCGCTACGCGCTTGGAAAGGTATTCGGCCAGTTCGCAAGTGCGTTCCATCATATTTGCAATTCGGTCTGTACCGAAAACTTGCATGGTGAACCAAACTTTGAGCGCTTTGAAGCTCCTTGATAGGTCTGGTCCGAAGTCACATGGCCAAGGGGAACCTGCCGCCATCCCACGGGTTTCTCGTCGAAGATACTCGGCTGGTGAAGCAAACGTAGCTTGATGCCGTTTCGCATCCCGGACCAAAATGAAGCCTGCATCGTAGGGTACCTGACCCCATTTATGAAAATCGAGGGCGATCGAATCAGCCGATTGAATGCCAAGCATCTTGGCACCGATTTTGGGTGACATCATGCCCAATGCACCGCAAGCGCCATCCACGTGAAACCACAAACGTTCACGTGCTGCAATCGCCGCGATCCCATGCAAGTCATCGATCGCACCGACATTGACGGTCCCTGCTGTACCAACGATACAAAACGGGGTGTTGCCAGCAGCCTGATCCATTTCAATGGCCGTTTGTAAGGCAACCAAATTCATTTCATGACGATCGTTGACAGGAATCTTTCTTAATTGATGCCCCCCCATTCCGCCGATCTCCATCGCTCGTTCCAAGCAACTATGCGCATCGACCGAGGTGTAGGCAACGAGTCGCTCATCGGACCGGATCAGTCCTTGGCTACGGACCTCGGTTCCGATTGCTGAGGTACGGGCGACCAACAAACCGATTAAGTTTGCCATTGAGGAACCGGTGACAAAGAGTCCGCTTGACGACTCGGGAAAGCCGAAGAGATTTTGCATCCATCGAACGACTTGCTGTTCGACTTGGATTGGAATTTGATCACGGCCACCCAGATTGGAGTTCAGCCCAGATGCTAGCATTTCAGCCAACATACCTACTACCGATCCACCACCGTGAACCCAGCCCATGAATCCGGGGTGAGAATTACCGATGGCGTAGGGCAGAATGTTCTGCATGAAGGACTGGTGGGTCGACTCAAGGCTTGTCGGGCTCGACGGCAGGGGGGCTTCAAAGACCCGGCTCGTTTCGTCTGGAGCGGGCTGCCAAACAGGGCGTTGACGAATTTGCGACATGTAGTCGAGCATATCGTCGAGCATGCGGTGGCTTTGAACGCGCAGAGAATCCCAATCAGAAGGATCGAGAGTACTTCCCGAGTCAAACAAGGTGTCGATGCCTTCGGATTCTACGAGAGTGAAATGGATAGCAAAAGCAGTTTTATCGGCAAAGTTCGCCGGGAAATTGCGTCAAAACTAGGCGGACGATGACTTTTCGGCTTCGATAGATTATTTTGATTCGTTCGGCGAGCCTCAGCTTGGCACCGATAGCACGACGCGCCGGCTAGTGAACAAAACGCAATTCCCTAGCTTGCGCGTCGTGCTATGACCGTTAGTACCCTGATTGAACGAGATTACTCAATGTTTTTGCAACTACCCTGGACAGCGTCTCGCCGCACTATGCGAGCACGGTTCGCTTCACTCATGTTGGCGACAGGCGTTGCCACGTTTTCGTTGATGGCTCCGAATGTCTTTGGGCAGAAGACGGATAACTGGACCGACAGCACGGGCGAGAAAACCGTTGTCGCCGAATTTGTGAAATTGGAAGGCATTAAACTGACCCTTCGCAAGGCCGATGGAAAAGAGATCGTCCTGCCTCTGAGCAAACTAGACGACAAGAGCCGTCTCAAAGCGAGAGCCATGGCAAAAAACGCAAGCGATAGCTCGACAAGTTCGACCGATACCTCCTCTGGTGACGGCTCCTCGTCAGGTAGCAAGTCGTCCGCGAAGAGTACAGAGCCCGTATCGTTTCCAGCCAATCCTTCCGCACAGGAATTCATCGACATCGTTATTCGTGAACTCAAGAATGACAATCCCATTGTGATTTGGGATGCATTGCCAGCTTCCAAACAAAAAGAAGTGGAAGGGATCGTAAAGCTCGCGTCGACTCGTATCGAACAAAAGACATTGAATTTGATCAAGAAGTTTCGTGGCGAATTATTGACCACACTGAAAAACAAGAAGCAGTTCATCTTGAACAGCAAGACTCTTCCAATGCAGCCTGATCAAAAACTGATACTTACCAAGTCGTATGATTCAATCGTTAGCATGGCCGAAGCGACCATTCCGATCGAATGGATGGACGTAAGTTATCTTCAGAATTCCGACGTCCGAGATATGCTTTCCGGCTATGTTGGCAACCTCGCAAGCAAGGCAAATGCGCTTCAAAAAAGTTTGCCGGATGACGGCCCATACAAAGCGATGGTTATTCCAAAGCCAGATTCCGCAAGCGCGGAGAGTCTATCATCCAATTCTGCAAACATGACGTTCGTCTTGCCGGGAGGCAAAGGTTCGCCCGTCAAATATGTGCTCTCCGAAGGCCGTTGGTTACCCGAAAGAATGGTTTCGGACTGGGACCAAGCGATGGCACAGGCGAAGGGTGTATTGGAATCTGCGAATCCGAAACAGATTCACACGCAAGTTGGAAGCGCGCTGTTGTTTGCGAACGGACTGTTGGGGTCGATTAGCACCGCGGAAACCCAAGAGGAATTCGATGAACGCATCGTTGAATTGATGGGTATGGCGAGAATGGGCGGGGGCATGCCAGCCCCGGCAGCGGGATTCTAACAGCGATCAGCTCACGCCGCAGGCGTCACCCTCCCGACGGGAGGGAACGCTCTGAAGCATTTTGTAGCGAAACTCGTCAAGAGTTTCGGTGGTTTAGGCAACGCAACCGAAAGTCTTGACGACTTTCGCTACAGAAAAGCCTGTCTTCAGCATAGGAAAATGCTCCGCAGCGTTTCCTAGGAGAGAGTGTGATTGAGCCGGAGGGGCGACCGGACGGCTTGCGCCGTTCCGCTACTAGCCGCTGACCACTTCTTTTTCGGCGGCTTGATTGGCTTCATGCTCTCGCAACACACGGTCTAGAATTCCGTTCACGAATTGCCCTGAGTTGCGATTGCCGTATCGCTTTGCAATTTCGATGGCTTCGTTGATCGAAACGCGGCCGGGCACTCCACCGTGCATCATCTCGAAGGTTGACATTCGCAGGATATTTCGGTCGATGGTCGTCATGCGCTTGACGGACCAGTTGGCCGCATGTTTGGTCAAGATCTCATCGATGGAATCGCGATGGGTGCGTACTCCCCGAAGCAACTGCTGGGCGAAGGCCACTAAGGGCTTGTTGTGAAGCATGCGTTTGGAGACGAAGGCATCTGCTACCGCTAGTTCTCGCATAGGGTTTACATCCTCTTCGTAGAGTACTTGTAAAACGACTTCTCTCGCTCGGCGACGTGTGGTCATGCTTGAACTGGTTGAAAAAGATCAGCGGATTTGTGGGTAAAGGAACGCAATGTAGTGTGATTCAGGGTGGGCAACGAGTCAATCCACAGAAATCGCGGGGGCTGATTTGCAAAGCATTTGATCGACTTCGTTGGAAACGATCACGCCGTAATTGATAGCTCCTAGCCATCCCGACATGATGATCCCAACCGAGCCTGCATGGTACAGGCCTTTGATTTGTTGAGGCAAACCGCGAGAAACGGCGAGTCCTTCGAACTTGGTGCCAAAGCTGGCTCCCAATTGATGCTTTGTGTAATGATGAAACGTTTGCGGAGTGGCAGCTTCCGCGTGCTCGATCTTTTCGCGGCAATTTGGAACGTACTGCTCAAGGGCATCGAGCGTCGTTTCAACGAGATCCTTTTTGCTTTCAGCGTATTCTTGTTCATTGAGGTTCGACCAGTCGCTCCAATTGGCGTTGGTACTGCTTACGATAGCAAAGCGTTCTTTGCCAGTCGGTCGAGTTCTCGGATAATAGAAACTGAAGGTTCGCGAAGTGATTTTTCTATCGAGCAGTAGGTTGGTTCGGAACAGGGGAGCGGTCGAGCAGAACAACAAATCGCCGGTCGACTCGGGAATCGTGACACCTGGCTTGAGAGCCATGTAAACTTGAGTGCTACTGTTATTCAATCGAACCGCTTGCGCATCCGCGAGGAACTGTGGATCGAAGTGTTCAGGTCCAACCATGTCGAGAATGGTCGATCGTAAATTCGAGTTGCTGACTACAGCTCGGCATTTGATTTCGCGACCGTTGACAACGACCCCTTTTACACCGCTTGGTCCAACGAGGATCTTCGAGACGTCGCAGCGAATCCGAGTATCAACCCCATTCTTGGTCAACTCGGCTTGCATCTTGCCGACGAGATCGTCCGTCCCCCCCTCATAGATAAAGACCCCTTTGGCCATGAAGTTGGAGAAGACAATACCATAAGTGATAGCTGGATCCTCGAGGGTGGAGCCATTGGCATAGGTAATCGGCTCCATCAACAATCGGACGACGTCTTCGCGACCTGGGAAGAATTTTTCGAAGAGTTGGCCGGTCGTCATCGACTGGTCATCGTAGAAGTTCATGCCACGGGCGGCGTCGAAGAACTGATTGACGCTTTCGGCTTGAACACCGAACTGCGATGTCAACAGCTTGGTGAAATCCTCGCGATTGAAAGTGGTTGTCAGCGAGAACATCGGATTGTCGAAGCGAATATTCTTCAACTGAACGATGTTGGACGCAATTTCCTCGTTCCAATAGCGTCGACAGCTTTTGATCATTCCAAACGGGAAGCCGTGGAGAGAAATGTCAAAAGTGTGGCTGCCGGGACGTTTAAACCAAGTGGCCAGTCCACCGAGTTTGTAGTGCTGTTCGAGCAGAAGCACGCGGTGACCAGCACGTCCAAGAATATTGGCCGAGGTCATACCGGCCAATCCACTTCCAATCACCACCACGTCGTACTCGGGGAGTACCCCGGCTAGAAAATCTTTTGGCATACCGCTGGTGAAAGGTTCTTTCGGTCAACAAGTGAGTGCAAATAAGTGCGGATGAGAGGAGTCGAACCTCCACGCCCAGTAATAGGGCACTAGATCCTGAGTCTAGCGCGTCTGCCAATTCCGCCACACCCGCAATTTCTCGACATGCTAGCAATGAAATTGCACGTCGTTGGCAGCTCAAAAAGTTATCCGCAATCGATGTTTGGGTCAAGTCAAAGGAGAAAACCGCCTGATTTTGGGGTTGAAGCCTGCTATAATGCGTAAGTACTTTGGCCCGGTGAGCGTCTATCGCTATGCACTCCAAATCCCTCCTAACTTCCAGTCATTTTGAGGCAAAGATGAAATTCCGACTTCCGATCCTCCTGAGTGTTGTCTTTTTGTTCGCTTTGGGAACTTATTCCGCAACCCGAGCCTTCGACCCGCCGAAGTCTTCGTCTGGATCGAGCCCTACCAAAGAAGCGGACGCGGAAAAACCTCAAGAAGAAGCCACCAAAAGTGATTCGGCAAAATCCGAAGAGAAAACCAAAAAGTCCTCGAACCTGAACAAGTCAAAGAAAATGAGTGATCCATTCAACAAGCTAACTGCCGATGAAGCCTACGTTATCCTGAAAAAAGGCACGGAAGCTCGCGAAAAGGGTTACACCCACACGAAGACTCCAGGAACCTATATTTGCAAACGCTGCAATGCTCCTCTATACAACTCGACGGACAAATTCGAAAGCCACTGCGGTTGGCCAAGCTTCGATGACGAGATCAAAGGAGCGGTAAAAAAGCAGCTTGAGACGGACGGAACCGGACGAATCGAAATTGTCTGCCAAAACTGCGGCGGGCATCTTGGTCACGTATTCCAAGGGGAGCAATATACGGCCAAGAATACGCGTCACTGTGTGAACAGCATTTCGATGAAGCTGATACCAGAAGGCAAAGAACTGCCGGAAGTGATCAAGGCTGACAAGGAAAAAGATTCGACCAAAGCAGCCGAAAAGAGCGACAAGAAAGCAAGCACGGAATCGCCGATCCTGAAATCTGGCAAGTAAGTTTTTTTCTGTCGATTGTCTGCGGGCTTGCGACTGCTTTGCACGTCTTCGCAAGTCTTTGTGCCTTGCCATTACCCATATCTTTTGACGTTGCTCCCCTCGCCCCTTTTGGGCAACGCTGTGAAGCATTTCAGGACGGCTGGGGCCTGCCCCTCCGTCCGCAGGTTTGGAGTGCTAGATTCACATTGTAGAGCGATTGTCTCAATCGCTCGGCGGGCACTTTAGGTCCCATCCCGCAGAACAAAGAAGCCGCGACTTGATGGTGCAATTGGAATGTGATTGTGGTCTCCGGTTCCGAAACGATTGAGGACAATCGTTTTACACTCGCCCTTGGCGTTGCGACGAATCCAGAGTTGTCATTTTCGTCACGCGGCCAATTAGAGCACCAAAGCGATGTCCATTCGGGACAGGTCCGAGCCGGACAGAACGACAAATATCAAAAGTCCCCGATAGCAAAATTGACTTGCCAAAATTCGTTCGGCAAAATGGATTGCTCGATGTTGAGCCACGCTACAACAGTCAGTCGCGTCGACGTCGAGTAGGTTGTGCCGGCATTTCAGGTGCTTCGTTCAACTTCGAAATCAACTGGGCTGAAGGTTCAATTTTGGATTCTCCGATCCCCCATTGGTACTTTGGCCACAAAATCTGGGTGGGCAAAACAGCATTGGCGAAATAGTTTGGGTTGAAGCGGGTAACGCGATCCACAAACTGCTGTGCGGATTCGTTGGTGAGTGTTGTACCGAGAACATGCACTTCCGTGTTCCAATCAAAGACCTTTTGGTCTCCCACTTGAATAGTGATGGAATACTGGATCGGGGAATAGCTGACATCGTTGGGGCCATCCAGTTTGAGAGGCAATTTACGGCTTGGCAATTTGCGTGCTGCAACCGTTACGCGATTCTCGGAACCTTGTCGGATGTTCCAACCGCGATGTTTGAACGAGCTCTCTAACGCTTGGACTGCAATTGATTTGTCTTGCTCCGTGGCTCCATCCAACTTTTCGTCGATCTGAATATTGCATCCAGGCTTCAACGCAACCATGGACTCGATGTCGATGTTCTTGATCGCCTCCAATGCACCGTCGTGAGGAAGAGTTGTTGCAACGATACTCGTCGATTGATTTCGAAACATAGTGAACAGCTGCCCAGCCCAAACAGCTTGTCTTGGGTCGTTAGTACTGTTCTGGTCGGCCACACCGCGGTTGGGACCGACCCTGGCTCGGACATCCCAGTTTGTTCCATTGCGTCCGATGGTTGCTTCGTTTGCTTCCCCACCACCCAATAGTTTCCAATCGAGCATCCCTCTATTTGGAGCGAACTCCGCAATCGCGTCGTCCGGTGCCAAATACTTCCAAATCGGCAACTTATTTTCAACGTCGAGAAGCAGTTGTTTGTTGAGCAACAAATGATCTCCGACCCAATCCAAAGGCAGCGTCGAATCTTGTGTAGGAACAGGAATCGCCGCGTGGATTTCTCCATCCGACAGGCGATAGACGCGCACTAGGAAAGGGGTACAAACAGCAAGGAATTTTCCGCTCGGTGAAAACGCCATCGATGCAAAATCATCGCACTCCGTTAGGATCAGTCCGACCTGCTCCTTCAATGTCCCGTTGAGCAGGACGATTCTGCCTGGCAAAGAAACAGCAACCAAGTCTCCTTTGCCACCAATCTTGATTTGCCTTGCGCCAGGGACACTGGCGACAACGTTGACCATCTTGGGTTTGACCGACCAACTATGAATGTCTCCAGAAGGCGTTAGCGTTAAAAGCTGGTTGCTGTTTACAAAACAGGCCGACGCAATATCGAAGGTGTTAAAAAAAGCGAGTGCGTTCAGCTTGAATCCGACTTGAAATTGGAAGAGTGGATCAACACCTTCGGGAGTGGATTCCCAAATCGAAATATACGGCGTTCTTGCCATCGCATGATAGGCGGCAAATCGTTTTCCATCGGGAGTAAGGGCCAAGATTCGCCATGGAGTCGATGAATCAGAAATGATTGCGGGAGATCCATCCGGAAACCGTATCTTACCCAACAACGAGAAAGATGTTCCTGCTATTCCGTCGGACATGCGATAGGCATTTAAATACACGGTAGGTTTTCCACCGGCGGCAAACAACTGAAATCCATTTCCAGGTGGCAACTGAATATCGACGGCCATGTCGATACCAGGACTTAAGTTCATCGGGGTCACTTCACTTGCGCGCCAATAGGGCCGAAAGAAAGACAATTCCAGAGGTTTCGTCTTCACGTATTCATACTGGCCCAAGGGAATCGGCCGAAACGATTTCTTCTTTTCTTGATTCGCTTGCTCAAGCTCGTCTGCCTTTAAGAACTCACGAACAAACTCTTGGTCCTTCTTCGAGAGCTTATCCATTGGAACTACCGAGACTTTGCCGTCGGACCGCTCAAGTCGCGTTGAAGATGAATCGGCCTCGATCAACTTAGCCTCGATTCGAAACGTCCCAGCGGCATCCTCCCAAGTTCGGCTGACTCCATACGAAGCTAGTTTGCCCGTGGGCTTTGCCGCACGAACTTCACCAAGAAATGCGATACAAAGAAACAACGGTATCAAGAATAGCCATTTGGAGAAGAAGTAGTGCATTGCGGTGAGGTGGGATAGGGTTTGGCGTGACTGCTGCTTCGTTGACGTTTTATCCCAACCCGAAGCTTAAGCGAGGGGCAATATCTCAGGTCCCCCACTCACGTTTCGGGTTAGGATTGGTGGTTTCACACTGCCGTTCGCCTTCGTTGCAGTTTGGTTGCAAAAAAGGGGTATGTTGATTATAAACATTCATACGTCAACCTGATATGCCGACGCATGATTTAGCTTGTCCCTCCCATCTAGTTGTTTCGTCTTCATGAAGTCAGCGATTTTCGTTTCCACTATCGCGATTCTAATGTTGGGGGCCATTTCCTATGCCCAAACTCCCGGCACTGCCTCGCGGACGTGGACCGATTCTACGGGGAAACACAAGATTGTCGGCGCCTTTGTTGAGATCGATGGTGATATCGTCGTGCTCAGTGCTCCCGATGGAACGAAGAAGCGAATTCCGCTAAAGAAACTATGTACTTCAGACCAACAATTTGTTAAAGAAAACCACCAGCAAAATCCATTTGACAATTTTGAGGATGGAACAACAAAACCAGCCATAGACAATCAAACCCCTATCCAATGGGCGATGAGTCCAAAACTCAATTGGGATGACGTCCCTCATATCGACTTCTCTGAACCTACCCCCTGGAAAGTTTCGGTACCAACGGCTCCCAAATTGGATATCGATCCCAGTCGAGTGCTATCGGCAAGCAAGCGGATTGAGATGAGCGGGCCAGTCGAACTGATGGTCGATGCGCCAGCCAAGCGACTGTTCGTGTTTAACCAAGGGGCCAAAGGTCCGCTCCGACGTGTTTCAATCATCGACATGAACGATGGTGGCCTCCAAAATTCCGACGTCGTTCAGGCGGCAATGAGTCCTGTGGCTATCCTACCGGGATCGACATCTGTGGTGATGATCGGCTCGGCCAAGGCGACCGATCCGATCATCACCAAAAAGGCTCTTGAGATTTGGAGCATGCAAGGGAAAAAGGTTCGAAGATCTGGTGTATGGTTGCCTTTCGAAAAAGAAACCAACGTTCTAAACGGAAACCAAAAGAATGAATTGGAGTTTGTTGATGTGCTGCCATCCAATGAGTTAGTTACTCTCAGCCAAGGTGGACATCTTGCGGTTTGGGATATTCGCACTCAAAAACCGATTTGGCATTCACAACTGGAGGAACGACATGGCATAGCAATCGCGCCTGACAAGAGTTTGATGGCGATCGTGGATGGTTGCAAGCTGATGGTCCTCAATCCTGCTACAGGCAAACTTCATGGAATGCAAACTCTAGACACGGATGCGCCATCGCATGCCCATCAAAAGACTTTTGATTTAGCTTGGACTGGCGATGGCCAACAGTTGCATTTGCTCATGGGACAGCCAGATATACCAGGGCGGCGGCTACTGGTTTTCGATGTCATGAGCGGCGAGTTGGTAAAGACCGTTTTCAGCATCCCCTCCAATTTTTTTCGAAGGGAGTTTGCCAGGGAAAGCGGTCTGTTCGCTATGCAATTCCGAAGCGAGGGCTTGAATAAGCATCTGTTTCTCCAATCTGCTACCTCGGATTTTGTTCTCATCGGAGAAGAGGTTCTGTTCCATCTCCCGTCCCAATTGGCGGTGTGTGAATACTTGGGATCGGAAAAGGTCGTTATGGCGGGCGGATTGGCTTTTGTTGCTCGCTGCCAATACAAAGAAAACCGCGGCACGATCGTGCCGATGAAGTTGCCTCACGGCAAAGCGATCGATGCACTTAAGGAAGCTCAACAGAATCCTGACGACTTCCTATTGCGGCCTGGCTCGGAGGTCGAAATCAATATGGATCGAGTTCCACACGAGTACAGCGACGCGGTTTATCAAAAGATTGCAAAGCGGTTGGCAGACAAAAAAATCTCCGTCGTAAAAGGAGCAAAGACTCGAATCGAAGCCGAGTTTTCCATGGTTCGTTCTTTGCGGTTGTCGATTGCAGGTTCGGAGAAACATACCTTTGTTGAGCAGGAATGTAAGCTCTTTATTTCGAGGGGATTCATGAGGCTCTGGCAAGCCAGTTCGACCAACTACCCTCGCATCCAACCGAATAACTTTGCGGTCCCATTAAAGGAAACCATTGCGAATCAAAGTGGAAAGCCGCCGCTGGACTTTTTCGACAAGGTCGAATTGCCGATGTATCTGATTCGAGATGCTTCATTACCAACCAACAAGAGAGCGGTTTTGCTCAAAGCCGAATTTAGCGACTCTGGCGGAATCAAATAGCCTGTATGTACGAAATCAAATGCGAATGCGGCAAGCAGTTGAGCGTTGCTTTTGGCCAAGTGAACATGCAAGGTCGATGTCCGTCGTGCGCTCGAACGTTCACTATTCCAGCGCCCAAAACGCTAACGACGGGTAGGTTAAAGTGCCGATGCGGCTTGGTAATGGAATACGACTACCAAGACGCTGGAAGCCTGTGCCAATGCAGCCAATGCAATGCGATGTTCAAGATTCCCGGCGGAACCGAGGAGTCCATGTCGAGCGAATTGGACCGGGAACTCAAAGCAAAGAGGGCACAGGTGAAAAGCTCGAACGAGCGAGTGGAGCCAAAACCGACCGCACCTCAAAACCCCGTCTTCGAATCGTTGGGCGAGTTTCAACCATCGGCCAAACCTGTCATTCGTGCGGATTACGAGTCGTTTGGATTCGGAAAACTACTCATTGGAGTATTGGTCCTTTTTTTGGTGTGCGCTTCCTTGACAGCCCTCGCAGTCATGGCACAGGTAAAGTTAAAGCTACCCAACCACCTGGGTAGCCACGAGCTTGGTGTTAACGGAAAACCGGGCGAAGAGGAGGCACAGGCGGCCGAACCAGCACCGGCCGAAGCCTCGACGAAAATGGCAAACGGAACTCAGCCCGAAAAGTCTCCTAAACCATTCGTTCAAGAAGTTAGAATTCGTTTAGTGAGAATCGGAGAGATGCCACCAAGCGTTTCTCCTGCGGTTCCTGAATCGATTGGCAAACCCTTCACGTCGACGCCCATTACTGAGAGCGAAGGGGTGCTATTAGCCGACAAGGTGGTAGCAGCTGTTAACAACAACAGCAGCAAAGACTTGGTCGCGTTAATGGATGCGGAAGTGTTAGGCAACTATCTGTTTCAACACGCCGATCTGACTGCCGAAAAACGTTTCCAGTTAGGTTCAGAGACGTTGGAGCTCTATGGCAATCACTCTCGTTTGTCGGAACAACTGCCCGATGCTCAAGCATTTCCGCCTATTCAGATGGGCCAATCCACAGTCCCATTGATTCGAGTGAGCAGCAATGCCTACGGTGCCCCATTTAGCGTTGACGCCTTTGGGTTCGGGCCAATGGTGGCCGCAACGTCTCCCAGCCCAGGACTTGGACCAGGGACAGGACCAGGGACAGGCTTTCCTCGTGCCTCAAACGAGTCGATCAAGGAATACGAGCGAATTCGTAAGGAGGTTCATAACCAGCAACCTATCCGATTTAGACCCACTACCAATGAAGAGCGTTGGAGAGAACTTAGTTTTCAGCGTACGCCACTCAATATGCTGTTGGACCATCCAGCCATGTATTTCGCGGTCATTGCGACTCGAAATCGAGCAGGTAAACCTGTGTTGCTGGACCTCGCATGCATCAATAAAGACACTTGTTTGCTGGAAGCAACCTGGAATTCCATCGATGAGAACACAGAGAAAAAGTCTTTCAGCTGCAGTCGACCTCCCAACCAAACGGAGAAGTACTTTAACGCTTTTCGAGAGTCGGTCGGCGACAAAACGACAAACGATATCTTCAAGTCCAATTTTGCATTTAAGCAAGTCAGGATCACCAAGAATCAGGTTTGCGTCGTAACCGGTTTTCTCGAAGAGTCCAAAATGACCCAACCAAGTCCAGACGATTGCCTCGACGCCTTAGAAGACTTAGAACGCCTTTTTCCAAATGACACGCACAATGTGATGCTCCAATATATAGTGTCGCGCGACGCAAAATTCGCGAAGGAAGCCGGTCAGCTCTTTGATCGATTGGTCAAAATGAAATACCGTAATATTTCTTTTTATGACGATGCTATTGATCCCTATCGCTGGATAGAGGATGGAGGGATGGCTAAAAAAATCGTCGATGCACTCAAGTCGAATTGCCTTCGTTAACTGGCTGGACAAAATGCATTCGAGGACTTGCGCATTCCGTTCGGGCTCGGGACTTGTTGATTTAATCGTTTAACAGTCAGCCGAAGGCGTACTTTGCTTTTTTGTCAGTACGCCTACGGCTGACTGTGAAACGAAGTACAATTGAACAAGTATTAAATCAACGGTCCGCTCGTCCCGACGGAGGCAACAATTGGCTACGAGAAACGCTGCTTACCCCGGTATGAAACCGGGGGAGTGCCTCCCCGGCATAGGTAGCTTGTAGTTGCCAGTTATCGCCCCACTGGCATGAAGCCAGCGGTAGCGAAAACACAGGAAAAATGCTTCACAGCGTTGCCCGCGGCGGAGAAGGTTCATAAGAGCCATTCAAAGGTGGACGCCCCACAGTGATATCAGCTCAATTTCGCTATTTCTGGATTCCAATCCGGCTAAGCAAAAAAGCCAATTCGTAAGCCTTCTCGCGAAGAGCCTCGTATCGCCCCGATGCACCTCCGTGCCCTGCGTCCATGTTGCATTTGAGCAAGAGTGGATTTGAGTCCGTCTTCAGAGTGCGCAGCTTGGCGACATACTTTGTCGGCTCGTGGTACAAGACTTGACTGTCGTTGAGGGACGTCGTCACCAAAATCGCTGGATACTTGGATTTGCTAAGGTTGTCATAAGGCGAATACTCTAGCATGTACTTGCCCGCTGCCGCCTCTTTAGGATTGCCCCATTCCAGGAACTCTTGAACCGTCAATGGCAGCGACTCATCCAGCATAGTGCTAACAACATCCACAAAGGGAACGGCCAAGTGCGCGACTTTGCAGATGTCTGGCCGCATGTTCAATGTTGCCCCGATGAGCAAGCCGCCGGCCGATCCCCCTTCGATGGCGAGTCGATCACGTGAACCGTATTTCTCTTTTACCAAATGGTCCGCGCACGCGATGAAATCGGTGAACGTATTCTTCTTTTTCATGAGCTTGCCGTCGAGGTACCATTGCCTGCCCAGGTCCGAACCGCCTCGGATGTGGGCCAATGCGAATACCACTCCTCGATCGAGCAAGACCAATCGGCTGGCGCTGAACGTCGGATCCGTACTCATGCCGTACGAGCCATAACTGTATAGAAAGAGTGGTGCTTGGCCATCTTGAACAACGCCTTTGCGGTACACCAGCGAGATCGGGACCTTCACGCCGTCCGGAGCCGTCGCTTCGATGCGCTCGCTGACGTAATTCGCTGCGTCGAAGCCACCTGGAACCTCCGTTTGCTTTAGCACTTCGCGTTGCTTGGTCGCAAGGTTGTAACGATAGATTGTTGGAGGCGTCACGAGGCTGGTATAGGAAAGCTGAACAGCGTCGGTGTTGAATTCTGGATTGGCACCAAGGCTCGCGCTGAAGCTTGGCTCCGGAAACGCGATGCGGTGCGAATCTTTGGACGAAAAATTGAAGACACGCAACTGACGGATGCCGCGTTCTCGCTCGGTGATGACCGCGAATTCCTTGAACAAGCGTACGTTTTCAGTGTAAACGGATGGGTCGTAGGTTTGGAATTCTTTCCAGCCTTTGGGGTTCGTGTCCGTGACTGGGCAAGTCATCCATTTGAAATTAACGGCGCCGTCTTTGTTGGTGCGTATATGGAAAAGTCCGTTCCTATGCTCGATTGCATACTCAATGCCTTCGCTTCGTGGGGCAATTAATCCGAACGAGCCGGTGGTGCTCGTGGAATCCAAGACCGCTTGTTCGCTGGTCGACGAACTGACCGACGAGCGGATCACATACTTCTTATCGAGAGTGCGACTAACGCCAACTCGGTACAGCTCGTCCTTTTCTTCGTAGACCAGGACATCTTTATCGCGTGACTCACCGATCGCATGACGATAGAGTTGGTAAGGTCGTTTGGCTGCGTCTTCGGTCACGTAGTAAATCGATTTATTGTCGCTCGCCCAACAAAAACCAGCGACCTTCACAAAAGCGTCTTCTAGCAACTTTCCACTGGATAGGTCTTTGATCGATAAGTAATATTCGCGGAAGCCTGTGGTATCTGTCGCGTAGGCATAGAGTCGGCTGTCATCGCTGGCACCGCGAGGTTGGGCCGATAAGAACTTTTTCCCCTTAGCGAGAGAATTTACATCAAGTAGCACTTCCTCTGTGGACTCGAGGCTCCCTTTTTTACGGCAGTAGAATGGGTACTGTTTGCCTTCCTCGGTGCGGCTGTAGTACCAAAAACCATTGTCCTGAACAGGCACGCCCAAATCGGTTTGTTTGATGTGAGAGAGCATCTCGTTGTAGAGAGTCTCCTCGAAAGGCTGCAATGGCTTTGTGATCGATTCGCGATACGCATTTTCAGATTCGAGATAGCGAATGACCTCGGGATCTTTTTTGTCTTTCATCCAAAAGTATGGATCGTCAATTTTGGTACCGTGGAAGTCAAAAGAGTGCGGCCGTTTTGGGGCCGTCGGCGGGGCAGGTTCATCGGTCCATACCCCCTTTGTCAATTGAAAGTTAGTAACCAATAAAGCAGCCAACAGAAAAAGGAGGGGTCGTGTTTTTCGCATTGATTTCACTCGAATTGTATCGCCTCGTTTCCTCCCAGGGGGACAAGAAGAGGCCAGGTGATGAGGAGGCTGGAGCACGATTGAATTAGATAGCAACGATTGCGTTCGGCCTATTGTACCCGAAGGTTTTGGTGTAGGAGTAGCGATGTGAAATACCAATGGCCATCTAATCAACTTTGGGTGGAGGAGAAGAGGAATCGGATTGTTTTGTTTTTCGTGTCGTTCGAGTCTTTCGTGGTCAACTCCGCATTGATCTAGGAACTGAATGCCGCGAGTAAAGTAACCAAGAGACACACGAAATACACGAAAAGAAAATCGCACAAGCCAGTCCTGGAGGCGGTCGCCAAATAAGGCTTAGCCAACATCGGTGAGACAGAAGCCCACCTAAAACGCTTCTCGAAATGCTTGATGCATTCCAGTGCTTTTTCATGCAACTGAAATGCTCGCATATTACGCGACTTCGGCTTCTTTGGCTTGAACGCCTTGATGAGAAGGCGAGACGAGTTTGGGCTTTTTGCGAATACTTGGAAATGGAAAAGAGCAGCTTGGGGGAGGATTTGTTAGAATAAGTGCGTATCACCGCCCAGTTGCAGCCACGTTTCGACAAACTCATGAAGCCCCATCTTGTAACTCTAACTCTATTTCTTGCTCTGGGGATTGCTACATCTGGCTTTGCTCAAGAAAGCGACCTTGTCGAATCTAAAAAGCCAAAACGAGCGGCATACGTTTTGGCGACCAAACATCTTCCCAATGCCATTCAGGTTCACGAAAGAGTGATTTCGGGCGGGCAGCCTGCTGGCGAATCCGCGTTTCGCGAGTTAAGCGAATTGGGGATCAAGACCATTATCAGCGTGGATGGCGCCAAACCGGACGTGGAGCTCGCCAAGAAATTTGGTCTGCGCTATGTTCATCTTCCGCACGGGTACAACGGGATCCAGCAAGAGCGAATCGACGAACTGGCCAAGGCCGTTCGCGACCTAGAGGGCCCAATCTTCATTCATTGCCACCATGGCAAACATCGAAGTCCGTCGGCGGCGGCGGCAGCGTGTGTTTCAGCCGGTTTGATCGAGCCCATCGAAGCCTTACCCATCTTGAAGCTTGCAGGCACAAACGAAAACTATATCGGTTTGTTCGAATCGGCTCGTTCGGCGACGAAGTTAAGTTCCACCTATCTCGATCAACTAACACCCGAGTTCCCAGAGACGGCGAAGCTTCCACCGATGGCCGAGGCGATGGTGGAGCTTGAGCGAACGCATGACCACATGAAGCGTCTTTCGGAGTCGGGCTGGAAATCGTTGCCTGATCACCCAGACCTAACTGCGGCCCATGAAGCATTGTTGTTGCGCGAGCACTTCACCGAGATGCTTAGAATGGAATACGTTACCAAACAACCGGCTGGATTTTCAATGCTATTGAAAGAGTCCGAGGCCGATGCTCTATTGCTAGAGAAAGCGATTCAGCAGTGGAAATCGACGAGCAATTCAACGTCGCTGCCCGCCGATCAGACCGAACCCTTTCGCCGCATCACTGCAAACTGCATCAACTGCCACAAGCAATACCGCGATATACCGATCCAGAAATCCCGCTAAAGAGTTTGTGTTCTGCCGAGATGAATGAAACCAATCCGTTTCAAAAGCAACAGCGAGAGGATGCAGAACTTTGTGCTGGTTATCTGAAGGCTCTTGGTGACTCCAATCGACTGCAAATGATCAAAGCTTTGCAATCGAGTCCGCTGACTGTTACAGATCTATCTTTGTTACTCGATTCGGAAATCGCGAATGTCTCTCACCATTTGCGCGTCTTGTTTCATGCAGGCTTGGTGACGACGCAACGCGACGGCAAGTACATCTATTACCAAATCAATCACGATGTTTTGCGAGGCAAACCTCTCGGCCAGTCGCTTGATTTCGGGTGCTGTCGGCTCGACATGCGATCCGCTCATTAGCGCGGATTGCGAGGCATGTCTTCGGGGAAATTAGCCGTTGGGCGTTAGCGTCGGTTCTCGACGAATGTCACCCTCCCTCGGGGAGGGTCGGGCCTTCGGCCCGGGGAGGGTGAACTGACTTGTGCAACAGTTGTTGGCACTTCACCCTCCCCTCGCTACGCTCGACCCTCCCAGGGGGAGGGTGTCTGGTCCTGTCTCTCGCCACGGTAACGCGTTTATTGCCTCAACGCGTTTATTGCATCGAGTACTTCACGAAGCCATCTTTGGTTTCCAATGCCGTGAGCATATCCTTCGACTTGTTCATGGCGAGCAGAGCCTTGGTGATGGCTTCCCTCTTTGACTCTGGGACTGCCGAATGAATAAAGGCGCTGACAAATGCGACTTCTTCACTCTTTCCGACAATCTTGAGATCCCCTTTCTTGACCGAGCCGCAGCCGGCTAGGAGTGGTTCGGCGTAGCTACTGATCACGGCCGCAGCCTTGGCGTCCGCCGGTTGCTCTAGAAGTTGCTTGGCCGCGACGGAACATGAATCGCATGCACCGCCATCGGTCGTTTCGATCTCCAGTTCCTTGAGTTTGGCTTTCGGAGCTGCTGCTTTCTCATCGCAGTCTTCAGGCCCCCAAAACACTTTGTAGCCCTCGATATCCAAAAGCGAAGCGGCCTTGTCGTTTTGGCGAACCACGAACAAACCGTGTTGCTTGATACTGCCTGCCATATCGGTCAAGTGCGCGATCGGTTTTAACTCAATCTTTGCTTTGCTCGCACCGTTTCGAACCACGGAATCTTTACCGATGACCAACGTTACCCTGCCTTTGGCTTGGTCTTTGATCGTGCGTTCCAAGGACTCACCCCAAACGACTCGAACGCTCTCTCCTACAGATTCCTTGAGATAATCTGCTAGCCGTTCATACTTGCGCTGAGCGTAGCCTTTGACACAGTCACAAGCCAGCGGCAATGCCATGGGATCCATCACGATGATCGTTATCTTGGCATCCTCTGGGCCATAAGGTTCAACCCCAAAGGACATCCGTGTTCTCGCCAAAACTGCTGTTGCAGCGATCCCCGCGATTGCTGTTCGTCGATTGATAAGCGTCATGATCTTAACACTTCCTACTTTGGAAAATGGAGTTGGAAACGATACCACGGCTAGCGTCCATTGGTGCTCACTTTACTCAAACTGAGCCGGTGGGCGTTAGCCCCGGTTTCGAAGACCGCTCGACATTCGTCGACAACCGCAGCTAACGCCATTCGGCGAATTTGTCACAAAGACTTGTGACGATGTGCTTAGTCGTTAGCTGATATCAAGTATGAACCAAGTACTCTGTCTGTGCTAGGACTCTGTTCCCGACATGCGGTGAGTTGGAACAGGGCGACCAGGACGGAAACTTTGAAGCGTGTTCATTTTTTCCGTTACTCTGAACTCAAGGCAAACCGCATGCAATGTATCTTCAATCGTTTTGGTCAGCGAATCGGGATCGCAAGCGACTCTCGCGTTGATGACGAGATTCGCACTGCTAGTCTTCACCCCAGAGCCGATGGACAGTTTCGGCGCCGAGGAACTGCTAACTAGATTTGCGACCGCATATTGTCCGTCGGCCATGCCGATCACTTTCAAGTGAGCGACTTCGGCTTCGTGCTCGTTCAAGGAGAGATTGATTCGATCCAAAAGGGTAATGATAAAATCGTCCAACGCAATCGGCGAGTGCGATTTCAAGTCGGCTTGGGCGTTGAGCCAGCCAAGTTCCGCCTCCCCCTCCGCATAGACATCGTAGTCAACATCCATTACTTTGCCGCCGAACGCACCTGTCAGATTGAGGTGTTCGCAAAACGCCTCGAATCCCTGTCCTGTGGATGCTGAAATTCGCAGGCAAGGAGTCCCGGGAAAATGAAGTTCGAGAAGCGAAGCCAGCTCGTCCACAGCAGCTTGGGAAAGCTCATCGATTCGGTTGATGAGTACAAAATCCGCCTCTTCGATTTGCTTTCGAAAAATGTATTCGGCTTGGGGTGAGAAGCCTCCTTTGGAGGAACCCTTGAGAATCTTTA
>CANHVO010000055.1 GCA_947463915.1 Planctomycetaceae bacterium
AAACAAGGAGACGGCAAACAAGGAGACGGCAAACAAGGAGACGGCAAACAAGGAGACGGCAAACAAGGAGACGGCAAACAAGGGGACGGCAAACAAGGGGACGGCAAACAAGGAGACGGCAAACAAGGAGACGGCAAACAAGGAGACGGCAAGCAAGGAGATGGCAAGCAAGGGGACGGCAAACAAGGGGACAAAGCGGATGGAAATCGGGAGCCGTCACAGAGCAAGGAAGCCAACCCGAACAATCAGGACAAGGCGAAAAACGAAAAGCGAGAGTCTGAGAATCGCGATGAGCGAAAATCAGACGAAACCGAGCCTCAACCTCCTAAAGGGGAGCCTCGTCAAGAAGACAAACCTCCACCACAGGAGCAAAAGAGGGAGCAGCAGCCTAAACCAGAAAAAGTCCCAGAACCGCAACAGCCGCCAAAAACTCCCTCAATGTCCATTCAGTGGAATCTTCCAGCTTTGGTGCAGTGGTTGGTTATGCTCGTTTTGTTGGTCGTTGCTGTGATCTTTGGAATCAAGTATCGACGGGAATTGGTTCAAGCCATGAGGGACTTCGCGGATTGGATTAATGCATTATTGGGCCGCAAGAAGAAGTCTTTAATCCCAGCTGATCATGTGGTAGAAGGGGCAACTACTTTGGATGATCTTTATCCACCGTTTAGTTCTTTTGCGAATCCATTTCAAGTAGGTAGTGGTTGGAGTCGCGAGCAAATGGTTCGGCACATGTACTTGGCTGTGCTATCATGGGGCTATGAGCGCAGAGTGGTTCGTGGAGAAGAAGAGACACCGGAGGAATTCATCCGTCGGCTTGCTCGCCGATTTCCGGAGCAGCAGGAGTCGTTGAGTATGCTTGGGCGATTTTACAATAGAATTGCGTATGCACGTGGAACGATCTCCGCGGCGGAAATCAAACCGATGGTAGAGCTATGGCAATGGCTCGTGGCTGCGCCCAAGTTAATCCAACCGAAAATAAAGGTCCCGGTAGTTACATGATTCCTTTTTCCTCTCCCATGTTGGATCGACGGAGATTTCTCGGTCAGACTTCTCAAGGCCTAAGTGGAATTGCGTTAGCCAATTTGTTGTATGGTGACGGATTGTTGGCGGCGGACAAGACACCGCTTCGTCCTCAGATCGATCCCGCGCGGCCATTCGCGTCGCGGGCATCGCATTTTGCTCCCAAAGCAAAGAACGTACTGATGATTTTCTGCGCGGGTGCGTGCAGTCAGCTCGATACGTTTGACTACAAGCCAGAGTTGGTCAAGCGACACGGTGAACCGATGCCGGGAGCAGACGGATTGGTCACCTTTCAAGGCAAACAAGGGAATCTTACCAAGAGCCCGTGGGAGTTTAAGCCTCGCGGCCAATGTGGAAAGATGGTCTCCGATTTGGTGCCGATGCTCGGTGACTTGGCCGATGACATGTGCTTTATCCATTCGCTCACTGGGAAGACCAATACGCATGGTCCAGGTGAGAATTTCATGTCGACCGGCTTTACCTTGGAGGGGTTTCCTAGCGTTGGCGCTTGGGTGACGTGGGCGCTAGGGACGGAGAATCAAGAGTTGCCATCCTACGTTGCCATTCCTGATCCTCGCGGGACGCCTCAATCGAGTGTCAACAACTGGGGAAGCGGATTTCTGCCAGCGGCTTATCAGGGAACGGATTTTAATGCTGCACAACCACTTCGAAACTTGGAGCGTCCTACAGGAGTGTCCGAAAAAACGGATAAGGCGACACGGGATTTTCTTCAACAATTGAATCGCAAGCACATGAAGGACTTTCCTGGCGACAGCGAATTGGCTGCTAGGATTTCTAGCTATGAGTTGGCCGCGAGAATGCAATTGAGTGTCCCCGCTGTGACAGACCTCAATACCGAAACGGCAGACACATTGAGAATGTACGGAGCAGATGATGCATCCAATGAATTGAAGGCCAAGTATGCTCGCAACTGCATTCTTGCGCGTCGGCTGATCGAAAAAGGAGTTCGGTTCGTGCAGTTGTTTAACGGTGCGTATCAAACTGGTGGTGAGGGAGTAAGCAATTGGGACGGACACAAGCAACTGCACGAGCAATATGGAAAGCACGGGCCGGTATTTGATCAACCGACGGCTGCTTTGCTACGCGATCTCAAGCAGCGAGGTTTGCTCAAGGAGACGTTGGTTGTTTGGTGCACTGAGTTCGGTAGGATGCCGACGTTTCAGGCTGGAGCAAGTGGTAGAGACCACAACCCCGCGGGTTTTACAGCCTGGATGGCGGGGGCTGGCGTCAAGGCTCCTTTCACTTACGGTGCCACGGATGAGTTTGGGTACAAAGCAGTTGAGGGAATCGCGACGGTTTACGATTTCCACGCGACCATTTTGCATTTATTGGGAATGGACCACGAGCGGTTGACCTACTATCACAACGGAATTGAGCGTCGATTGACCGACGTTCATGGGCATGTCCTGCGGGATGTGCTCGCGTGAGGTTGTTCGCGTGAGGTTGTTCGGGATTGAGTTGGAGTCGGAGGTCCGCCCTTGGTCGCACCGGGCAGGTGCGACCCACCGTGGGTCACTCTTGCCGAGAGTGACGTGTAGCGAAAGTCGTCAAGACTTTCGGTTGCTTCCCGAACGCCGAAACTCTTGACGAGTTTCGCTACGAATGAATAGTTTACTGCTCTATGAAAAGGCTGCTATGAACCTGTTTTCCCGTTTTCGAGCAGACCGCTCAACACGGTTGGAGGTCCGGAACCTATAATCGACGCCGATAGTTGCATTTGAGTCAAGATTGCGACCTGCCCGAACGTTAAGCAATACCATGAAAACAACCAATCGCCTGAACGCTTGTCGCTGTCTTTTAGCCGCGTTTGTTTGCAGCCTTTTTTGTTGCAATGTTTGGGCTCAGCATGTGGACGTCGGCCTCTTCAAGCACGAGCATTTGATCACCAACAGTATCAACGGCGAAACGGGTGATGTCTCCATTTATGTTTCTTTTCCGAATTGGTTTGGAGAACCGGGGTATTGCCCAATTCGCGTTCGGGTTGTGCCACGAAAGGGGCTTCAGTTCAAACAGAGTGGTATGCTCAAAGTAACCATCGGCCAGAACTACTATTCCAGCTTTAGTACTAAGGGGGTTGTGGTCGAGATACCCATCGAGAAAGGGACCGGGGAAGCAACCGGTGAGTTGCTTGGAAACTTCCTCATCGAGTCGGCTTCCACTCGAGGTTATCAGTTTGGGATCTCTGCCAAACTGAACGATCGAAAATTATCTGGACAATACTCCTACATTTACAACAGTCGGGGATTGGGTGTCAATGCTTGCAAGAGTCTCGTCTTGATCTCGGATGAAACTTCGAAGGATGACGTTCGGCGGATGGAAGCACTTGCGGAAATGGGCAGAACTGGGAACTGGTTCTCCCAAGAGCAGTTTGTAACTCAGGCCTCACAATCAAGCTCCTTTTGCAATGTGCGAAACATGCCCACGAACTGGCTTTTCCTGAGCACCTTGGAACAGATTTCGATTTCCTTGGAGGATCTTGAACGTGTCGATGCAAAGGGACTCGAGTGCCTTAGCAACTACGTCCTTGGGGGTGGCTTCTTGGCTATCAACAAGGTTCGATCGCCGAAAACGGTCGCGACTTTGTTGCCGATCGATTTATCCAGGAAGTACGGTGAATCAAAACGGAACAAGACCCAACCTGGTGCTCAAGCAAAAATTTTGCAGCTATCAGACTTTCAATCTCCAAGCTTAGATCCTTTCGAAAACACCATTTGGGACAAGCACCAGATGACGACGGGGAGAGCTTTTTTGAAAGGAGAGAGCCTAGTCGCTACCGTTGGGTATACACCGTCCGTTTCTTTCTCGGATTTCTATGAAGCGACAGATTGGTTTGCCGAAAAGCTGGGCGAAGTTGGAACTAGCATTCTGGATTCCAAGCTTGCATCCCCTGTTGCTTTTGCGAGCGAGATTTACGATGCCGTGACGTTTGTGGAGGATGCACCAGAGGAAACAATGATGGTGGCACATGGCTTCGGCATCGTCTGCTTGGAAAGCCGTCGAAGAGCGGATTACGCCAACATACTGGATGAAACCATTGTCAAAAATCGCACCAGCTCGAATCCTTCCATGCCAGTAACCGTCGCGTCTGGAAACCGAACCGTTCGATTGTCGAGCGGGGTCGGGGACGACTTTTGGACTTGGCTCATTCCGTCGGTGGGGCGTACGCCAGCCATTGCGTTCTTAACGTTTGTCGTTTTGTTTGTGGGTGGAGCCGTCCCTGGAATCATGGTTTGGAGCAATCGGCACAAACGAAGGGTATGGTTAGTCGTGCTTATCCCAATCACCGCCACCATCTGCACGTTTTTTCTGTTCAGCTACGGGTTGCTCAAGGATGGGTTGGGGGCAGTTTCACGGATTCGATCACTTGCATTCGTAGACCAAAATGGCGATGGACTTGTATGGTCACGCCAGACCTACTTTGCCGCGACGGTGTCGAACGATGGGATTTCCATTGCCCCGGAAACCCAATTCAATCCGATTATGACGAGTTCGTTTATTTCACTCCCGACGAGCGAACAGGTGGAGTCTGATGGCCAACAAAAGTATCGTGGTTTCCTTCCGCCCCGCCTGCAAACCCAATTTTCAATCGCACACCCAGTGAGAAAACTGCCGATTTTGAAACGCGGCCCAGAGCAGGACACGTTCCTCAACGGCCAAGTAATTCGAAATGCATCCGTTTTCAAGTGGGACAAAGCAGTCTTCGTTGGTGAGAACGACACGTACTATATGGCCTTGGACGTAGAGCCTGGAGACAAGGCTGAGCTTACGGTAACGTCACGAGCGGATGCGATATCTGAACTACAACGTTCGTACAAGTCGCAACCGCTCGTGCCACCAACCGACTCGCCATCGGTCGATCAGACTTCATTAGGGCAAGTCTTCACCAGTTATTTTGGGTACCGTTACAATCTGGGAAGCAATGTTGTTGGCCAAATCACGGAAGAGGGTGTTTGGCAAAACCAACTTGGAAAAGCAACTTCCGACAAAACCGTGTTGCTGCCAGGTACGTATGTCATCTTTGCCCACGATGCACCTTATGTAGAACGTTGCCTTCCGGATGTGAGCGACCAAGAAGGACTGCATGCTATTGTCGGCCGTTGGTAGTCTGGCATGTAAGGAAGCGGCAGCATGAAAAATAAACTAGCACGACGCGCAAGTTTTGAAGTTGCACGTTTTCTGTGCTTCCGGTTCTGTGCTTCCGGGCCAGCGAGGTTGTGAATAAATGTAGGACGCCCTTTTTAGGACGCCCTTTTTAGGGCGTCGAAATTGGCCGTTTTTTGTAGTAACGACTGCCTGAAAAGGCCGTCCTACGAATAAATTCATAGCCTCAAAGGTCCGACCGTTTGTTGGCTGTCGTCTCCAACTGAGGCAAACTGCCGGGCCGTCGGCCCTCTCAATTCCTTTGCTTGATTTGGCCAGCCCTTCAGGTGGGCTATGTAAACGAACGGGGCTTTGCCCCTAAAACAAATAGTGCAACTTCACAACGCGCAAGCTAGTGAATTGGAAAGTAGATTCACTAGCTTGTGCGTCGCGCTAAGGTAATGTCGTGCTAAGGAAATTTGGAACTCGCCTAAGCGGTGACTTCACTCTCAGCCATATCGCGGGCATGATAGGAGCTTCGAACGAATGGACCGGATGCAACTTTCTTGAAGCCCATCGATCTCGCAATCACTCCTAGTTCTTCGAACTCGTCCGGTGGAACGTATCGGACGACTGGCAAGTACTTGGGGCCGGGTTGCAGATATTGGCCGAGGGTCAAGAAATCGCAACCATAAGTCCGAAGGTCGGCCAAACAGTCAAGCAACTCGTCGCGAGTTTCACCTAGCCCCAACATGAGACCGCTTTTGGTCTTGATTGCATTGTTGCTGTTTTTCACATGCTTAAGTAGATCCAACGTCCATTGGTACTCGCTCTTGGGCCCTCTGACTTTGCGGTAAAGCCTGGGGACGGTTTCCATGTTGTGATTGAATACTTCCGGCGCCGATTCAATGACGCGATCGAGGCCATGCTTGTGCCGGATAAAGTCGGGCGTTAGCACTTCGACAGAGGCTCCCGTTTTGTTGCGAACAGCGATGACGCATTGATAGAAATGGTCACCGCCACCGTCCGGTAAATCATCGCGGGTTACCGATGTAATCACAACATGCTTCAAGCCCAATCGCAAAGCTGCTTCGGCAACGCGCTCCGGTTCGTCCCCCTCGAGCGCTTCGGGCTTGCCTCGCGAAACCGCACAAAAACCGCAAGGGCGTGTACAAACGTTTCCAAGAATCATGAACGTTGCGGTGTTTTGCGAGTAGCACTCCATTCGGTTGGGGCATTTTGCGTTTTCGCAAACGGTCTCCAATCGCAATTCGTTAAGCAATCCCGAAGTGAAATGATTAGCGTTTCCTTTTGGGACTTCTCGGCGAAGCCAGGGAGGCAATCGACGGCTTGGTTCGAACACCGCCGCGACGGAACCGCACCCATTGGAATCTTGACCGGCAATTTCGTTCGCCGAAGAAGCTTGGCCTTGGAAAGTGTCCGCTGGCGAAAGGACTTTCAAAATCGGGAGTTGCATGAGGTGGAAAGCTGCTTGGACGGGGTTCAAAAACGCAAGGAGGCGAAACAATGCGACGCCGTCTAGGTGGACTTGTGACGGTGCCGGCCGAATAATTGTGGTCGAACGCTTCGATTCGGACCAGAGACTCTATGCGGATGACGCCATTTTATCAACAAAAAGGTTAGGACCAGGCAAAACAGATCCTCGAAAATCCCTCCGAACATCTGGCATCCACCACATGGAATGACGTACATTAGGTGGACTTGCGCCGTCGCGTAAGTCTTTAGAAAAAGTTCCAAGGTTGGTGAAATGATGATTATTCGACTTGTAACGAATCCAATGAGGACACTGTTGGCCTCAGTTGTGCTTCTTAGCAGTCTGTTTTTCGGGGGATGGATGGGCTCGAAACGGTGCTTGGCAGACGAGACGTGCCCGTTTTGCCCCGCGGCTTCACAAACATTGCGACAGGAAATTGCGTCGATGGACGCGGCCGCAATCGGGCGAATCAATGCAGAAGGCAAGAATGGCATCGAGGGACTGGCTACCTTCACCATTCAAAAGGTCCTTTCTGGCGACAAACTGATCCGAAAGGATCAATCGATCGAAGCCAGTTATCTCGGCCCCACAAAAACAGAAAAGAGCTTTTTGCTTCTCGGAATCGACCCTACGCGTTTGCTCTGGAGTTCGCCGCTAGCTCTTTCTCCCGAAGCGGAAAAGTACATTGAGGACCTTCGAAAGTTACCTGAATCCCAAACGGAACGCTTAGAATTCTTTCAAAAGTTCTTTGAGCACCCTGATCCGCTGATCGCTCGGGATTGTTTCGATGAGTTTGCGCTGGCACCGTACTCCGATGTGCTCGCGCTCAAGGACAAGATGGACCGCGAGAAATTGCTCGAATGGGTTCAGGACAATAAGAAGACGCCCGATCGAAAACGACTTTACTTCACCATGCTTGCGATCTGTGGAAAACCGGAGGATGCTTCGCTTCTCGAATCCATGATCAAAAGCGAGAACCCAGAAGCTCGTGCAGGGCTCGACGCTCTTCTGGCAGCCTATCTCACACTCAAGGGAGAAAAAGGCTTGGAGCTTGTGAAGGAATCCTTTTTGGACAACGCGCACAGTCCGTTCGCAGACATCTATTCCGCCGTGATGGCCCTTAGGTTTCATGGAACTGAGGCCAACGTCCTTTCCAAAGAGTCCGTCGTTGGTGCGATGCACCGATTGCTCGAAAGGCCAGAACTAGCGGACTTGGTGATACCCGATCTGGCCCGGTGGAACGATTGGAGCCAAGTTGCCAAAGTAAGCGAACTCTTTGAAAAATCGACTGACGAAACCAATTGGGTTCGAGTCCCCGTGATCAACTATCTGAGAGCCTGTCCCTTACCCGAGGCACAGGCGATGTTGACCAAGCTCGAGAAAATCGACCCCAATGCGTTCAAGCGGGCAAAGACTTTTTTCCCAATAGTGTCGCCGGCAGCTCCCAAAGTCGGCGGCGCAGATTAATCGACGCGAACCAATATCCATATTCAAAGGGTTGCTCTGAGTAGCAATCGTAAAGATGCAATTGTTAGAACTTGTAAGAGGCTGGCTAAAACCATGATGATTCGTTTGATTGCTCCTATGCTGGGAGCGCTGATGATAACTTCCGTCAACGTACACGCTGCAGTGGCCGAAGAGAATTGTCCATTCTGCTCGGCTGCCTCACAAACGCTTCGCCAAGAAATAAAGTCGATGGATGCGGTGGGGATCGGCCGATTGGAAACCGATGGCAGACCTGATGTGGATGGCATTGCCATGTTCAAAATCGAGAAGGTGCTTTCCGGTGAAAAACTGATTTCCGTAAACCAGGCGATCGAAGCAAGTTACTTTGGGCCTGGCAAAGCCACTAAGAAATTCCTTCTGCTGGGTGTGGACCCGAATAAGCTGCTTTGGTCATCGCCTCTACCGCTATCCGCAGACGCTGAAAAGTATGTCGAGGAGATTCAAAAACTGCCCGAGTCGCAGGTCGAACGGTTGGAGTTTTTCCAAAAGTACTTTGAGCATCCGGATTCTTTACTGGCTCGCGATAGCTACGATGAGTTTGCATTGGCTCCCTACGCCGATGTGGTTTTGCTCAAAGATAAAATGGATCGAGAAAAGCTATTGGCGTGGGTGCAGGACACATCCAAGTCGCCAGACCGCAAACGACTCTATTTCACAATGCTTGCCATTTGTGGCAAACCGGAAGATGCCGTTTTGTTTGAGTCGATGATTCGAAGCGAAACTCCGGAAGCCCGAGCCGGATTGGACGCGCTTCTTGCTGCCTACTTAACCCTCAAGGGCGAAAAAGGACTAGAGCTCATCAAAGAAGAATTCTTCGACAATGCGCACAGTCAATATGCGGACATCTATGCAGCAGTCATGGCACTGCGTTTTCACGGAACCGAGGGCAATGCATTGCCCAAAGAATCGATCATGAAGACCATGCACCGGCTTTTGGAACGCCCGGATCTCGCGGATTTGGTCATTCCTGATTTGGCGAGATGGAGCGACTGGAGTCAACTCGAAAAAGTGTGCGAACTGTTCGAAAAAGCTACGGAAGACAATAATTGGGTTCGCGTTCCAGTGATCAATTACTTGCGAGCCTGCCCGTTGCCAGAGGCCAAAGAAATGTTGATCAAACTGGAGAAAATCGATCCGAACTCCGTCAAGCGAGCCAAGACATTTTTCCCGATTCCATCCCCTGCCGCACCCAAAAAGTTGGATAGTTCGTCTTCTGTTCAACCAAAAAGCGTGGATCGGGCCCTTGTTCTCAAAGCGAACCGCACCTCGATCCGTGTTGCTTCCGTGGATGATTCCGTCGCCATTTCGCAGCTCATTCAGACGCAATCCAACGGGCCGATGGCAGCACTCCCCACAGTCGGCAAATTGAACCTTTGGGCCTCATTTGTCGTAGTGATTTTGGCGACGGTGATGCTGGCGTTGGTAATGTGGAACATCGCAACCAATGGAGGCTTGGTTGCCAACATGGTGCTTAACCTAGTTCGTTAATGGTTTTGATGGGGAGCCCCAAAACCGCTTCAACGCCGAGCGTTCGTTTCAACATTAATCTAGACCACATTTTACATTACGATGAGCCAAGACATTTCTGACTCCACTGAAACCCAGTACGCCGCCGAGGACTCCGACGACTTTGTTTATAAGTCACTGAGCCGCGCAGCCATGCTCAGCTTGGTTTTTGGTTTGTTTAGCCTGCTTGCATGGATTTCTCCCATGCTGCTATTCTTGCCCGCCATCGGACTTGTTTTCGGTATCATTGCGATTAGCAATCTCAAGAGGTACCCCAACGAATTGATTGGAACCCCAATCGCTTGGATCGGAATCATTGTGAGTGCTTTGATTCTTGTGGGAGCTCCTGCAAAACACATCTATGTCTACAACACAGAAGTTCCAGAGGGATTTGAGCGAGTTCAGTTCGCAGCTTTGAAGAGCCCGATTCCGGAGTTTGACTTCCCGACACCCGAGGCAAGAGCGCTCAACGGAAAGAAGATATTTCTCAAAGGCTATGTGCACCCTACCTCGATTTCGAGTAGTTCCTCAAAAACATTTGTCTTGGTGCCCGACTGGGGAACTTGTTGTTTCGGAACGCAACCGCCACTTACCCATATGATTCAAGTGCGACTGGTTAACGATGGCTATGCCTACAAATCGGTTCGCCAGCACTCGTTGGCTGGTACTTTTGAAGTGCATGATTACAAAAGGCCGGTTGAAGGTTTGGATGGAGTTTACTACGAGCTAGAGGCAGAGCACTTTCAGTAGCTGGCGGCTGTGCCAATCTCCGGCGATAGAAGAACTTTTAGATCCGATGCGTATAAGTGTGGAGAAATTTAATGACGGAGCGAGCGGTATTGGCTGGTGGTTGCTTTTGGGGCATGCAAGATTTGATTCGCAAATTGCCGGGCGTCGAAGCAACTCGAGTGGGCTATACAGGCGGAGATGTCCCTAACGCAACGTACCGAAATCATGGTACACATGCCGAAGGTATCGAGATTCTCTTTGATCCACAGAAGATCACGTATCGGCGAATCTTAGAGTTCTTTTTTCAAATTCACGATCCGACGACACTTAATCGTCAGGGGAACGATCGCGGAACCGCGTACCGGTCGGCAATCTATTACGAAAATGAGACACAAAGGCAGACGGCAATTGAGGCCATTGCCGACGTAAATGCATCAGGCTTGTGGCCAGGTAAAGTGGTTACGGAGGTTGCTTCCGTGGGTGATTTTTGGGAAGCAGAACCGGAACACCAGGACTACCTAGAGCGGATTCCAAACGGATACACCTGCCACTTCCCCCGGCCTAACTGGGTTCTAAAGAAGTAGCAATCAAGAGTAAAGCGATAGTCCTCAATCGCTTGGCGGGCGCTTTAGGTTGTTCTTACTCCAGTTCGATTTTGTCTTGTCCGGTCGATTGAAGATAAGAGCCCCAAAGAAGAAAGAGGCCACTTGTTGCAAAGTAACCACATGCAAGTTGCCACATCGATGATCGCATTCCGCTCGGGAGAATCCACGCCTCGGAAAGTCCTGGTAGACCGAATGGCAGAAACAATGCGTTATTGGGCATGGGGGAATGGATCAGCCCAAACAACGTGAAGCAGCCAGCTATCGCGGTAAACAATGCCGCATGCATCATTTTTCGGTCTATCGCCATGGCCAACAAAGATGCCCAAAGCAAACTGGTCAGAATGAAGCCTTGCTTGAGGAGATGGACTGTCTGAAGATCGGACACAAGATCAGGGCGGAGTTGAAACGCCGATTGCAACGTTTTCAGCTGTTCTGCCATTGATTCATTTCCGGAGGCGTGGGAGGCGAGTCCATCCATGGCTTGTTGTATGTCTGGACGGAGCGAAGACTCGCCGAGCGAAATTCCGATTCCTCCCAAAAGCTGGTCTGCGTAAAGATAAGCCAAAAAAGCCAATGCAGGAACGCAGGCCAAGACCAAGGCAGGGTAATGTCGTTTGGGAGTTGCCAAGAAGCTTTGAGCAGAAATTTCGAGTCCCACAAAGATCAAAATCGGATAGACCGCGGCTTTGGGAATGAGCATATAAAAGTAGCCGAAGCCCCCGAGCAGTCCTATCGCTCCAACGGTAATCGCTGTACCAAGAACATAGGCCGCTCGTCCGCCCATCGCTTTGTAAGCTGGATGTCCGATGTACGGCGTCGTTTGGGTTACGCCGCCGAAGAGGCCAGCGACAAACGTTGCAAACGCTTCGACGCCCAAAATTTGTCCCGTTGAATATTCGTCGCCTGCTGCGCTGGCTGACTCAGTGCAATCGATACCACCTACGACGGTACACAGAGCAAATGGAATGGCGACGGGTAGATAATTGATAGCTGGCCCCATTTGTTGCCACCAGTCAAAACCGAGAGCCGACATCCACGCGGTCGGTGGCAAACCTGGAGCAAGCGACGCCAGTGTTGGTAGTGATTGTCCCGTCACCACGATTTGGATGTAATGAATGACTCCTCCAACCACGAGTGCTGCGAGCGTGCCTGGAATCTTGAATGGCAGAGGAACTCGGCCGACCAAGCTGGTCAAGACAATCGCCAAAGCCACGAGGCCGACAATGGGTTCTCGAAAAACATCCACTAGCGGAACGAAGCTGATAATGACCAGGGCAATCGAAGTTAGTGAGCCAAAAAGACCGGCTCGCGGGATGACTTTTCGAACCCAAGCCCCACCAAAAGAACAAACGGTTTTGAAGATACCGGCATAGATCATACAGCAAATGCCAATATGCCACGCGATCGTGGCAGCTTGCTCTGGTGACGAGCCTGCCTTGAGGGCACTAGAGTAAGCAGCTCCGACCACAAAAATAGAGAGTCCGAAAATGCTCGGTGTATCTAGCCCGAGCGGCATGGCGGTTACCTCTTGCCGGCCTGTCTTTTTGGCAAGCTGAAGAGCCATGAAAAAGTAAAGCAAATCACCGACCAACACACCGATGGCGGTTCCAGGAACCATGTGGCTCAGCACAAATTCCGCCGGCATGTTAAAGCCCCCAACGAGGAGCCCGACCATCAAGACCAGGCCAGCAATGTTGTCCAAAAGCAGGCCAAAATAGGCGTTTATGTCACCTGAGGTCGCCCAACGGTATCCACGATTCATTCGCAATTCCTTAGCTCGATTTGGAAAATCTGTGGATGGAGAGCCTAACACTGGCGTAAATGCTGTCAATCAATTTTGAAGAATCAGCGAATGTCCGACAGCTATACTTTGACTTAGTAGGTACCGATCGACTACAATGGTGTTCCGCCTTGTTCGGTTTTTTGGCGTCTACTTTTCCCTAAACGAACCCTATTGCGACTTTCGACTGACTTCGTCGTCATACCAAGAATATCGAGATACAACGATGAAACCGCAAATGGATACCGACCCCTTGGAATTGGATTTGTTGGGCTTCCAATCACATCAGCATGAGCTGTCCGATGAGGCGATCGTCTCAGCGTATTTGGAGTCGAGAAATGCTAGAGATTTTGAGAGATTGGTTCAGCGATATGAACGTGAGTTGTTTACCTTTTTGCGACGGTTCCTGAGCGACGTCCAGCAGGCCGAGGATGTCTTTCAGGCAACCTTTTTGAGTGTGCATTTGCGAATCGATCAATTCGAACCCGGTCGACGATTTCGACCCTGGCTTTATGCCATCGCCAGCAACAAGGCGATCGACTACATGCGCCGCAATCGACGACACCAAGTCGCGAGTCTCGATGCCAAAATGTCGCATGGCGACTCCGAAGATTCGATGGTCAACCAATTGTCGGGAAGCGTCACGCCTCCTGACGAAAATGCGATGACTAACGAAACGAGTGCCCGCGTCAGAGCGGCCGTACAAGAACTCAGTGCCCCGACACAGCAACTGATTCAACTGGCTTTTTACCAGGGCATGAAGTACTCCGACATTGCTGAGGTTCTCCAGATACCACTTGGCACGGTAAAAAGTCGAGTTTTCACCGCAATTCGTAAACTGAATCAGATTTGGATGCGTATGAATGATTCGTCTCCGACTAGCAATTCGTAATGCGGTAGACTTGCAGCATGGACGTGCTCTTATAGTTTGTTATGAATCGCTTGCACACCTGACAAAGCTTCGATGAGTCGTAAAAGCAGTATTTCTGACGAAACCCTTTTAGGGTATCTGCTATTGGCTTTACCAGAGGACGAGCAATGGCGAATTGAGACCTTGGCGTTGTCCGATTCCGTTCTTCAGCAGCGAATTCAGGATTTGCGTGATTTGCTTTCGCCGATGCAAGCATGCTTGCCACCTGAAGAACCGCCCCGCAACTTGACAGCTTCGACGATGGCGATGATCGAAAAGTCTCAAGGTTCTGATTCAGAGCCTGGGCTCTCAGAATTGAAAATGACACAGCCGTTCTACGAGTCCAGTCGGTCCACGCGGTTGGCTTGGATCGACAGTGTTGTGGCGCTAGTTGCCGGAATTGCAATCCTAACCGTTTTGCTTCCTAGCGTATGGTATTCTCGGGAGTCGGCTAGACGAACTTCTTGTGCCTCAAATTTACGGGAGCTCGGTCATGCGTTTAATTTGTTTTCTCAGAACAATCCGGATCGTCAGCTTCCAAGAATTGACGTCAGCGGCCCGCTTTCCTTTGCTGGTGTGTACTCCATGCGATTGAAGGAAGCTGGACTTTTAGGTGCTTCCAAGTGGCTTTGGTGCCCGTCCGTGGAGAGCTTGCATGTTGGGCAGGAGGTACCGTCGGTCGAGGATTTCCTTTTGGCTTCCCCTTCAACACAAGAAAAACTTCGATTCACAGTGGGAGGCAATATGTCGTTCAACCTTGGAAACATGGTCGATTCGGACTATACAACGCCAAGCTTAAATGGACGCACGCACTTCGCAGTACTGGGGGACTCGCTACCCAAAATTGCGGATGACGAGCTAGAAGCAGTGCACGGAGCGAACGTGGCAAATGTTCTCTTTGACGACGGACGGATCCAATCCGTTCAAGTCAAATGTCGGAATGTATCTACCTTGCTCGACAATCCTTTTCTCAATTGGGATATGCAGCAAGCGGTTGGTAAAGGGCAGGGAGACACATGTCTTGGACCTAGTTTCCAAAATCCGTTCAAGCCGGTTCGCAGCGAATAGCATCGTACTCTCCTGAATCGCCCGAGATAATGCCGATCGAATTTCAATGCACAAACTGCACTCGCCAAGTCCGAGTCCCCGACGGTAGTGAAGGAAAGAAGTGCAAGTGTCCAGAGTGCCAGACCATTCTCAACGTGCCCGACCAAGAGGCTGAGGCCATTGAGATCAAGCTGGAGGTGCCGTGCCCTCGCTGCGAGTTTGTTTTGGTCTGCGACCCTTCTTTGGAGGGTACGCGCGGCTTGTGTCCGAATTGCAAATTTATCTTCACCATCGCACCACCAGGCTCAGCGACCGCTTTGGAAGCTGAAGCAAGCCTTCAGATGACGTTTGCGTTTCAGTGTCCCCATTGCCAACAATTGTTTGAAGGCAAACCGGGAATGGAAGGACGCAAAGGAAAGTGCATCCATTGCAAAGAAGTTTTCGAGATCAAAAAATATGTCGATCCATCCTCATTGGTTGTTACAAAAAAAACAACGGATGACTCGCCAAACTCTGTTGCGCCGAATCCACAGGCCGGTGATACCCTTCAACCAAACACTGTGATACCAGGGACTCCTTCTGTAACCGCAAAGCCAATTAAAGCGACTCCGGTCAAAGCAACGCCAGTCAAAGCAACGCCAGTCAAAGTACATCCGAATGTGCCAGTGGTCCGTGAAGCGGCTGCGCCCGTCGAAAACGATGATTGGCTGAGCTCGGTCCCAGCTCCAGTATCGAGTGCTTACAATCAACCGCTTAACCCCTATGCAATTTCACCATCGGCGGCAAGTTACGCCACCCCAAGTGCAATGGGCGTTTCTGGTGACGCGATCTCCGTACGCAACTACCACTTGTCCCATGAATCGGCAATCAAGGGGTTTGGGCTTCTCTATGCCATTGGAGCCGGATTCTATTTGCTAATTGCGAGTTTAGCAGTGGTTTTCGCCGTCGTTGTTTTTGCAACAGGCAACGCCGGATTTTCCATTGTTATTGCAGCATTGGTCTATGCCGCAGTCTATTTCACTGTCGGCGGCTTGGTCGCCTTGGTTTCCACAGGTTTCTACAAGCTTTCCGATGTGGGGAAAATTGGAGGGAGCATTTTTAGCGTGTTGGGGCTCTGCGCTTTTCCAATCGGAACAGCCATCGCAGCTTATACCCTCTATCTCATTTTCTCAGAAAAGGGAAACGTTGTTTTCTCACCACGATACCGGGAAATTGTGCGGCAAACGCCGCACATCCGTGCATATATCCCAATCTTTGTGTGGGTCATTCTCGGTCTTGGAGCTCTATCAATCCTGATCGTAGGAATGCTGATACTCTCAGCCTTCCTGCAGGCACGGTAACGAGCTCGCAATAGCCACGGCGGGTCTACGGCGACTGCTTCGAATGGCGTTGAAATAGCGGAACGACGCGAGCCGTCCGGTGCCAGGACTTCGTTTAACAGTCAGCCGTAGGCGTACCGACTTCCTTGGGCAGTACGCCTACGGCTGGCTGTTAAACGACTAGATCAACAATCCACGAGACGTCCGGTGAAGATCCATTAGGGAATCGCAGCCATTTGATAACTCACCGGAGTGCTTTCGCACGTCCGCTAACACCAACTCAACGCCACGTCGTGGCTACTTCGAATGGCATTGAGTTAGCAAGTATTGGAGTCTCGTGAGAGTTCCTGAAGTGCCTCGAACTCCAGGAAGTTTTACAACTTCCTCTACTCTCACAGGCGAAATTCAACGCCACACCACGGCGGGGCTATTTCGCGGTTGGCACAACAGCCTTTTCATAGAACTTGACCAAGTCTTCCCGCAGTTTGACCATCGAGGGTTGGTAGATGTACATCATGTGCCCACCTTCGTAAAAACGATAGTCGATGTTGTTCTTGAGTGCTGGCTCCAACAACAGGTGGTCAGTCGTGTTCATCATCGCAAAATGTGGCGTCGCCAAATCGTAATAGCCGCAGGCCAAAAAGACTTTCAAGTAAGGATTGGCGGTCATGGCTTTTCGCAGCGTCTCCGTTGCATCGACGTAACGCCCCTCGAACCGCTTGTAGCTCCATGGCTGAACGTTGCCCGTTAGGATTTCATAGACTCGGTCCTCTTCAAATCCAAGCTCACGTCGAACGTAATCATTGAACGTTGCCGTAAATGGACCGAAGATCGCCGCCCCGCTCGCATCGTATTCGTAACCGGCACCTGCATCATCGCGATCGATGCCAACATAGCGACTATCGAATCGACCTACTGTCCGACTCTTGGACCGCAGCAACTCTTTTCCAAACCGGTCTTGGTCGATGCGCAACTTAGACTTTGTCACAAAGCTGTTGGAAAGTCCCGTGTATCGAGACAGCAACTCAGCCACTGCGCGAAACTCTTCGGCAGGTAACGATGTCCCCTTGAGCAAGGCTGCCGCATAGCGTCCATTAGCAAATTCCTCCGCCTGCTTCACCACTACCTCAAGCGATTGGCTTTGCAAATCCGCCGGAAGCACTTTGTGATACCAAGCCGTAGCGGCATAGGTCGGCAAGAAGGTGATATATGGCAAGTCGTTGCTGCCGCCGAATCGAAGTGTCTGAAAATTGATGACGCCCGAAACAATGATCGCACCATTGAGCTCCATGTAGTATCGATCTTGCAGATAGCCGGACAAGCCTGCGGCACGAACTCCGCCGTAGCTTTCGCCGAGCACAAACTTGGGACTCAACCAACGTTGGTACTTGGTGGTCCAATCGTGAATAAACTGCCCAACGCTTCGCAGGTCCTCCTCGTAGCCATGGAATTGCGATTTTTCTTCCCCGTCGGCAGGGCGCGAATATCCAGTGCTAACCGGATCGATGAAAACCAAATCGGTTACGTCGAGCAAGCTCAACGAGTTTTCCTCAAGCGAATAAGGAGCCCGCAGCGGCGTTGCATCATCCGGGAACCGAATACGCTTTGGGCCGAGCATCCCTAGGTGTAACCAAACGCTGCTGCTGCCCGGGCCACCGTTGAAACAAAAAGTAACGGGCCGTTGGCCGAGTTCCTTGACCTCGCTTCGCGTGTACGCGATGAAGAACATATCAGCTTTCGACTTTTGAGCGTCGTCCTTGATCGGTAATTTGCCCGCCATCGCTTCGTAGGCTACCGTCTTGCCATCGATTACAATCGAATGCTTGGTGGTAACGATGGATTCTTTTTTTGCAGGGTCTTTTTCGGTTTCCGATTTCTTTTCCTTGCTGTCGCCAGCCTCTTTCCCCTTTTTGGCATCTGTAGCAGGCTTTTCTTGCCCCAATAGGGGAGCGGAAAACACACCTAATGCGAAAACTCCGCACACGCAGACTCGGGCCAACTTCGTCAGATAAAATACCATCTCGGACAAACCTCAATCGGGGAAGTAACTCTCAAAATCGATTCCCATTTTGATCTGAGCGCAGAGTAGAAACCAGTGCTTAGCCAGGATTATTGGCGGCTCGGGGGGGCTCGCTAAGTGTAGCAAGGCTCTTTGCTGGGCGATTGTGTTCAGCGACGAAGAGCATTATGAAAACTACCGTAGCGGAATTCGTAAGAATTCCGAGCAAACTAAATTCGTAAGAATTTCGAACCGACTGAAGTCTCACGAATCCAGCTATAAATCATGGCTTGGAAAGACCAGCAGCACTTTTGCCCTAGAACTTGCGAGTCACCGCGATCCGTTTGCGATCGATATCCACTTCCAGCACTTTCACTTTCAGAATGTCCCCCACTGCGACGATTTCACTGGGGTCTTTGACGTACACATCCGCCAATTGCGAAATATGGATGAGGGCATCTTGATGGACGCCGATATCGATAAATGCTCCGAAGTGTGTCACGTTGGTAATAGAGCCCTCGAGTACCATCCCGGGTTTGAGATCGCTCATCGAGTGCACGCTTTCGGAAAACTGAACGACACGAAACTCACTTCGAGGGTCGCGTCCTGGTTTGGCAAGCTCCTGCAGGATGTCGTTGATTGTTGGCAATCCAAACGTTTCATCGACAAAGTCTTTCGGTGCAAGCTTGTGCACGAGAGTAGCGTTGCCCACGAGAGATTTGGTATCCGCCTTCAGTTGCTTGGCCATCCGCTCGACGATGGCGTAACTTTCCGGATGGACAGCCGAGTTGTCTAATGGTTGTTTGCCATCGCGTATTCGCAAAAAACCTGCGGCTTGTTCGAACGCCTTGCTACCCAGCTTAGGAACTTTAAGCAATTGAGAGCGAGTTTCAAAACGACCATTTTCGTCGCGATACTGGACGATGTTTTCGGCAAGCTTCGGACCGATGCCAGCAACGTGCGATAGCAGCGAAGCGCTTGCCATATTGAGATCGACGCCAACGCTGGTAACGCACGACTCAACTTCGCGATCCAAACGTTTTCGTAGGAGTTTTTGATTGACATCGTGTTGATATTGGCCCACACCGATGGACTTCGGGTCGGCTTTGACAAGCTCCGCCAATGGATCTTGCAAACGATGAGCGATACTGATTGCTCCGCGAACGGTCAGATCCAAATCGGGATACTCGCGAGCGGCTAGTTCGCTTGCCGAGTAGATCGACGCACCGGATTCGCTAACGAGCACCTTCGTGAGTTTCAAATCATGTTGCCGTAGCACGCCCGCAACAAAAGCGTCCGTCTCGCGCGATGCGGTGCCGTTGCCGATGGCAATGAGTTCGACTTTGTATTTTTGGATCAACCCCAGAAGTATTTTTCCGGCCCCCTCGGTATCATTTTGTGGCGGGGTGGGATAGATAGTTGTGTTGGTAAGGAATTTGCCAGTGCCATCGACAACCGCAATTTTGCATCCCGTGCGGAAGCCAGGGTCGATGCCGATCGTGACCTTGGGACCAGCAGGCGGAGCGAGCAATAGTTCGCGGAGGTTTTTTCCAAAGACAGCGATCGCTTCTTCGTCGGCTTTCTCTTTGAGTTCCTGTAGAACGTTCGTTTCGGTAGCAGGCATGAGAAGTCGTTCACAGCAGTCTTCGACGGCAGTGAGCAGATCGCCGTAGAATTCAAATTGGCGATTGGTAACGAGTTGTTGTTTGAGTTGGGCTACTGTCTGTTCTTTGTCGACTTCGATTCCGATACGGAGCATTCCTTCGGCTTCGCCGCGAAGCATCGCGAGCAATCGGTGGGATGGAATTTTGGCGGCTGGTTCGCCGAACTCGTGGTACATTTCGAATTTAGCGGCTTCTTCTTTTTTGCCACGTTTGATTTGTGAAGTAACGCGGCCTCGGGACTTGGCTTCTTTCGCCAGCCAAGTTCGCGTGGTAGCTTGATCGGCCCAGGACTCGGCGACGATATCGAGGGCACCTTGGAGAGCGGTCGTAGCGTCGGGCACTTCGAGTTCGGGATTGACGTATTGTTTGAGGATATCTTGTTTGGGGCGTCCAAGTGCTTTTTGGCTGAGGAGTAGATCGGCCAGAGGTTGCAAGCCGCGTTCGCGCGCGATCGTGGCGCGGGTACGACGTTTGGGTTTAAAAGGGAGATAGATAGCTTCGAGAGTTGGCAAGTCGGTGCAAGCGGCGATTTGTTTGCGGAGGGAGTCGGTAAGGAGCCCTTGTTCTTCGATGGTTTTGAGGACGGTTTTTTTGCGGGCGGCCAGTTCGCGAGCTTTTTCGAGGGCATCTTCGATAGCGCGAAGCGCCATTTCGTCGAGGCCTTGGGTGGCTTCTTTTCGGTAGCGGGCGATAAAGGGGATTGTGTTTCCAGCATCGAGCAGTTCGATGGTCGCCTGCACCTGTCGTTCAGAAATCGACAAGGATATGGCAATTTGTTTTGCGATGGCAAGAAGTTCGGTATTGGTTGCAGTATCAGAGGCCATAGGAAGTTGGCTAGTTTGCAGGTGGAGTGATTCAGCAAATTCCAAGGGATTTGCGGCATAAGTTGAATTGAATAGTGGCTTTGATAAGCAAAAAGCGGGGGTAACACAAGTCAAGAAGTGAAGCGGAAGGAATCTGAAGTGAACCTTGGCGAGCGGGCGGGTATCCGTTACACTTCGTGCGTCTGAAGAGGCTGGCAACAGTCGCACCAGACAAAAATCGGGCCGTAGCGCAGCCTGGCTAGCGCGCTACCTTGGGGTGGTAGAGGTCGTGGGTTCGAATCCCGCCGGCCCGATTTTATTTTTCACCAGCGATTTGATTGACGAAACTAACCGAAGGGAGTTCCTTCGAGCGCTGTTTTTCTGAGACCGTAACCCGGTATTTACCGGGTTTCATTTTAGAGGAGCGTTCGAAATGGCAAGAATTCCTGGTTATCGGCTGCACAAGCGAAGTGGGCAAGCAGTCGTCACTCTCAACTACAAAGACCACTATCTTGGTCCGCATGGATCACCGGAAAGCAGAAAACTCTACAGGCGACTGCTGGCAGAGTATGTCGCTAGTGATCCGAAGCTTTTTGGACTACCGAAAGACGGGTTGACCGTTTCTGAAGTCATGGCCGGCTATCTACGGCACTGCAAAGTGCATTACGGAAAGAACCTCAAGCAAGTAGCCCGCGTGAAGCTTGCCCTCAAACCAGTCCGAAGCCTTTACGCTGACTGCATCGCATCGGAGTTTGGTGTTTTGCAGTTTCGAGCGATTCGCGAAAAAATCGTTGCTCAAAAGAATCTGATAACGGGAGAAACCCGAAGTCGAAACTATATTAACGAATCGATGAAGCGAGTCGTTGCCATGTTCAGGTGGGCTGCATCGGAGGGGCTGATACCTGCGAATGTGCACGAGTCGCTACGACTCATACCGGCACTAGAAGCGGGCAGAACCAAGGCCAGAGAGACGGCACCTATCAAGCCGGTCGATCAGAAGGTAGTCGATGCCACTCTCATGCTCTTGCCTGAAACCGTGGCGGATATGGTACGTGTGCAACTGCTAACCGGCGCGAGGTCGAGCGAGATTTGCGGACTTAGGCCGAAGGATATTGACCGCTCCAAAGACATTTGGACCGCTACCATAGAACACCACAAGACTAAGCACAGAGGAAAAACACGGACGCTATTCATTGGCCCTAAGTGCCAAGCGATCCTAGCAAAATATCTCCTACGAGGTCCTGATGAAAACTTGTTTCGCCCATGCGATTCGGAAAAGAAGCGAAGGGCCAAACAACATGAGGAACGAATAACGCCAATGTCTTGTGGAAACGTACCAGGATCAAACGTGGTCAAAAAACCAAAGTTGAAACCGGGGATGCAGTACACGAAAGATTCGTACCGCCGTTGCATCGCGAGAACTTGCGAATCGAACAGCATCCAACATTGGCACCCTCATCAGCTAAGACATTCCGCCGCAACAAAATTGCGAAGTGAGTTTGACTTGGAAACGAGTTGTGCTGTTCTTGGTCACTCCGATGCACAAATCACCCTACGATATGCTGAGCAAGCAAGGGGACGCGCCGAGAAAGCTGCAAAACTGATCGGATAAACTCCAGTCCATCTATTTGCCTAACAACGAAAAACGCCATCCAAAAGGGTGGCGTTTTTCGTTTTGTGGGTACGAAAAATAATCGATGTATTTTGAAGTTGCACGTGTATATATAGCCAATCTTTTTTTAGCGTTCTTGATCATTCGTCGGCAATCGTAAGCATGTATTGCATACTTCTTGTTTACCTTTTGGAGGACGAAAAACATGCATTCATCAAATCTAATGCCACTAGTAACCGCTATCGAGGCGGCGACGGGGCGACGAGTCCATTTGGCTACTGGGCTGCGATGGGCGCAACGTGGGCGTCATGGGGTCTATCTACGAACGACCATGCTAGGTGGAAGACGTTTGTGTAGCGTGCAGGATGTTTTGGATTTTTGCGAAAGTTGCACCAACGCAACGAGCAAGCGGAACGAGCGAACAGAAGTTACTGACAAGCAACGAGCCGCCTCCATCGCGCGAGCCGACGCCGAACTTGACGCAATTTTTTCTTAGCCTCAAACGAAAAAACCCAAAGCGAAACATGGGGATGGGTCGCTAAGGGTTTTTGGGAGATTCAACATGATTATACATTCGTCGGTCGCAATGGACCAGAACTCATTAGACGCACTTGAGTCAGCCAAGAAATCAAGGTCCAAGCGAGAGAGACAAATCGTTGAGCACATAGGCCTTTTTGGCGTGGCGAGTGCTCAAGGGCTTTCCCTTGATTTGGGCCTAGGCATCAACCAAGTTGCACCGTGTGTTACCAAAATGCTTCAGCGGGGCAGGCTTGTGCGAGTTGGGAAGGGACTAACCAAAACAAATCAAGCTTGCTGGATGGTGGACTTACCGCCGGGGGCGGCGTCATGATCAACCAGTCTTTTTCAGCAACCGAGTTCCTCCAAATTTTGCATCCTACTGAGGCATCATGTTGCTTTGAGTTGAGGGCTTTCGAAACGCAGCAATGGCCTGGCGCTAACAAGCTAGGCACCCACGCCGGCTACTTCTCAATGCATGATCAGAGACTAGTTACTTCTCTAAAACAGCTAGCCGAGTGTAACCCACCAGGGCAATATGTTTCGCTCAATCCAGTATCTGACGATTGGCTTGCGAGAGCTAATCACCGAATCCTTGCAGCGGTGAAAACGACTATCACCGACGCCGATACCGTTCGTCGAACAAACTTTGTTATCGATAGCGATCCTACACGTCTTGACGACAATGGAAGAGCGTTGCCAGCGGCAAAGTATGCCGCAACTGATGGGGAAGTCGAGAGGGCGAGAGCATTTGGCAATAAGGTACGCGAGTTCCTGAGAGGGCTCGGATGGCCTGAGCCGCTGCAGTGCTTTAGCGGCAATGGCGACTACTCTATTTTCAATATCGATTTGCCCAACGACGAGCCAAGCAAGGTACTAATTGAGCGATGCCTTAAAGCATTGAACGCAAAATGCCAAGTCGAGCATTGCCACGTAGATGAGACGATGTTTAACGCATCGCGGGTAATTCGACTTATCGGAACAATCAATGCGAAAGGAGATTCGACCGACAAGCGACCCCATAGGCAATCTTGGTTCATACGACCGGATTCGCCGTTACAGGTTGTCTCGGTTGAAAAGTTGCAAGAGCTTGCCGCAATGTGTCCAGTTCCAACCGATGACAACAATAAGAATTCGAGTGGATCGGCAGTGGTGAAAAGTCGTCTATGGCTAGACCGCTGGATTGACCAAGCGAGGGCAAAGGGGTTAGGCATTTCGAACCCCAAAGAAAAGCCGGACGGATCACGAGTCTATTCCTTCCCGTCCCTCCCTTTGCCTTGTGCAAAAAACGATTGCCCCCACGATGCTGATATCGCCCCATACCTTTTGCAGCTTCCAAATGGGGCCATAAGCGCGGGGTGCTTGCATGACCGATGCAAATGGAGTTGGGATGATTTGCGAGCAGCCTACGGGAGCAAGAGACCAGCGACCAAAATCGATTGCAATGAATCGGCGAAAGAGTTGCTTTCATGCCATACAATTCGATATTGGTCTGGCGTGTTCTGGAGTTGGGTTGACGGTTGCTATCGCGAGCTTTCAGGCGATGCGATACGGTCCATGGTCTATTGCTTTTTAAATGATGACTATGCCAACGTAACAAAGTCACACGTAGAAAACGTCGTTGGTCAAATGATGGCAATATCCATTTTGCCTTCTCGTTCATCGCCACCGTGTTGGACGGTTAGCGGCGACAATCGATGGGATGCCGCGGATTGCATCGCTACACCGCGTGCTATCGTGCACCTTGCCGGCTTGATGCGTGACGAGCCATACTCCTTTAGACCATCGTCCCCAAATTTCTTTTGTACTTCAAGACTGGATTTCGACATCAAGCCTGATCGTACACCATGCCCTAACTGGGATATGTTTTTGACCGATCTTTTCAGCTTGGATTTTGTTGCTGAAGAGACTTTGCAAGAGTGGTTTGGTTATGTTCTCAGCGGCGATAATCGTTTGGAAAAAATGCTCTTGCTGATTGGCCCACCGCGTTCGGGAAAAACTACTGTTGCCCGAGTGCAATCTATGCTTGTGGGAATGGCCAATGTTGCGAGCCCTACACTTGCGGCATTGTCCAGCCAATTCGGATTGCAAAATCTCATCGGCAAATCGCTTTCCGTTATTGGCGATGCGAGACTTGATGGCAAGGTAAACCAAACAACGCTGGTCGAACGATTGTTGAGCATTTCGGGGCGCGATACTATTCAGATCGACCGCAAGTATCGTGACCCGATAGATGTATGCCTTGGCACTCGAATCATGATGCTAAGCAATCTTTTGCCTCGTTTCAATGAAGCATCGACCGCCCTTGCAAATCGGTTTATCGTTCTGAAAACTGAAAACTCCTTTTTGGGTAAAGAAGATCATGATTTAGAGGGCAAACTTACAGCCGAGTTACACGGTATTTTTTGGTGGGCAATAGACGGACTTAAGCGACTACGCGAACGCGGTAGATTCGCTCCCCCTGATTATTCGCGTGACATGATAGACCAACTTACCGAGCTTGGTTCGCCAATCGCTTGTTTTGTGCGTGATGAGTGCCGAATAGGATTCGACGAGGTCGTCGCCAAGGATGGCTTGTACATGGTGTACCAAGCATGGTGCAAACGAACAGGACATTCGGCATGTGGTCGAGAGGTATTCGCCCGTGACCTTATCGCCGCTTACCCTCACGTGCGAGAGTTTCGGCCTCGCGATGGTGACACCCGAAGAAATTGCTACAAGGGCATTTCACTTAACGACGAGTTACTTACGTGAATGATCAAGAGCAATCTATAAAGCAAATGGGGTACGGATTGGCGCTGTGGTCGCATTGTTTAGAGACTTCATCAGGAGATGAGTTGAACTACCTCCATGCCCAATGCGACTACGTCGCGAATCACCCTATCCGTGTAGCCAAGTTCCTAAGATCGAAAGGGGTATTGAGGATCGAATGGAAGCATCTTCAATACTTCTTTGCCATCACACCGAACGTTTGAACGCGGTTCGGTTTTTCTTCGCTGTTCATTTGGTTGGGTTGGGTTGTAATTACATTTTGAACTAGCTAAGCGATTCAACGATTGATTGAACCCTAGCAACCTTAGAACGGTTTTGCCGTTTTTGGGTTGCTAGGTTCGTTGTTTAGACATTTGGTTTTTGCGCAACCGTTGGAGGGGTTTTGTACGAGGTCGATGGCCACGAGGTCGATGGCCACGAGGTCGATGGCACGAGGTTGATGGCACGGGGTTGATGGCCACGAGGTCGATGGCCACGAGGTCGATGGCACGAGGTTGATGGCACGAGGTTGATGGCACGAGGTTGATGGCACGAGGTTGATGGCACGAGGTCGATGGCACGAGGTCGATGGCACGAGGTCGATGGCACGAGGTCGATGGCACGAGGTCGATGGCACGAGGTCGATGG
>CANHVO010000056.1 GCA_947463915.1 Planctomycetaceae bacterium
ACGACAATCGTGCGGCCACCGCGCATTGAATCTCGGCTTGGCTGCGCTTGGTTCGAAACAATTTGGACCAGAACGGCTTGGGCTGGGGCAAAGCTGGCACACCGCTCAGCATCGCGCCGATTCCGTCCCAAACGGTGAGCGTTTCTGCATCGACCGTTTTTCGCAGTCGAATCAGCGTTTGGATATCACAGCGACATCGCAACGCTTGTTGAATATGCTCACAAACATCCTGATCGCTCGGGACAATCTCTTTCGATTCCATCGGAGCGTGACGACAAGCGTTTTCGGTACCAACAAGAGCTGCGAGTTGGGTTCGAAGCAACGCGAGCTTGGACTGATTCTCAAGCCGCTTATCATCCAATTGAATCTTGAGCCGCTGCACAAGCAAAGGGTCAGGGATCGGTATCCCTTTCTCGACCAGTGCAGCTTGCGCTTTTTCTTGTTGTCCAAGCAGTTCCATTGTCTCGAGCATTGTCCGATCCGCATACAAACATGCCGCAATGCCATAGTGGAGCTTCATCGCGTTGCTTGATGCCGTTTGCTTCAATCGATAGGCAACCGCCAACTGAAACAATCGCATTACCTCAAACGTGGACTCGCTCTCATTGCATCGCGAAAACGCCTGAATCGACCGCGACTTGGAATCCGCCGTTACCAAGTTTGCTGGCCCGCATCGTTCAGCAGCAATCTGACCAATCTGCTTCGCCGACAGCGACGTTGTTTCGGCCTCGAAAGGCGCGGGGATCGAATAAGGCAGGGAAGAGCTGACGAGGAACATGCCTCGATTTTGGGAATGCCTTTCGCTGGCCAACCCGGTGGTTTGAGCAAACGCAAGTCTTGGCGAGGCGATACACGACACGAGCCAAAACGCGAATAGAAACCGAAATACTCGGTCCTTTGCGTCCCTGACTCTTCTGCCTGTCCCTGACCTTGCCATCTGCGTCAACTTTGCGTTGCGACCCTTTGCTAGCGTATCTTCCAAATGCGCATCCGATAGCTTGTAGATCGATTATCCGGGAGCGGTATATGAAGAGGAGTCCGGAAATACGCATGGTCCGCGTTAGGCAAGCTTTAATGTCTTCGGGAGACCGAGGCTCCTGCAGAGCTGGGGGCGCAAAGGTTCGTCTTTACGCACACATCTTCGAACATCATGTTTCAATTCCCTTAGGTTTTTCGTACTCGTACTCCGCCCGAAGGGCAGTACTCGTACTCGATCTATTGGACAATCGAGGACGAGAACGAGTACCATTTCATTGAGTACGAGTACAAAATCTGTCTGGAAATGTGGGGGAAAGCTGAGGGCTCGGAGGTTCGGCTGGAGCCTCGCCTCGAGTAATGAATGGGTTGAGAGTTCTACTCTAGCAGCTTGATCGAATCGCTTCCGCCGGACGTAAGCATTCCGACGCTTCGGTAAACGCTAATCTTGTCGCGAGAATCTGCGATATCAAGATTTCGCATAGTCAATTGCCCGATGCGATCGGTTGGTGAGAACTCGCCTTGGCCGCTTTCCATGGTGAGTCGCTCGGGTTTATAAGTGAGGTTCGGGCTACGGGTGTCCATGATGGAGTAATCGTTTCCTCGCCGCAGCTCCAAGACGACTTCACCTGTGATCGCCTTGGCGACCCAACGTTGCAACGTTTCTCGCAGCATGATGGCTTGCGAATCAAACCAGCGACCTTCATACAGCAGTCGCCCCAAGCGGCGTCCCATGTCCCGATATTGCTCCATGGTCCCTTCGTTATGAATGCCGGTGATTAAGCGTTCGTAAGCGATGAAGAGCAAAGCCATGCCAGGAGCTTCGTAGATGCCGCGACTCTTGGCTTCGATGATTCTGTTTTCGATTTGGTCGGACATCCCCAATCCATGCCGGCCACCAATCGCATTCGCCTCAAGGACCATATCGACTTGCGAGGCAAATGTTTTGCCGTTGAGCATGACTGGTTCGCCGGCCTCAAAAGTAACTGAAACCGTCTCGGCGGGAACGACGCAGTCTGATTTCCAGAACGGTACACCCATGATTGGCGAGACGATCTTGATGCCACTATCCAGCATCTCGAGATCTTTGGCTTCGTGTGTCGCGCCCCAAATATTGGAGTCGGTCGAATAGGCTTTTTCTTTGCTCATGTGATATGCGAGTCCAGCCTTCTCCAGCAACTCGGACATCTCTTTGCGACCACCTAGCTCGCGATTGAACTGCTCGTCCAACCATGGCTTATAGATTTGCAGTTCGGAGTTCGCGAGCAAGCCGTAGCGGTAGAAACGTTCAATGTCGTTTCCTTTGTAAGTGCTGCCATCCCCCCAAATATTGACACCATCTTGCTTCATGGCTTGGACCAACATCGTTCCGGTTACAGCCCGCCCGATCGGAGTTGTATTGAAATAAGGAACGCCAGCTGTGGTGATATGAAATGCACCGCATTGCAACGCAGCGATTCCCTCTTTCACTAGAAGCTCACGGCAATCGATCAATCTCGCTTTTTCGGCACCGCATGCAATCGCGCGTTTGGGGATATCGTCGTAGTTGGCTTCGTCAGGTTGGCCGAGGTTAGCCGTGTAGCAATAGGGAATGGCTCCCTTTTGACGCATCCAATAGATTGCAGCACTCGTATCGAGCCCGCCCGAAAAAGCGATTCCTACATTTTTCCCAACTGGAAGCGACTGCAGAATTTTTGACATGGAAGGTAGATTTTTTGCGAATGACGGTAATTTCGGTTCGCAGATGCCCCGCGAGCCCTTGAGGAATGAGTAGTGTAACTCAAACTCCAAAGAATCAAACCGACATTCGACTAGAACCCCGGCTCACGTTTTACGGCTATTGTTTGATTTCCCTTGACCGTACGCCTGCGGCTGACTGTCAAACGTGATGCTTGCCAAAAGTTTCGGTCGATTGGTGAACAATTGCGGGCAATTGATCTACAATAGACGTCGGCGGAATGCCTTGCATTGGGTGAGGCTAACGATTGCAATTCTTTGTAACAAAAATGCAAAACACGGGCTGCTTGGTACTCTCTTTGCTTGGCTTGGTCGCGGCTGCCATCGGCGGCTTTGGTAGCCATTTGCTGCTTCATTTTCGCGGCCGAGCACTGGAAGCCTATTGTCGACTCCGGGGAAACCGAGAACGCTTTGGCAAAATCCTAGACGAACAAGATGACGCGCAAACAGCCTGCAACTACCTGTTCATCCTCGGCAGCAGCATCGCGCTCATCTCCGCCGGGACTTGGCTATCGATCCGGTTCCATTGGGGGCTTTCCAATTCGCAGAATCCGATTTCGATTTACCAGTTGCTATCGATCAGTATCATCGCGGCGGCGGTATTGGCCTGCGTCTACTCGTGGATCCCCAAGATCGTCGTTCGCAACAGCGCGTCCGTACTGCTCTACCACACATGGTGGTACTGGCATGCGATCAACGTGCTCTCCCGTCCCTTTCGAGCGTTAGAGCATCTCTTTTTAGCCGTCGGTCATCGCTTGAGCGATCGTCGCGTCGAAGATCGGGTGGAGGAAGAGTCGCTCGAAGACGAAGTTCGCAAGATGATCATGGCTGGCGAACGCGATGGCTTGGTGACGCGCTCCATGCGAGAAATGATCACGGGCGTGATGAACTTGGACGAAGGTCAGGTTTCTCAAATCATGACCCCTCGAAGCCAGATCGATGCGATCGATATGAATTGGGACTGGCAACAAGTTACCGAGGCAGTTGTCGCTTCAGGGCGAACTCGCATGCCGGTTTACGAAGACTCGCTGGACAACATCGTCGGCATTCTTTACGTCAAGGACTTGATGACGCTGTTGCAAAATCCAGACCAGCCTCGAGACGTCTCGATATTGCGGAAGATTTTGCGAGAGACATGGATGATCCCTGCGACCCGACAAATCGACGAGCTGCTAAAAGATTTCCTGCTTCGTCGAAGTCACATGGCAATCGTTGTAGATGAGTTTCAGCAAACGCTGGGTGTTGCGACCATCGAAGACGCGTTGGAAGAGATCGTAGGTGAAATCGCGGACGAACTCGATGTGGATGAAGCGTTGCCGATGTTTGTGGAGGATCCGGACGGCGGTTATAGTATCGCGGGAGTGATGGAAGTGTCCGCCGCGAATCGCCAAATGGCACTGTTTCTACCTGAGTCAGAGGAGTACGAAACGGTCGCTGGTCTGCTGCTTTCCTCGCTTGGTACAATCCCCAAAGTGGGCGCAAAGACCAAGATCGGCAAATACCAGTTCTCGGTCTCCCAGGCGACGCCACGCCAAGTCCTCCGCGTCCGAATCACTCCACTGCAACACGCATAGACAAGCACATCCCATAACTTTGCTCCCCTCGCCCTGAAACGGCAACGCTGCGAAGCATTTCAGGACGGCCGGGGCTTGCCCCTCCGTCCGCAGCTTTGGAGTTCTAGATTCACTCCGCCCGATCGCACGCCCCCGGATTCGTCACGCGGCCCATTAGAACACCAAAGCGGCGTCCGGTCGGGACAAGCCCGAGCCGCACAAAGCGACAAATATCAATAGTCACTATCGGGAAACGTGACCTGCCAAAACTTGCACTTCCCCGACGCGACTATTGAAACGTAGCCAATGTGTTCGTTGTTTGACATGCTAAGCGAGTCAATCGCCAGCCCCTCAATCGATAGGCATAAAAGCCAAACAACGCTGTTAAAAACGCCGAGTATGAGAGTTCCGCTGAAAACAGATCTCCGCCGGCGATTGCTATCAACACTGCTAAGCCAATGTCTACAGCCAATGCAATGCCCCAACGCAGTTTCCAAGATCGCTGGCTAAATCCGACCCACATCGCAAACAGACTTGCAGCCGCAACCCAACCAATAATGATGCAAATGACAATCCAATCTCGCATCTTGATGGCGTCCCAACCAAAGGATGGAAACAGCCGGAAGATCGAGAATAGAAACGCGAAGACGATGGTCAAGCAGAATAGATCTCGAAGAGCAATCGACTGCAATTTGTTTTTTGCAGCTCCTTTCAACAACTGCTTGTCGCTGCGGTTGCACTCAAATCGAAAACGAAACCATCGAAGCGGCGTCAGCACCGCAAGATAGATCACCGCTAGCACGAAAAGTCCGCCCAAGAAAAAGGGTACGACCTTCTCATTGCCGTCAATTGGCAAGACATTCATGATTCCGGAAGTAACGCCGACAAGCAAAAGCAACGGTTGAAATCGAAGCGACCAACGAGCTTTGCCAAACAATAGCCAGGCGACGGCAGCAAGAACCCACGCAGCGAAAATCCCCACACAGACGATGAAATCTGTGTAATCGAGATTCGCATGATACGCGACGACCAGTCCGGAACAGATACCAAAATCCAGCCAACCATGCGGATGAAACTTGACTGAGCCAAACAACCAAACAAGACACCAAACAGTGAATGCAAGGATCACGCAGCGCGAGCACCAGTCGGACCAAAAAAACGGATCGATATTGCGAACTAGTTTGCCCGAGTTCAAATCGTAGACAAGGATTCGGCAATCACGTGTCGTCATCACAAGTCGATTTGCATCGTCGAGAAAGGCTCCGCCCAAGGCGCTCTTGGAAATGTAGTTTTCCTTCGCGATGTCGAATCGGCTCAACTCCTCGCCAGTGGTTTTATCCAGCAGAACGCAGTCCCAACCAGATGCCTTGTTTGTCTTCTCTCGCATGACAATCAAGCGATTGCGGACGAAGTCTTGTTCAATCAATTCGGACCCCACAGGAATCGGCAGTGTCTGGCCGGTCAAAATGTCCACAGGTAGCGTTGGAATCCCTCGCCACTGGAGCCAACTTTTCTGCCAGCTTGAGACATCCAAAGATGCCATTGGTAATACCAGTGATGGATCTTGTGGCACGGGGTACTTCGCTACAATTTCGCCGTTGCTTGTGTTCCTGACCTCTATGCTTGATCCATCCGCCATCAGGCTTGTCACATAATGTGCTTCGCCAATGCTCTGATTTAGACTGTGCAGATCGCTCCAATTGGCAATCTGCCGTAACCGTCCGTCAGTCACTTCCATGAGATGCACTTCCCGCAATGTGGAAGTTGGATCTGGCTTGCTGACTAACAGAAAGCGATACGAGTTGTAGATGAAATCAATCTCATAAACGCTTTGAACCGGTAATGGAATTGAGTCGATGACAGAAACACTAAGGAGATCGAACAACTCAAGTTGATCCGATCGAACACGCATGAGGCGGTTTTCGATCATGCCCATCATGCCGTCAAGTTCCGACTTTATTGCTGTGTCCAACTTGTGCAAAACAGGTTCATCGTCGTTTGCCAGGTCCGCAAATTGCGTTGCATATTGATTCTTGCTCGTCTCTCCGATCAGCCATACCTTGGTACCAATACCGTTTCCCTTTAGAACCTTATGTCTCAGTCCCAACACCTTCGCCTGGGTAGCCCCCGTTTCGAGGTCGGAACAATAGTACTGAAAAAAGCGGGCTGAAACATTGTTGTTCAAAATTACTAGCTGCCGATTACCGTCCTTGATAAGCCAACTTGAGCCAAAGTTGGGACGAGCATACTTGGCTCCCCAAAAGGCAAAGAAGCCTATAGGAAACAAAAGGCATACCATCGTGAAATAGAACACGATGGCTCGAGTTAGGGGCGTTTGCATGTTTTAGAGTTTAGGATCGATTGGTTTTCGGGCGATGAGTGAGGATAAAAAGAGTGTAGAACAGTTGTCCTCAACTGTTCCGAAGTGAGACGACGCGTGCTGGTCCAACACAAACAATCGCCAGAACACAGAAGTAATGCTGAGCTTTGTGCTTTGCGATGGAGACGCAGGATGTGGACAATTGGGACAATTGTTCGACACTGAACTTGCTCCAATATAGCAAAGGCCACGTCAGAAATCGGCCGCGATTGAGGCACAAGAAGATTAGAACTGTTGTTCTCAACGGTTCTGAAGTGAGTACCACGCTTACCTAGGATGGAAACGCAGAGCCCAACATCAATGACAGGAAAATTAACGACAGGAAAATCAACCCTTTCATTTTCTGTCATCCATTTTCCTGTCTAAATTGGGGACGGACGACTAATCGCTCGTTAACCATTTTTTGCAGACAGCCAAGAGCTTTGCTCTGACAATTGGTTTGCTTTCATAATCATTGCAGCCTGCTTGAATGCACCTATGTCGGTCATCGACCAAAGCGTGAGCGGTCAACGCAACGATGGGCATGCGCGAACCTCGCGCACGCAGGGTTTCAGTCAGCTGGTATCCGTCCATTTCAGGCATTTGAATGTCGGTAAGCAAAAGATCGAATGGTTCTCGGTTGTTAACAGCGGTGTCAATCATTTCCAGTGCGATTCGTCCGTTTTCCGCAACCTCTACCATTGCCCCCGCTTTGCGCAAATGAAAAGCAATGAGCTTTTGATTGTCGATGCCATCTTCGGCCAGCAGGATGCGACCATCCAGTTGTATCGCGTCGTGGATCGTAGGATTGGCCTCGATCGGTTTGGGTAAGTAGTTTTGATCAACCCAACATGAACCGTCCGGCAACTCCACAGGAATCGATAGCCGAAAACAAGAGCCTTTACCGAATTGGGAACGAACAAGCGTTACATCACCTCCCATAAGGTTGGCAAAACGCTTACTAATGTGCAACCCTAGCCCGGTTCCACCGTGAGTGCGTGTTACGGAATTGTCTGCTTGCACAAACGGTTGGAACAATCTTTCGATTTTATCTTCTGGAATGCCACGTCCAGTGTCTTCGACTTCGATTTCTAAATGTGGCGTAGACTCGGAAATACCCATCGAGATGTTGAGGGATATTTTGCCTTCCTCAGTGAACTTGATCGCATTGCCGAGCAAATTCCAAAGAATCTGACGCAATCGGCCCGGATCACTGTAGATTCGGTTGGGTACGAGCGACCGGTAGACCACGGTCAATTCAATGCCTTTGCCCTTTGCCGTGGACCGGACCAATCCTTCCATGTCACGCAGTAAATCGATGAGCGAAGTATCGATGCTCTCGCAGGTTGCCATGTCGGCCTCGATCTTGGACAGATCGAGAATGTCATTGATAATTGCTAGAAGGTGGTTGCCTGCATTGGTAATCGTATCGATGGTTTGAGAGCGATCGATCTGGCTGTCCGGTCGCTCTCCTGAGTTACTAACCGAATCTTCATCGCGCAGCACTTCGGTGAAGCCCAGAATGGCGGTGAGCGGTGTACGTATTTCATGACTCATGTTGGCAAGAAACTCGCTCTTGGCGCGATTCGCCACTTCGGCCTGCTTGCGAGCAACTTTCAGAGCTTCCTCGCGATCTATTTCTTCCGTCACATCCGTGACGGTTCCAAACAACTCGCTTATGCTTCCGACCTCATCGCGACTCGCTCGACCTTCGCATCGAACAAATCGATAGCCGCCCGATTTGTTCTTGATTCGCTGTACCAAGGAATACGAGGTACCTGAAGTCATCGTTTCGAGAAACGCGGAATCTAGCAAAGGTATGTCATCAGGGTGGTACGCATCATACACTTCCGGATAAGCCAAAGCCCCCAAATCGGGCGATCTGCCAAAGATAGTATACATCTGCTTAGACCAATGCGTTTGCCCGGTCGCAACATCGAACGACCAGTTTCCTGTGCGCGCTACCGCCTGAGCCTGCTCAAGCTTTTCCTTGGCAATTTGCAATTCGAACTCAGCATGTTTTCGATCTGTGATGTCTGTGATATAGCCATGCCATAGCGTGGAACCATCTTCTTCTCGTTCAGGAATCGAATTGCCGGAAATCCAATGTATTGATCCATCTTGCTGAATAATACGAAATTCTAAGCTCCAAGGAGTCAGCTGCTCTGCTGATCTACGAATGGAATTGAAGATCAATTCGTGGTCATCAAAATGTCTCTTCGCAAAAACGTCCGTCGGATTTTTATCCAGGTAATCATCGTCTAGACCAAGGATGCTCGTCAGACTCTCACTTGCGTATGGAAAACTCGTTGAGCCATCAGGTTTCATGCGGAACTGGTAGAGCGCGCCTGGCAGGCGGCTAGCAAATTTCTGAATTCGATTCAGTGCTTCCTCCTTGTCCGCTTCCGCTCTTTTGCGATCCGAAATATCCAATCCGATGATCACGAATCCATTTACTTCGCCATTGGCATCGAAATCTGGGACATAGTAGACCAACCCAATTTCGGTTTCACCTGAGGGGAATTGAATCGTGGTCTCAAACGATACGTGTTCGCCTGCCAAAGCTCTCTGAATGTAGGGTTCAGCAGCTTGGTAGGTGCTTTTCGGAATGAGTTCGGCGATTGTTCTCCCCAGCATTTGTTCGGTTGGAATGCCCGAAAAACGACGGTAATAATTATTGACGAACAAGTACCGAAGGTCCTTATCCACGCGAGAAACAGGACCAGGAATGTTATTGGCAATCAATCTAAGTTCACGTTCACTGTCTTGCAGTGTCTCCTCGACTTTTTTGCGTTCGGTGATATTTACTCCGACGATGATAAAGCCTTGAACGTTCCTCTGTTCGTCGAATTCGGGAATGTAGTTCATCAGTGTGAAGTGCTCTTCACCCGACGGAAAGCGAAAATGGGATTCAAAGGTGACTCGCTCTCCCATCAGTACTTTGGCAATATTGGGTTGCACTTGTCTGTACAGTTCTGGGGGTAATATTTCCGCCATCGTTTTTCCAACGATCTCAAATCGCTGTTTGCCGAAAATACTCTGATACACATCGTTGACAAATAGATAACGCTGATTTCGATCGACTCGAGAGAGAGGCCCCGGGACATTGTTCGCGATCAATCTCAGTTCGCGCTCACTTGCTGTCAACGCTTGCTCTGCTTCTTTGCGATCCGAAATAGATGTGATCGTACCAACCATGCGAAGTGGCTTGCCATTATCATCCCACTCCACAACTTTGCCACGGTCCAAGAACCACTGATACTTGCCGGATTTGGTGCGCAGTCTAACCTCGCATTGCTTGACTGAAATTCGACCAGCAAAATGGTTTTGCATCGCGGCTTCTACCGGAGCAAAATCTTCCGGATGGAGCAAGGAAAAAAAGAAATCGACCTGGTTCGTAACTTCATGGGTTTCGTAGCCCAATAGCCGACACCATTGCTCACTATAATTAACTTTTTCTTCTTGGATTTTCCAATTCCAAACTCCATCCATCGTTGCTTCAAGGACTTCGTCGAATCGTTTTTCACTCTGCTTCCACGCTCGTTCAAGCTCAAAATTCTTGAACTCTAGACGCATTAGCTCCATTTCCATCTCAAGCAGTTTGTGAGTCAAATCGCTGACTCCAATTGTGCTGATTAATTCAGACGTACTCTTGCCAAGCCTATTTGCTAATCGAACTTTGGCGTTCCCTACAATGGCATCTGGAGATATGGGCAAATTTTCGTGGCCGCTCATAGAAGACTCAATTCCTGTTCTTTCAATCACCGTAGCAGGGATAACATTGGGCTTCAGCACAATCGAGATGCGGTCAAGGATGAAAAATGATAGCTGATTCAGGTGACGTCGCAAGCCAAGCCCCAAAAGCTGATCAAACTCAAGGAGCGTCGGGAGAAAGGGGTTGCCGATGATTGACGAGCCCAGAGGGCGGAACATCTCTGCCGGTCGCTCAACAGATGGCGGTCGCTCAATGCTAGCCCGTCAATTAACTCGTTTAACGCGTTCCGGTCATCTAAAATATTGCGAGTTGCCGCTTCTTTCTGCAATGGTGCCCTAAGAAAACGCCGCCAATGGACACTTAACCAACTTCGTTGCAACGACTTGCTTCGCGGCAGCATCTAAACGATAATCCGAGCCAGATTATTTTGGTTGCGACTGCGACCGTCCCCTCCATGCTGCTTTCTCTGACAGCCCAATCATGAACTCGATTTTGCTTTTTTCCGTCCTGATGGCTGCGGCAGCCGACCCCATCTTGCTGCCCGACCGAGTCGAATTCAATCGGGATATTCGACCGATTCTTTCGGATCGATGTTTCTCCTGCCATGGTCCCGACAAAAACACACGCGAAGCGGAAATTCGGCTCGACACCATGGAGGGTCTCCATGGCAATTCGGACAAACCCGGGCCGCTCGTTGTCGGAGATCCAAACGCCAGCGAAATGATCCGGCGTATTGAGTCGACGGACAACGATACTCGGATGCCACCACCCGAATTTGGCAAAGACGTTTCGGATTACGAACGGGCGCTGTTGCGTCGCTGGATCGAACAGGGAGCAAAATGGGAAGGGCATTGGGCCTTCCAACCGATTCGAAACACTCCTATCCCCAGTGTCAACGATGATCGACCAGCAAAAAACGCGATCGATGGACATGTCCAATCTGCGCTTCGCAAAGCACAACTTGCCCCCTCGCCGAAAGCAGATGCGCGCACCTTGGTTCGCAGACTCTGCTTTGACTTGACAGGACTACCCCCGAAACCGGAATGGGTGGAACGCTTTGCAGCCGAACCTACCAATCAGGCTTACGAAAAGCTGGTCGATGAACTGATCGAGTCGCCGCAGTTTGGTGAACGCATGGCGGTCTGGTGGTTGGACTTAGTGCGCTATGCGGACAGCGTAGGTTATCACGGCGATCAACCGGTTCCGGTGACTCCGTTTCGCGACTACGTGATCGATGCGTTCAACAAGAACAAACCTTTCGATCGAATGACGATCGAGCATCTTGCTGGCGATTTGTTCCCGACCCCCACAACAGAACAACTTCTAGCCTCGGGGTACAACCGATTGGGGATGATGAGCGCCGAGGGTGGGGCTCAACCAAAGGAGTATCTGTCCAAGTACATATCGGAACGCGTTCGCAACGTGAGTGGTGCTTGGCTGGGCGTAACCTTTGGGTGTTGCGAATGCCATGATCACAAATTTGACCCGTTTGCAACCAAAGAGTTCTACCAGCTCGAAGCCTTCTTCGCCGACATTCAAGAAAAAGGTCTTTACGATGCGGGAAGCAAAACCGACCCTTGGGGGCCCGAAATGCCCGTCCCAAGCCCAAGCCAAAAACGAAGTATGGATGAGTTGTCCACCAAAATTTCCGATCTTCGGAAGTTTTTGGAAACGCCTTCCAGTGCGCTCGCTGAATCGCAAGCAAAATGGGAGTCGCAGTATGTTGCTTGGACAACACTGAAGCCGCTAGAAGCCAAGTCGACCAACGGAGCCAAGTTGGCTGTGCAGGACGACCTATCCATTTTGGTAAGCGGTAAAAACCCAGACACCGACACCTACGAACTGTTGTTTGGCGACCTTCCGGAATTCACCGCGATTCGAATCGAAGTGTTACCTCATGATTCTCTCCCAAACAAAGGCCCGGGCCGAGCTGGCAACGGTAACTTCGTTCTAAGCGAGTTCGAAGCGTTTTGGCAAACACCCAACGACAAAGACAAACCCGCTACTCCCGAACAGCCCGCTAAGGAACCGACTGCGGAATCGATTCCGCTTCAAAACGCGACCGCCACCTACGAACAAGTGGGAGCTGCTGGCGGCAATCCCTATGGCAAGTGGGCGGTCGCTGCTGCCATCGATCGCGATGCGAAAGGGCCGACGTGGGGTTGGGCAGTGATGGAGCAGGCTGGACGAGCCAACTATGCTGCGTTCGAGTTGGCTCCTAACGGACCGAACCGAAACCAGCGGCAGCTCAAGTTGGTGCTCAAGCAAAACCTAGATAACCCGAAGCATACCCTCGGCCGATTTCGGATTTCGACAACCAATACATCTCGACCAGTTAGCGTGACTGCAGGGCTACCTGTCGAAATCGAGAGCTTGCTCAAGATCGCGCAAGCCGATCGAACCGAGGCGCAACGGGAGCAAATTGCGAAGCACTACCGGACCATCGCGACCGAGCTGCAGTCCGATCGCGATCAGCTCGATCGATGGAACAAAGAGCTCGATGCGATCGACAAAAAAGTTCCACGGACACTTGTGACCAAGCGTGTGGAGCCGAGATTGATACGCGTCCTCTCGCGAGGCAATTGGATGGACGAGTCCGGAGAAGTCGTCGAGCCCGGTATTCCCGCCGTACTTGGTAAACGGCCCGACGTTTCCGGACGACTCACGCGAATGGACCTAGCCAAATGGATTGTTGCCTCCGATAACCCGTTGACCTCACGCGTCCTTGTGAACCGACTTTGGAAACTATTTTACGGCTATGGACTGTCTCGCAAGCTTGACGATCTTGGAGCCCAAGGGGATTGGCCAACGCATCCTGAACTACTGGACACGCTTGCGATGGAGCTGATGAATTCCGGTTGGGACATCAAACACATTGTGAAGCTGATGGTCATGTCGGAAACGTACCAATTGTCCTCGCAGCCAAACGAAGGCGTGACCGAAAAAGACCCTTACAACAAGTGGCTATCGCATCAAGGTAGATGGCGTCTGGATGCCGAGTTTGTGCGGGACAATGCAATGGCCATTAGTGGGTTGTTGGTTCAGACAATCGGCAACAACAATGGTCGACCGTTTCAGCCAAAAGGCTATTGGGACTATTTGAACTTCCCGAAACGCGAGTGGCAAAATGGGGTTGGCGAGCAGCTTTATCGTCGCGGTTTGTATACGCATTGGCAACGCCAGTACCTCCATCCGTCACTCTTAGCATTTGATGCGCCCGGACGGGAAGAATGCACCGCCGAGCGAACTCGCTCCAACACACCGCTACAAGCACTGGTGCTGCTCAACGATCCCATTTATGTCGAATCCGCTCGCGCGTTTGCTCAACGCGTAATGAGTTGTGGTAAATCAACCGATGAGGAACGCATCGAGTGGGCCATTCGAGATTCCCTTTGCCGAAGAGTGACAAGCATCGAATCGCAGTTGCTGACATCGTTGCTCAATAAGCATCGCACCGAGTACACAGCGGATGCAGAAGCTGCGAACAAGTTGCTGTCGGTGGGAGACTATCCGATTCCTGCGGAATTGAACCGAACCGAACTAGCCGCGTGGACGAGCGTGGCCAGGGCCATATTGAATCTTCACGAGACCATTACACGGAATTGAGGCCGATCATGCTATTACCATCCTCCATTGCTCGGCGTTCGTTTCTGCGTAGTTCCGGGGTGAGCGTCGGCTCCATGGCGCTCGCCAACTTGCTTGGCCAGTCCGGCAGCCACGGGTTGCGTGCGGACGACACGCTGGGAATCCATTCGCAGGGAATGAAGGGGGCGATCAAAACGCTGCACTACGTTCCCAAGGCAAAGCGAGTGATATGGCTTTACATGGCGGGTGGCATGAGCCACCTCGATACATTTGACAACAAGCCTAAGTTGGTCGATTTGAACGGCCAGCCGATGCCGGAGTCCTTTACCAAAGGTCAACAAATCGCTCAGTTGCAGGGAGCCAAACTCAATTGCTTCGCACCGCAGCACCCGTTCAAAAAATGGGGCGAATCGGGCCATGAGATTGCGACCATATGGCCTGAGCTTGCGGGCAAGTGCGCAGACGATTTGTGCATCATCCGTTCAATGCATACCGAAGCCATCAATCACGACCCAGCGCATACGTTCATGAACACTGGTTCCATGAACTCGGGGCGACCTGCGATGGGCTCTTGGTTGTTGTACGGACTTGGGGCTCAGTCGCAAAACTTGCCGGGATTCGTCGTGATGGTTTCCACGGGCAAGTTCGGTCAGAGCCAACCGATTGCTGCCCGACAATGGCATTCAGGTTTTTTGCCGAGCCGATTCCAAGGGGTCGAGTTCCGGAGCACGGGAAGTCCGGTGCTGTACGTGGACCGCCCGAGCGGTGTCTCGCCATCGCAGCAACGGGACTTGGTCGACGCCGTCTCGGCCTTGAATCGGATCGAGGCGGATCGAATCCGTGATCCTGAAATTGAAACTCGGATCAGCCAGTATGAGATGGCATTCCAGATGCAAACGAGCGTTCCGGATTTGATGGACATCAGCAGCGAGCCGGCTCACGTTTTGGAAATGTACGGTACGAAAGGTGGCGATGGCAGCTTTGCATCGAATTGTTTACTAGCAAGGCGACTAGCGGAGCGCGGTGTCGGATTCATCCAGTTGTATCACCGCGATTGGGACCACCATGGCAGCGTAAAAGAACACATTGCCGGAACCGCGGCGGAAGTGGATCGCGGAGCTGCTGCTCTGCTGATGGACCTCAAGCAGCGGGACATGCTCAAGGATACGATCGTCGTGTTCGGTTCTGAGTTTGGACGTACGCCTATGGCACAAGGCAATGGCCGCGATCACCATTTGGCTGGTTTTACGATGTGGCTCGCGGGTGGCGGTTTTAAGCCGGGAATGAGTTACGGTGCAACGGACGAATTGGGTTACCATGCGGTTGAGAATCGAGTCTCAGTACATGATTTGCATGCGACGATGTTGCATCAGCTGGGAATCGACCACACGCGGTTCAGCTACAAGTTCCAGGGGCTTGATTCCAAATTGACTGGTGTTGAGCCAGCACGGGTGGTTAGCGAGTTGCTCGGTTAGGCCGTGTAGCGAATGTCGTCAAGACTTTCGGCTGGATCGCCGAACCGACCGAAACTCATGACGAGTTTCGCTACAAAGTGCTTTCGCTACAAAGTGCTTCAAGGCGTTGCCTAAATTCAAGGCGTTGCCTAAAAGGGGCCGGGGAACCGGCCCAGACACCCTCCCGCTCGGAGGGTCGAGCGTAGCGAGGGGAGGGTGAAGTGCCAACAACGATTGCACAAGTCAGCTCACCCTCCCCGGGCCGAAGGCCCGCCCCTCCCAGAGCTCCCAGAGGGAGGGTAACTTTAAATCCCTGCAAAACAAACCGGGGCTAGCCTGTGTCCATCGGCGCGGTGACAGTAAGACACATAGTCACCCCGACTGGGCTTCCGCCGGAATGCCGGCAGTTGTGCAATCACTGGCAGCGAGCCGACCGCGTGACCAAAGAGTTCGCTCCACCAAAATGCGCATGATTGTTTCCAAACTGGATTGCGCCGCCGGGGATTCGAGGATGCCGATAGCCCTTGCAATCGCTTCTAGCGTGCAAACGTGCCGCACATCGCGTTGGACTCGCAAGTGATATTCGGAGGGTGGACCTGGAGGAAGCTTTACGTGTTGTATTCCTTTGATCGAAGGATCGTGGCGAACAAATTTCGTTGTCTGCCGCCAGTTTGCATCCGGCACTATCAAGTGAATTGGCGACTCGATTCTTGACACGAACTCCGGCGTGAGCTCGACCGAGATGGGACTAGGGTACAGGAGCAACGATGTTCGCCCAGGCTGAATAAAGTCGCTGGTAATCATCCGTTCGTCGCGGCGACCATGTATCCTGACTTCGCTATTGGTCAACGCTTTCGCAGCGAGTCGTGCCGTATTGGTCGTGAGCACTTCTTCGCAGGTATGCATGAGTATCATCACGCGCGTTTGGAGTGCGATCTTAGGAATCAACGAGCAGAAGCAAAGTGGCTTGCGAATTTCGCAGCCTGGGCAACGATGCGGTGCCAAGAAAAGTCGCATGGCTAACCTTGAAATGCATGAGGGTGATTCTCATGCATCCAAAGGCCCAAGCCTGGGTTGCGGATAAAGTAAAACGGTTCGCCGTTTCGGCTGGTATTCCAACCATCGTTGATTTCATCGATGGCGTATTCAACTCGAGCTGTTTCGTGCGATCCATAGCCGTAGCCCACCGACTCGATTTCCTCTTTGGAGAGTTTTCCGGGGCAGTATTCCACTTGAAATCGGTTTTCGGTGGACGCATGCATCAAGTGAGCGGCAGCAGATAAATTGCCTCTTAAGTCAGCGTTCTTGGCAACTAACTCAATCACTTCTGGCGTTGGGCGATAACCATAACGTCGAATCAGATTGTCGACATCGTCGTGTTCACCAAAGCGATCGACACCTGGCGCGATGATGACGAGTGTGCCACCGTCCGCGATTGCCATGCGTGTTCGGTAGATCGCTTTGTTGGCCACCCAAGTCTTCTTGTACTTGTTGGGGTCCATCCAAACGACGATCTTCTTTGGCGCTTCGGGTATACGAAAGCAGTTGACTTGCGCCGACAATTCACCCGCTCGATAAAACACCGAGTGGTCATCACCCACATAGAGACCGCGAACCACAGGTCCATGATCTGGAGTCGACTCAACGACGGTCAAAACATAGACGATGGGGCGGTTGGTCAAAAACAGATCCGCCCCGCGATTAAGCAGCTTGCGGAGTGGAGTATCGCATCGGCCCATGACACGCTCCATTCCGTAGAGAGCGCTCAAGTAATGGCTGTCGTCGATCCCGGCGCTGCCTCCTGTGCCAACAAAGATGTTCTTCGTGTAGTTGGCCATTCCGATGACTTCGTGCGGGACGACTTGGCCAATCGACAGAATCAAGTCGTGATCTCCCCGCGAGATCATTTGATTGACTTGAGCGGGCCAAGGCTTGTCGTAGAGTCCCTCGGTGACTTCACGAACGAATTCGGAATCAACATAACCAAGCGTATCGACTTCGGTTCGAAAGCGATGAACGCGAATCAGATCGCGAGGGAAATCACCATACATTTTGGTAAGTTCGGCCTCGTTCATAGCCGTATGCGTTCCAAGAGCGGGCATCACGTCGGTCAGCTTGTCGCCAAGCAGTTGCAGAACTGCGTGCATGATCGGACCGGCTTGCGAGTCCAAACGGGTGTGGTCAGGCGGAACCGCAAGGACTTTTTTGACCGCTGGGCGTTGAGCAAGCGTTGCAGCAATCGCCTCGAGATAGTCCTTCATTCCGAGGACGAGATCTTTGCCGCCTCGAGAAAAGTAGATCGCCATGAGTGTGTTCCGTGCAGGTCAAGTTCGTTGTGGGATAGGCTTCCAGCCTGACATTCTAAGCCTGACAGGCTAGAAGCCTATCCCACTATTTGATTGCACAAGATAGTTCACGCTAGTGACAGTCCGAGACGAACCCGAATTCGAGCGTCAGTTCGAAGAATCCCAGCCCGAAGCGTGAGCGAGGGACTAGTCCTCTGGTAGCTGGATTCGTGAGAATTCATCACTCACTGAATTCTGGCGAATTCAGCTACGGTTGCGTTGTGTACGCGTTTGGCTGACTGTTAAACAAGTGATAATGGTTTCAAGACTATCGCAGAGGTTCTTGACGCAAGAATTCGTTCGCGGTTCTAGGTTCGTTGGATTCTTGTTTTTGAAACATACCCGTAAACCAGTTGGACTTCGGTTTTTTCGAATCCGAGCTACTCACGTAGGTCGACGGCTTGGGATCTGGATATGGGTCGAGAAATTCAGCTGTTTTGCTCCACCATCGCTTCGAGGTAGCGGTCATTTTTCCCCAAGTCGAGTTGTTGGATCGCGAGTACGAGCTGACGCGAGGGCCACTATTCGACCAAGGCATCTTTGGCATTTTCATGCTAGAAAGCCAAGATTTTGAGGTGGAGGGCTTGGAGTTGTAGAGAGGACTGTTATCCCGCGTTGGAGCCGCTTTGGAAAAAGGCCCCCAGGTCCAGCCGTCGGCGAAAACACAGTTGGGGGCGGCAATTACCCCCAGAAAAAATAGAAAACTACAAATTCGAACCGATTGGCTATACATTATTAAGAGTGCTCCGTTTGCTGCCCCAAATCGTGGACTGGTGAATCAAATCACGAACTTTCTACCATTCCATAGGGGATTTTTGACTTACTCGTCCAGAGGACTTTTGGAAAATGATGGGCTGTGTTTTTGGAAATGCAGCGATAACGCTCTTGCAGAGTCGGGCTTAGGTCTTATAATCTGCCTCCCGCCGAAGAACCCGGAACCACTAAAAAGTTGGTCCAGCAGTCACTTACCCTAAAGTGAATGAAACTTCTGGCGGAAACCAAAAACGCAACGGGCATAATGAAACAGGTTCTTTTGCGGGTGTAGCTCAGGGGTAGAGCACAACGTTGCCAACGTTGTTGTCGTGGGTTCGAATCCCATCACCCGCTTTTTCTGTTTGATTATGCCCTTTTTTTAACCTTCTAAAGACGTTGTAACCGACATGTCGACAGTGGAAACCAAGGCGCCAGATTCCAAGTTGGAATTGGTAGTAAAGATCACTCAGCCTAGCACTTGCCAACGGCACGTAGTGGTTACCGTCCCTCGCGCGGAAATGGATCGTTATTTCCGAAATGCGTACGATGAAATTGCTCCAAAGGCTGATCTCCCTGGTTTCCGAGCTGGAAAGATCCCACGCAAACTTCTTGAAAATCGGTTCCGCAAAACGGTCGCCGACCAAGTAAAGAGTAGTTTGGTGATGGACAGTCTGCAGCAAATCACCGAAGGTGGTGAATTCTCTGCGATCTCCGAGCCAGATATGGATTTCGGAGCCGTAAAGCTACCGGACACGGGCGATTTTACCTTCGAATTCAAAATCGAAGTTCGACCAGCATTCGATACTCCCAACTGGAAGGGACTCGATCTGGAAAAGACCGTATACGAACTGACGGACGCCGAAGTCGACCATCAATTGGCTAGAACCTTGGAACGCGTCACTCCAGGCGAAGCTTACGATGGCGAAGCTGCGTTGGGAGACCGCTTGGTCGTTAATGCGACATTTAGTTCCAAGGGGCGTGAGATCAGTGGTTTTGAAGAGGAATTGATCACTCTTCGCAAGCGATTGAGTTTGGCCGACTGCATTATCGAGAACTTCGGTGAGCTCGTTGTCGGTGCCAAAGAAGGCGACAAGTTGAAGACGACCGTGAAGGTCCTCGACACCTCGTTGAACGAAGCATACAAGGGTGTCGACGTTGACGTCGAATTCGAAATCGTTGAAATCCGTCGCGTTAGCGTCGAAGGTTTGACGGCCGCTGTTCTTGAATCGGTCGGATTTGATTCCGCTGATGAACTGCGTGCATTCGTTCGATCCGAATTGGAACGACAAGCTGAATACTATCAAAACCAATTGCTCCGCGAACAAATCACCAAGAAGCTGACCGCGGGTGCCGATTGGGACCTTCCACCAGCCCTCGTTCGGAAACAGGCGGAACGTGAACTGCAAAGACGGGTTCTTGATCTGCGACGCAACGGATTCACCGACGATCAAATCCGCTCGGTCATCAACAACATCCGGCGCAACACCGAAGAGTCGACTCAAGGTGCATTGCGAGAGCACTTCGTTTTGGAAAAGATCGCGGAAGATTGCTCGATCGAGCCAAGCGAAAAAGAATACGAAGAAGAAATCCAATTGATCGCCGACCAAAGCGATTTGTCCGTTCGACAAGTTCGCGCCAAATTGGAACGAACAGGTCAAATGGATGCGTTGCGAAACCAGATTCTGGAACGCATCGTTATCAAGCAAATCGTTGATGCGGGTAACGTCAAGGAAATCAAGGGTGACTCGATTCTCAAGGCCGATCCAGATGAGGCAGCAGTTGAGTTCTTGGTCGCTCCCGTTTCGCAAGTCTTGCCGGAAGCAAAGTACGACGAAACGCCAGAAGATGTAGCTCAAGAAGGCAACGTAAAGCCTACCTAATTGCTGCGTGAGTATCGCTCACAACTTCTGACTTTGTTCCCACGACCCTTTATTTAGCGAAAGTCGTCAAGACTTTCGCCTGCAAGGCCTAAACGACCGAAACTCTTGACGAGTTTCGCTACAAAATGCTTCACAGCGTTGCCTTTTAGTGTCGCGAACCAATATGCAATCTGCCGCTTCTGTCTCCAATCTCAAGAAGCGAGCTACGCTACTTCAAAATCTCAGGCGGTTTTTCGACCGCCGCGAATTCACCGAGGTCCAGACTCCGGTGCTCTCGCGAGATTCGATTATCGATCGTCACTTAGACCCAATCGAAGTCGAGATGCAATTGCCTGGTGAACCCACAGCCACGTGGTATCTACAGACTTCACCAGAGCAATCCATGAAGCGTCTGCTGGGTTCGGGAATTGGCAGCATCTACCAAATTGGCCCCGTATTTCGAGGCAACGAACGAGGCAGGATTCACAATCCTGAGTTCACCATGGCCGAGTGGTATGACGTGGGGGCTGACCTCGAGGGTGGACTGAAGTTGCTCGATCAATTACTGATGGAGTTACTTGAAACACAAAGTGCGGATCGGATTCGATTTGAAGACGCGTTTCGAAACGCGACCGGTTTGCCACTCTTTGAGATGGACTCGAGAGAGCTCGGAAAATGGGCTGTCGAGAAAGGCCTAGTGGAAAGCCAACGATGGTCCTCGGACTGGGATGATTGGGTAAACTTGATCTTTTCAGATCGAGTCCAAGGGACTCTGGGAATGCAAAGTCCGGTTTTGGTGACTCACTTTCCTGCCTCTCAAGCGGCGTTGGCTCGTGTTTGCGAATCCGATCCGCGCACAGCAGAACGCTATGAAGCTTTTTATCGCGGTGTTGAGCTTGCGAATGGATACCATGAGTTGATGGACGCGGATCAGTTGGAGTCGCGTTCGATCCTCGCAAACGAGCAACGACTGCGCGATGGGAAGAAGCCGTTGCCAATTCAGAATCGCCTCCTCGATGCGATGCGATCGGGGATGCCCAATTCGTGCGGATGCGCGCTTGGCTTCGACCGAGTAGTGATGTTGGCTTGCGGCGCAAGCAACCTTGATGAGGTCGTTTCTTTCGTTGCCGAAAACGCGTAGTAAAAGTAGCAGACACATTCCATGTGCCGTTCGCTGCGAACGCGGGCCTTGAGCCCCAGTTCGCAAAATGCTTGGCGTGCTAACTCGTAAAGCGACATGCGTAACTTTGTTAGGTACGGTCACTCTCGGCAAGAGTGCCCCACTGGGGCTACCGACGCGTGCTTTCTCTCAATGCTTGAAGCAATTGCGGGCTTGGCTGCGGTATGTTTAGCTGTTCTTGTTTGCCATCGCGCCCTCGCAGAATGACGGTAAGCTCGGGTGCAATCGAAGCGTCTTGCCTGGGCTCCGATAGGTTTCCTGCTGTGGCAATGGACTGCATGGACGGTGCGTCCACGCGGTCGTTAAATAGACGCTGCAGTCCCAATTTTGCAAGTTCCAAATAGACGACTTCGGCTGCATTGTAGAGTCCTTCTTTCAGCTCTGGGTCGGCTGCGTAACAGACTCCGATCAACTCGCCGTTCTCATCAAACAATCCGCCACCGCTACGTCCCTCGACAGGTTCGCCACCCACTTCGACATTGGGAGCACCCAAGTAGCGATTCAGTTTGGTAATCTTCGAGTCTCGTCGCGATGGTGCTGCTCCGCGGTCACACCCCCAACTAAAGACGGGTTGCCCTTCGTTCAATGCACGGTTCTTTGGAATGAGCCTTGCAACCGGGATGCTCGCGTTAGGACGAAAAGCGATGAGTCCAATATCCATTTCCTTCGCTTGGAAATCGATCAACGTGGCTGGGTAGGTTTGAATCTGGCCGTTTAGAAATGTTTCAACGGTGATCTTCGTTTGACCTTGGTTTTCACGAAACAAGTGACCGCAGGTGAGCACTAGCGCTTCGCCGTTGATGGAGTCGATAATGGTTCCCGTACCCACGGACTCATGTCGAGGCTCTTCGACCCGGATGCGGACCGTTGCACCTTGTGGATCACTGGGTGGACCGCTGGGAATTCTTGGGGCTTCGGATGGACTTCTTAACGAAGGTGGATCCCGTTGAATCGATGAAAGTGTGTTGGAAGAATTTTTCGATCCAATGGAGGACGCGTTGGAAAACGCTAGTTGTGGCGAGGAGGGAACGGCGTTGAGTTGCGATTGGCCGCGGATCATGGGCGATTCGTTTTCGATGCGATCGCGGCTACGTTCCTGGCTGCTTCGCATGCTATCGACAGACGAGGCTGCCGCCAGTCTTTTTTGCAACTCAGAATAGGAAATAGGACCAAGCACACGATCCACTTCGCGTCCGTTACGAACGAGAACCGTCGTCGGAACATTGCTGATCTGCCAGCGCAAAGCGATGTGGGGCTCGCGTTTCGTATCGATTCTTCGCACGACCCAACCGTCCTTGATGGCTTCGTCGGTAGTGCGATGCATTTCGGCGCATTGCGAGTTACCCTCGGCCATGAATTCGATCGCAACGCAGTCCCCCGCGGAGTCTCCGGCAATGGAAACGGAAACGTGCGGCGAAAGGAGCAAAAAGCAAAGTAGCGTCAACTGCCGTGTTCGTTGAAACATGTCAACAGATCCTTCTGTTTAAGTGACCGGTCCTTGCAAGCATCCTGCTTGCATCCTACCGATGTCCGTTTAGTCACAGCCGACAAAAGTCGGATTTCGTTTTCATGAACCTGAGGCGCTAGCCGATTTTTGCAGGTCGAAAGAACTCGGCTAGCGCTTCAGGCTCACTTTTGTCGTCTATGTCAGTTTGGGGAGTGTCTAAAGTCTGGGCGGATGACGCAAGATCACTAGTTTTAGATAGCAATCCGAATTGGAGTCGGGAACTCCAGGACAAATTTAGTGCCCCGTCCGACTTCGCTTTGAACAGCGATGCGGCCTCCGTGAGCTTCGATGATCTTACGAGCTGTTGGCAGTCCGAGCCCAGAGCCACCATGTTTCGTAGAGTAAAACGGTTCGAACATCCGCATCGCGGTAACTTCGTCCATTCCGCAACCGGTATCGATCATGTCCATCGCAACGCCACCGGGCATCGTATAGGTTTGCACCAATAACTGTCCTCCCTCTGGGGTGGCCTCCAGAGCGTTTTTAACCAAGTTGAGCAAAGCGGCTTGCAGCGAGTCGCTATGCAACTTGATATTCGGAAGATTAGGGTCGAGGTATTTTATGAGTCGGATCTTGGAGCGGTCCGCTTGGGCTTGATACAACCGCAGTACTGACTCGATTTGGTCGTTCAAGGAACCAGGAGTCATTTCCAAATCCCGCATTCTGGCAAACCGCAAAAAATCGCGAAGCAAGTTGTCTAGCCGATTGCATTGCTGCCTGATCATGTCCACTTTGGCAATCGCTCGACGTTGGCCAGGCCATTGGCTCTCTTCCAGCTCTTCGCAAAGCAAATCCGAGTTCATGTGGATGACGGAGAGAGGATTCTTGATTTCGTGCGCCAAGGAGCCTGCCAATTCCGCAAGCTCATTGTATTGTCGTCGCAGCTCGTCGATGGTGGCTTCTGCGTCGTTTGCGAGGAACTCACCCATTGCGTGAACCAGTTCTGTGGAGGATTGCCAGTGGCATAGGCTTCCAGCCTGTGGAAATACCCATCCACAGGCCCAAAGCCCAACGCTTTCAACATCTTCCATTCGACTTCACCCCATCAATTTATTACGCAGGAGGGTGAGGCTCCTGCCGAACCTTGGCGTCGCAAGCTCGGCAGGAGCCTTGCACTCCCATGGGTATCCAAGGGTGCTGGCATGGCAGGATGTTGGAAGCAGCGGACTAGAAGCCTAAGCACTGAATTGTACACAGGGCCGACTATTGCAAAATGCCTTACTTTCTCAATGGCTTGCGAATTCGAACGACCTATCCGATTGTGTTGGTCAGGGTAACTTTTTTGCCTTTCGCGAGCATAATCGCTGCTCCTAAATTACAATTCTTTCATTCCTCTTGAAATTACTTCTCGATTTTCGCGTTGAAGAACACTACGAAATGAAAAAAACGGCATTCGGTCGAAGCTTGAGCTCTGCGCTCGGCATCTTGGTTTTTTCTGGAATTTCCATGGCTCAGCAGACAGCTGGGACAAAACCTGAAGTCGGCGTACTGGAGCACAAAAGCGACATCGTCGCGATCCAGAACGCGACTGTGGTTCCCGAGCCAGGCAAGTCACTTGAAAAAGCCACAATTCTGGTTCGCGATGGCAAAATCGTGGAGGTAGGAACCAGCGTAACTGTTCCAGCCGACGCCGAAATCATCGACATGGCCGGAAAGACGATCTATGCGGGTTTCGTGGACGCTGGTATCGAATTGGAAGTCCCTCCATCGGACGCCGGAAAAGGCACGCCTCACTGGAACTCCGAAATCACTCCCGAACGGTCGATGGCACAGGTCATCACGGCCAACGAGGCGACCATGTCTAAGCTGCGAAAGGCTGGCATCACAGCGGCCCTAGTCGCTCCTCGCGATGGCATCATCAAAGGAACCAGCGCGGTCTTGCTGACCAGCAATGAGTCTGCCATCGACGCCCTTTTGAAAAGCGATGTGGCCATGCACGTGCGATTGACCGTCGCGCGTCGTGGACGAGACGCCTATCCAAGCAGCCCTATGGGTGCCGTCGCGATCGCTCGCCAATCCTTTCTCGATGCCCAATGGCACACCCAAGCCTGGCAAACCTACCGTTCGCAAATCGGAATCGAAAAGCCGGAAGCCAACGCGGCCCTCGAAGCCTTGAGCAAGCACGTGGCCGACGGCAAAATGGTCATGTTCGATGCGTTGAACGAACAGTATGCGATGCGAGCTGATTCCTTCGGAAAAGAATTCGGCTTGAACGTGATCCTCAAAGGGTCCGGCCAAGAGTACCAACTGCTGGACAAGATCTCAAAACTGAACCGCACCATCATTGTTCCGTTGAACTTTCCTAAGCCACCCAATGTAGCCACGGCAGATGCTGCACTCGATACCGAACTAGAAGAACTAACACACTGGGAATTGGCACCCGAAAATCCAGGTCGATTGGCCAAAGCTGGGGTCAAGATTGTACTGACGTCCAACGGCCTTACTGACCCAAGTGAACTCGTTCCTCAAATTCGAAAGGCGATTGCGAGAGGACTCGATAAGACGGTTGCGATGCAAGCCATCACAACTGCCCCGGCTGCTCTTCTTGGTGTCGAGAACGAATGCGGCTCCATCAAGCCAGGCGCATGGGCAAACTTGATTGTGACCAACGGCGACTTATGGGAAGAGAAATCGAAAATCGAAGAAGTATGGGTGCGAGGCACACGTCCTGCAGGCTCGTACAAAGTGGAAACGGCAGTCGATGGCAAATGGCAAGTAACCGTCAGTCCAGCAGTCGGGATGGAAGCTCGTCCCAAGGAACTGTTTTTGACCCTCGCTGAGTCCACCAAGAAGATCTCGGGCAGCCTTTCCCTTGTCGATGCTGCAAAGCCAGAACCGGTCAAGGAAAAAGAAGCCGCAGCCTCCGACAAGCCTGTCGACACAACGGATGCTAAGCCAGAAACGGCAAAGGACAAGCCAGCAGATGCGCCTCAACCAGACGCAGCAAAG
>CANHVO010000057.1 GCA_947463915.1 Planctomycetaceae bacterium
GATCGATGGTGCTAAGTTCAAACGCATGGTTCGCCCTGGTGAGACAATTGAAATAGATGTGACCTTAAACGAAGTTGTCTCCACCGCCTATTTCATGACGGGCAAAGTTACCGTGGACGGCAAGCTCGCTGCCAGACTCGATTTTGCTTGTAGTGTTGCCAAGCCAAATTAGTAACTTAACCTACCTACAAAAATGGTTTTTCGTTTACTTGAGCCTGATACGCTAGCTGATTTTTGCGAATCGAGAGAACTCGGCTAGCGTCTCAGGCTCAATTTTGGCTGCAGAGTCTAAACTTACCGTAACATCCTTTTGTTAGCTGATTGGAATTAAGCATGGAAACCTCTGCGAAATCGCTTCTTTGCTGGCAGCTTCGCCAACCGGTCTCTGCAGATTCCTTTGTTGGTGGCGAAGAGAACAGGCAAACTGCAGTCGATATTCCAGAGAAGCTAACCGCAGGAACGGGTCGCTTCGAAATTCGTTATCAGCAGCTTGAGTCAGGGCGTTCCGCTGGCCTTTCGTGCTTGACCATTAACACGGGGAGTGTCACCGCCGCCATATTGCCTGACCGTGGGATGGGGCTTTGGAAATGCTGGAGTGATGATTTGGAATTTGGGTGGCAAAGTCCTGTCTCAGGGCCTGTGCATCCAAGCTTGGTACCGATTCACGACGCGAGTGGGATAGGTTGGCTAGAAGGGTTTGATGAGTTGCTGGTGCGATGCGGTTTGCAAAGCAATGGCGCTCCCGATTTTTCCGAGGCTGGCACGCTGCGATATCCCTTGCACGGGCGCATCGCTAACTTGCCCGCCTCGCGATTGGATATCCAAGTCGACGTTGAGAATGGAATTTTGGATGTGATCGGTGTAGTGACCGAATCGCGATTTTTGATCTACTCGTTGGAGCTGCAGACTCGCTATCGATTCCGGGTCGGGAGTCCAGTGATTGAGATCGTTGACACCGTCACGAACCGATCGAGCCAATCTGGTTCCATGCAATTGCTCTACCATATCAATGTCGGACAACCCGTATTGCAATCCGGCTCATCGGTGCATGCCGCCTATCGAAGTCTGGCTCCGCGCGACGCGCGGGCTTCGGAGTCCGTAGACCAATGGAATCAATGCGACGGTCCAGCTAGCGGGTACCGAGAACAAGTCTATTTTTTGGATCCGGTCGGCGACGAAAGCAGCTGGTCCGAGACGATGCTGGCGTCCGCCGATGGAGCCTTTGGTTTCGCCGTGCACTTCGACACTCGAACGCTCCCCTACATGACACTTTGGAAGAATACCGCCTCGGTCGAGGATGGGTATGTTGTTGGTTTAGAGCCAGGTACAGGCTTCCCCAACCCCAGGTCCTTTGAAGAAAAAAACGGTCGTGTTGTTGCGTTGCAAGGAGGAGAATCGAGAACGTTTCGGTTGAAACTACAGCCTTTGACCAGTCCAAATGCGGTCACGCAATCTCGCAGTCGGATCGAGGCCCTACAGAGTTTTCCTGGTAGCAAGAAAACCGCCCCACAACCGGGGCAAAGCTCGGCCGCCGATTAGTACGACGTGCGAGCTAGCCGTTAGCCATTGGGCGTTAGCGCCGGTTTTCTAGTGCTCTCGAGATTTGTCGAGAACCGCAGTTAACGCAGCTTGCTACCGAAAATCTCACGCTTATTTCGCCGCTATTTGTGGATTTTAGTTGTGATTTCGTGCCCGTACTCAGTCGAATGACGGTGCTCGTGCTCGTGTTCGATAGCAAAAACCGTTTTGATTGCGAGCACGAGCACCATTTCATGGAGCACGAGCACGATAGAAGTCAAAAAAGGACATGGAGAAGGCCATGCGGCAAATGGTTCAGACCAAGCATTTCCCCAAAGTTTGAGTTATCATGGCTACCATGATCGCCTCAAAACAATCCTTGACGTTTTCCACAGAGCCTTGGCTTGTGGTACTTTCCCTCGCTGTATGTGCGCTGACTTTCGCCCTTTCTTACTTTGCATGGCGAAGGAGCGGGTTCTTGAAATCCGTTCTTTGGCTAGAGCTACTTCGATGCGGAATCGTCGTCGTTGGCGCTGTCCTGCTCAATCAACCCGAATGGGTGCAAGAGTTCCGATCCGACGAGAAGCCGGCTTTACTCGTGCTCTCGGATAACTCACAGAGCATGCAAACGAAAGATGTGCTTGTCAAAAACGAATCGGGGCAATCCGAAGCCCAATCGAGAGCAAACGCGATTGAATCGCTATTAAACGAAGACGCTTGGAGCGCATTCGCCTCGCGGATGGATGTACGAGTAAACGCCTTCCCAGCAGACGGCAAAGCAGACGGCACTGACCTCAACTCAGCGCTCAACCAAGCTATCGAATCGACATCGAGAGTACTCGGAGTTGTACTCATTTCCGACGGCGATTGGAACGCTGGACAAACACCCATGAATGCAGCCATGCGTTATCGGGCTCAAGGTGTACCGATCCTTTCGATTCCAGTTGGCTCACCAACTCGATTGCCCGACATCGAACTTCTCAGTGTCGACACTCCGACTTTTGGGATTACGAACAAAGCGGTCCGCATTCCTTTCTCCATTGAATCTTCGTTGCCTCGAGACCATGTAGCCAATGTCGTGATGACGGCTTCCGATGGAGAGAAAGTGACCAAAGAAGTGCGCATCGCTGCCATGTCGCGTACCACCGATGCCGTTTTGTGGACGCCAAAAACGGAAGGAGACTATACGTTAACGGTTGAGGTGCCTCAGCATCCGGACGAAGTGATCGCGACCAACAATACGATGTCCACGCCGATCGCAATTCGTCAAGAGAAACTCAAGGTGCTGGTCATCGATAGTTACCCGCGATGGGAGTACCGTTATCTTCGCAATGCTCTTTCGCGCGACCCTGGCGTTGATGTGGCTTGCTTGCTGTTCCATCCCGGACTGGGCAAAGTTGGTGGCGGGAACAAAGACTACATCAAGGAGTTCCCAAATGGTATGGATGAGCTCTCCAAGTTCGATGTTGTTTTCCTTGGCGACATCGGTCTCGAACAAGGTCACTTGAGTGAAGAGCAGTGCAAATTGTTGCGAGGCCTCGTGGAGTTTCAAGCGAGCGGCTTGGTGTTCATGCCGGGCTGGCAAGGTCATGAGCACACATTGGTTGATAGTGCATTGGAACCGTTGTTGCCAGTGACGTTGGACACCGCGCAGCCTTACGGTTTCGGGTCTAAGTCTCCAATGCGATTCGAGTTGACCGAGGCTGGTCGTCGAAGCTTACTGACGAAGTTGGCCGATACGCAAGAAGAGAACTTAGACGCATGGAGTACACTGCCTGGATTCCAGTGGTATGCACCGGTGATTCGTGCGAAAGCTGGTAGCGAAGTTTTGAGCGTGCACCAGGAAATGAGCAACGAGTTTGGTCGTATACCACTCTTGGTAACGAAGACATTCGGGGCAGGCAAAGTCTTGTTCATGGGTACCGATGGCGCTTGGCGATGGCGACGCGGGGTCGAGGACAAATACCACTATCGCTTTTGGGGCCAAGTCGTCCGCTGGATGGCTTATCAACGCAATATGGCCAAGGGGGAATCGATGCGATTCTACTTTTCGCCTGACCAGCCGATGATTGGCCAAACGCTGTCCCTGCGTGCTAACGTGATGGAAACAAACGGCGAGCCGCTGTCAACGGGCGACGTAACGGTTCGCATCGAAGCCCCATCGGGAAAGTTTCAAGTAATTCGATTGAACAGCGGCGGCGTCGATAGTTGGGGATCGTTTGAAGGACGTTATGAAGTGGCTGAGCCGGGTTCGCACAAGGTAGTTCTGACCTGCAAGCAGACGAGCGCGACGCTAGAAACAACTTTTTTCGTCCAGGGTGCGACGCGAGAACGAATTGGTTTGGCGGCCCGCCCCAAAGTGCTCGAGGAATTGTCGAAGGTGACCAATGGCAAGGTGTTTTCTCTGAGCGACCGAGAAAAACTTTTGGCCGCGATCGGCAACATCCCCGATCCACCTTCAACTCTACGTCGGTTGCAGCCTTGGGCTCACTGGATCACGGTTGCGTCGATGATCACGGCGCTTGCGGCGTTTTGGATTGGCCGCAAATGGGTTGGATTGATTTAGTGCTTGTCTAAATGCATTACGTTTAACAGTCAGCCGTAGGCGTACGTTGCTTAGCTTGTATTTCCCTCGTCCCCGAGCTCTGCCTGGGGACGAGAATGAAAACCGGGGCTAGCGCCCAACGGCTAATGGACTGGCAAAGCACATCACAAATGCTTACTTCTCCGCGGACAAATTCACGCTGATGATTTGCTTGTCATTGCGAACGAACATATGCTTGTTGGCAAAAGCTGGATGGGTCCAGACCACAGGCCGCCCAAAGGCGTCGCTGGTCGGCTCAATAACATGGGCCCTGCCAAGTTCCTTGAACTCCTTTGGCGACAATTCTGCGATGACCAAATCCCCGGTTTCCGTGAACAAGAAATAACGATCTTCGTTTCGCACAAGGAAGGCTGTGCCGTGACTTGCACGCCTAGTGCCTCCTGATGTGAGTTTGTATGTTTCCCAAAGGCGAGTGCCATCTGCTGCATTGAACGCAATGAATTGTCCGCTTCCACAATCGGAGCCATAGATCGTATTGCCATCTGCGATGGCTGGCGCATTGGACGAGTACAAGGCCGTTTTGGGTTCACCTCGCCATAGTTGCTTTGCTGATTTTCCATCAGCCCCAATTTCGAACATGGCTCCAACTTCGCCAATTCCGCTTGCAAAGAGCTTATTGCCTATTGTTCTTGGAACGGCAATCGACATGGCGTAGCTTGGCTTGAGAGGCTTGGACCAAAAAGGTTTGCCCGTTTGGAGGTCCAGGCCATTAAGTGCATCGGCGGTCCATACCAGTAGCTGCTTCTGTTTCTTTTCACCGACCTCGATAATCGAAGGTGCGCAGTAGCCGATTTCGCTAGAAGATAGCGATCGCCATTTTTCCGCACCGGTTTTCTTGTCGAGCGCAACAACAACGCTACCTTCGCCGCCAGCAAGCGTATAAAGGAGATCGCCGTAAATAAGGGGGTGAGCGGAATGGCCCCACAACGGAGTCTCCGATTTGTAGACCGTTGGAAGCGATTTGCTCCAAACGATTGTGCCGTCCTTGACCGACATGCACATCAGATCGCCTTCAGCCCCGAGCGTGTAGACCAATTCTCCGTCGACGGTTGGCGTTGCTCTTGGCCCGGTAGCGTACGAAATATTGTAGGAACGATCGTACTTTTGCTCCCAAATTGGTTTGCCAGTTTTCTCATCCAAACAGAGGATGCGTTCGGTCCCCTCTAGTTTGTCGCGACCGCCAGGGTTGTTGGTATTGGCTCCGGATTTAGTCAAGTAGTCGGTTACGAAAACGCGACCGGCGGCCACCGCAGGGCCAGCGTATCCGCCATGGATTGGAACCCGCCACTCCGTCATCAAGCCTGACTGTGGTATGGTTTTTAAGTATCCGGTTTCTGTTACCACGCTATCGCGATTCTTGCCCATCCAGCCCGGCCAATCTTCGCCTTGGCAAGTGGCAGCGATCGCAGAAAAAAGAACGGAGTAAGCGAGACTCTTTCGTAACATTTGGACGCACCCTAAATGAGTTGATGGCTGACAATGGATAAGTACACCGATAAGAACATTGATAAGTACACTGAGGGGCAAATGCACTCAGGTCAATTCTAAAGATACCACGGGGCGTCGTCCTAAGTCGAGCATTAGAAATCGTCTGCACGGATTCTTAACAATGAGCCGAATGCGACTCATTCGTTTTCGCAATCGAGCACGAGCACGAGCACCGTTATGCGACTGAGTGCGAGCACGAATTCATAATCAACAACAGGGATAAATCAACAACAGGGATAACGGAGAAACAGGCTATTCGAACTTGTCCGAGTCTACGACCATCTTCTCGATTTTGTGAACCAAATCGGCGGCCTCAAGCAGTGAAGTCATCATCCGTTTGAAAATGGGTTCGACATCACCAAGACTCTGGTTGTAAAAACTCTTGGCGGTTTCATCGTTCCAAGACTCTTCGATGGTGCTCCTTGATTCGCCCCATTTGCTCAATGTACTTTGCAGTCGACTGCGACATCCTACCAAGTCGTTGCGGCATTTCGTGTTCATTATCGAGCGCTTTCATGGCAAAATAGTCGCGCAAGCTAAAGGCGTCCTGGACACCATCAACTGACGCTTAGGGCTAACTTGAACTGAAATCTAAGGATCGAGAGCCAATTGAGACTGAGGCGATACTAGCCGCTTTCTTGGGGATATCTCGGCTAACTTCTCAGGCTCAAGCGGTCCTATCTAAATCGCTTTTTCATAGTATACCAATCCTCGTCGAGCCTGGCTCATTTTGCTTGGGTTGGTTTGAGCTTTGCCCTGGACCTGATTCGACTCGGGTGCCATTCAGTGAGAGAGGCATTTGCAGGGATTTCAGGGGAGTAGACACAGCTTGTTCCCAGCTTCGACATGCTACAGCCGTGTAACGCATGTAACGGCGACAGCTCGCAACTGCGGGGCTCGGGGCTTGTTGATTTAATACTAACCCGATGCGTGAGCGGGGGCCGTGCCCCTCGCTTACGCTTCGGGTTGTGACAGGAACTTTGCCTAGCGGCAAACCCATTAAATCAACAAGCCCCTCACCCCCCAGACAAATTCCGAAATCGAATACAAGAGCCGTGAAACCGCTCTCGAATTCATCGCGTCTAGAGACCGTGGGGCAGCCGGGGCAAGCCGGAATGGCGTTGAGATAGCAAGTATTGGAATCTCGTAAGAGTTCCTGAAGTGCCTCGAACTCCAGAAAGTTTTTACAACTTCCGCTACGAGTACAGGCTTAACTCAACGCCATTCGGGGCAAGCCGGGGCGAGCCCCTGGTCATTTCCCATAACTTTGCTCGGAAAAGTCCAATTCCCCTGTTTTTTTCGTACTCGTACTCCGCCCGAAGGGCAGTACTCGTACTCGACGAGGCGGTCAATCGAGCGCGAGTACGAGTACGATGGAAGTCAAAAAGATATGGGCAATGACAAGGCGAGCCGCAAGGCCGCTGAGGTCTCAACGGAACAAAAGTTTCGCATTCAGGCGCATAGCAGGAACTTCTGATTCTGTTAAGAGCAATTACCCTATTTAGTGACTTCTTTTACCCTGTATTTTCATTGCTAGAAGCGACAATTTCGCCTTGCCAAGGAATGCCTAGATCGACGAAACTAGTGGACTTGGCTTTTGCGGATCTACAACACTGGACGGAACAAAACGGCATGACGAACCTGGCACAACTGGACCCTCCCAAGGCGACCGGATTGATTGTCCATATACTCGAAGCAATTGCTCTTTTAGAAAAGAAGATCCGTCCTCAGCAGCTCTTAATGGCTCGCTATTACACGGCGCAAGATCAGCCTCGACTCAAGAAAGGCGAAACAAGCCTTCAATGGGATTTCGAATTGCAGGGGGTCGCACCCGTGCGCGGTCAATTCAACACTAGCATTCTGTTTGAATTAGACCCAAAGCAACTTGGAAATCTCATGGACCCAAATGGGGGCCGTGTGATCCGTCAGCTCAATGCTCAATGCAGCTGCGTTGAGACCATAAAGCCTTGTGTCCACCAGATTCATTGCTTGCATTACATCCGCAGGCAGTTGAGCGGCAAATCGGCAGAAGACGCGATCCAATGGATGCAAAGCTGTGTGACCGACGGACGCCATGCCGGTCGGAAACTTATCGAATCGCTGAGTTATCTCAAGGACGCGCCTGCTGCGCCGGACACGCCTCCGGAAGAACTGGAGCGCGATCGACTGATGCGCATCCAATGGCGGCTTTCGTTTTCGAATAGCACCGTCAAAGTGAACGCTTATCTGCAAACGATGCGAAAGAAAGGGGGCTGGAACAAAGGCCGCCATCTTCGCGATGGCCTGGATACCGTCGAAGAAGCTGCGTTGGTCCACCCTTCGGACCGCATGCTCATTCTTTTGCTGCAATCGGCAGAGGAATCGTATCGTGGCCAAACACCTCGTATCGTGCGCGAGTGCCTCAATCTGCTAAAAGACCATCCGCATTTGACGTTGGATGACGAATTGCAAACTCCGATTCGCATCAAGGAATGCCCGATTGAAGTTCGCATTGACGAAATGGAAGACATCTACAAGCCGAGCATCTATCAAGGCGAAGTGCAGATTGTTTCGTTGCGAGATAACCCCGATTACTTCATGGGGACCATCAACAACCAAGAAACGATGATGCTCAGATTGGATCGCGATCAGCGATGCATTTGGGTCAGCAGCATCGACAATCGAATGAAGCGATTGATCGAGGATTTGCACGCTGCCGAACGTCGCGAGGCGGTTTTGGACCAAGAGACGGCCGAACAGTTCGCTGACTTGGTCGCGGCAGCAGCCGATCCGAAGTGGATCCAAATCAATTTGCCCGAACGTTTGGCTGGCCCGGAGCAACCACTCGAACCGAACATCGAAGTCCACTTGTCCCCGTTCGGCAAGGAAAGTTTGCTGGTTGGCTTGCGGGTCGCTTGCGATGTTGTTGCCGAACAGCCGGTACCAGGCATGGAGCCCGATCGATTGCGAGTGGCGACACCGGCCGGTCGATTCCAACTGCTTCGGGCTCTTGAGGAAGAATCCATTCGCGCAGATGAGATCGCAGGTGCACTCGAGTTAGGGCAATTGCTTTACGAGAGTCCATATACGTGGATCGCAGAAAATCCTGACTTGGCCCTCGATTTGTTAACACGGATCCAAGCGTTGGGCGAAAACGCGCCGACAGTCTGTTGGCCTAAGAGTCAGCCGATGAAGATCATTGGCGAAATTACTCCGCAACGTTTGCAAGTTCGATTGACCAGCCAACGCGACTGGTTTGGCGTCGAAGGGGTCGCACGACTGGAAGGGCTTGAGATTCCATTGGCGGAATTGCTAACAGCCCTACGTGGCGGACGACGGTTCGTACCACTGGGAGATGGTCAGTTTGCCATGATCTCCGACCAATTGCGTCAACGTTTGAACAGCATTCAAGATGTCTCGCAAAGCGATTCTGGGGCCATTCGTGTTTCCAGAGCGGCTACAGCAGTTGTCGAAGAAGCTCTCGGCAGCGACATCAGCTACGAATCCGACATGTCATGGCGCGATGCGTTGGATCGTTTGGCTGGCGCGAAAACCTTGAAGCCAGTCGTGCCATCGAACTTGAACGCCGACCTACGCGACTATCAAAAAACCGGTTACGCATGGCTGGCGAAGCTCGCGCATTGGGGCATCGGTGGTTGTTTGGCAGACGACATGGGTCTGGGTAAAACCGTGCAAGCGCTCGGCGTGCTACTCGATCGAGCAAGCAAAGGGGCCGCGCTCATTATCGCCCCTACGAGCGTTGGGGTGAATTGGCAGCGAGAAACGGAAAAGTTTGCCCCTTCCCTCAAGGCGAAACTGTATCGCGAACACGACCGACAGACGCTTGTCGATTCGGCCGGACCTGGCGATTTGATCATTACCAGCTACCAATTGCTTCAACGTGACGTTGATCGATTTACGGCCCGTTCGTGGCATACGCTGGTATTGGATGAAGCCCAATTCATCAAGAACTTCCAAACCAAGACGGCCCAAGCTGTACGACAATTGGATGCAGACTGGCGGATCGCCCTTTCGGGTACGCCTCTCGAAAATCATTTAGGCGAACTCTGGAGCTTGATGCGAACGGTTAGCCCTGGATTGCTCGGCTCGTGGGATCGGTTCCGAAAGAGTTTTGCAGAACCGATTGAACGTCAAGGCGACAAAGACCGATTGCTCGCGCTCGGACGCGTAGTTCGACCGTTCATCCTCCGGAGAACGAAAAAAGAAGTTCTTTCGGAGTTGCCGGACCGCACCGAAATCGTGCGATTGGCTGAGCTGTCCGAGGAAGAACGACAAAAATACGATGCAGCTCGAATGGCTGCTTTGGCGGAAATCACGAAACCAGGCGAAGGGGAACACGAATCGCAAATGCGTATTCGAGTACTTGCTTGGCTAACGCGATTGCGTCAGTTGGCTTGCCACCCTGGCTTGGTCGACAAGCGATGGGATAAATCGTCTGCCAAACTCGATCTCTTTATGGAAATCGTAGACGAGTTGCGAGAAGGTGAGCACCGAGCATTGGTCTTTAGCCAGTTCGTTCAGCACCTGTTGCTCATTCGCGGCGCGCTCGACAAACTCGGCATCAAGTATCAATATCTTGACGGGTCCACTCCAGCGGCAAAACGCCAAGAGGCAGTCGATCGATTCCAAGCAGGCGAAGGCGAATTGTTCTTGATCTCGCTCAAGGCAGGGGGAACGGGACTCAATTTGACCGCGGCTGACTATGTGATCCATATGGATCCATGGTGGAATCCCGCCGTGGAAGACCAAGCGACCGACCGAGCTCACCGAATCGGCCAGGAACGCGCAGTTACCGTTTACCGTATCGTTGCTAAGGATACGATTGAACAGCAGATCCTGGCATTGCACGCGGACAAACGCGAGCTGATCAGCGGTGTACTAGACGGAGCAGACCGTGCAGGTCGCATGAGCACCGACGAACTAGTGTCGTTGATCAAGTTGAGCCAAGCGGAAAGCTAAAGGAAGGTGGATGCGCCTAGTAATTCCAAAACGATTTAGCTTACGAGTTTTCTTGATAGCGTCAGTAGTTGCTGGATTGTTCCTGGGGTTCTTGCTTCCGGAAATACATCGTAGATTTTTGATCGCTAAAATTGAGCAACACGGTGGAGTTGTTCAGTATGATGCCAGTATTCAAGGATACTGGAAATCGAATAAGGTTACGAAAATTATGAATCCGTCGTTGGGTAACCAATTGGAATCAAGCGATCTCTTTGCGTTTCCTCATCTGCAAGAGATCGGAGGAGATGTCACCTCCGACCTCGGGATGACCGGAGAGTTTGTAATGGATGTTGATGCTTACCAAAATGCATTGCTCCACACAGCGAGCAAGGACGAACGATGATCAGTACGTTGCAACATTGTGGTGTCTCCGTTACACGGCTCTTGCATTCGATATAGGAATGTGCAACGCTGTTTCGCATTTTGTAGCGAAACTCGTCAAGAGTTTCGGTGGTTTATGCAATGCAGCCGAAAGTCTTGACGACTTTCGCTACAGAAGAGCCCAATTTACATTGAGGCGTTGATCTAGTTCTTTGCGTTTTCAACTAGCAACGTAGCAATTTCCTCGGCCGACAAGGCTCGGTCGAAGATCATCAGATCGTCTAGATCGCCGATGTAGTCTAGGCCCAGCATGATCGCTGCCTTGTTTAGGTCCCAGGTGAATTTTGTCGGCTGCTTCAACGAACCTATTGATTTGCCATCGACAAAGAGCGTTGAGGTTGCAGGCTTGCCATCTGCAGAGTTGATCCCTTCAAACGTAAATGCAACATGCTTCCAAGCTTCGCGAGAGAACCCCGGTTTCTTTAGCGTGACCATGGGGCGTTTTTCGATGGGCAATTTTTCCCACGCGACATTCTCAGGATTCCAAAACCGCAAATCGGAGAAGACTCCCAAGCGAAAGTCGCGAGGAAGGTCTTTGTCAAAGTCGACGAACAACGCTGCGTCGTTCCAAGCTTTATCCGTAATTTGAATTGGGTCGCAGTGACCGGGCTCGAGATCCTTGTCGGGATCCAATCGCATCCAGAAGCCAACGGTACCGGACCAATCCTTCGATTGATATGGCATAACTTCCCCTTTGTAGCAAATGATCTGCGGAGACTTTTTGCCGAACCGAAGACAATCTCCAAATTTACCCCCGCCCTTAACGATCGAGACATCTGGCCGTGCGATTCCTGCTGTCCATTGTTTTCTCGCCATGGATTCGACCGTGTAGAGTTTGCCATCACCGTTAGCGACAATCGCATCGCCAGTTCCGTCAAAACTAGCGTGGAAGCGTAACGACTTCATCGCATTGGCTCGCAGTGCATCTTGTCCATGCGAGGTCGTTGGACTCAGATGCGTTAAAAGCACCACGACAACGAATACGAGGTAATTCGAGAACAGAATTGGCTTAGGCATTTAGGTGGGTACTTTCGGCTAGGCGAGGGGGCTGTTGATTTAGTCGTTTAACAGTCAGCCGGAGGCGTACTGTCAAAGAAGTTAAGTACGCCTTCGGCTGACTGTTAAACGAAATTCAATAGTGCAAGTATTGAGGCGGGTTAGTCTTTGTCGGAGCGTAGCACGGACACGAAGGCTTTCTGCGGGATATTGACGCTGCCGAATTGTTTCATTTTGGCTTTGCCCTTTTTCTGCTTCTCGAGCAGTTTGTTCTTACGGGTCACATCGCCACCGTAGAGCTTGGCGGTAACGTCTTTCCGGAACGGTTGGATGGTCGATCGGGCGATGATTTCTCCGCCGATTGCACCTTGAATGGGGATTTTGAACTGATGGCGAGGAATCGCCTCGGCCAATTGTTCGCAATAGTGTAGAGCTCGTGTTCGAGATTTGTCGCGATGGACAAGATACGAGAGAGCGTCGATAGGTTCTTTGTTGACCAGGATATCAACCTTCACCACGTCGGTCTTGCGGTATTCAATCGGTTCGTAATCAAAGGAGCCGTAGCCGCGGGTAAGCATCTTGAGTTTTCCGTAAAAGTCAAAGAGGACTTCACCGAGAGGCATTTCACTTTTGACTTCGACCCGGCCTGCGGACAAATAGTTCATCGTCTGACTGTCCGAGCGATGTTCGCGGCACAGTTCCATCACCGGACCGACGTACTCCTCAGGGATGAGGATCGATGCCTTGATGTAAGGTTCGGTTGTCGACTCGATCGACATGGGGTCGGGCCAGTAGCTCGGGTTGTCGACGTCGATCGTCGTACCATTCTTCAGTTCCAATTTGTATTTCACCGACGGAGCCGAAATAACAAGGCCCAGGTCGAACTCCCGTTGCAATCGTTCTTGAATGACGTCCAGGTGGAGAAGTCCGAGGAAGCCGCAACGAAATCCGAAGCCCAAGGCCGCCGAACTGTCTTTTTCAAAGGTCAGCGCCGCATCATTGATCGCTAGTTTTTCGAGGGCCTTCGTCAAGTCCTGGTATTCGTCGGTGCTCATCGGGTAGATGGATGAGAACACAACTTGCTTGGCCTTTTTATAGCCAGGAATAGGATCGGTAGCTTGTCGATGGAGATGAGTCAGTGTATCGCCAATTTCGATGTCTTGAACACTTTTGACTCCGGCAACAACGTATCCAACTTCACCGACGCTCAATTGTTTTTTTGGAGTGAGCTTAAGCTGGTTGTAGCCAAGTTCGTCAACTTTGTAGTCGCGCCCGGCGTGCATAAAGTGGATGGTCTCGCCCGTTTTGAGTGTTCCTTCTACCACGCGGATTTGGAGTATGACACCTCGGTATGTATCGAAGTGAGCGTCGAAGACCAGAGCCTTTAGGGGTGCCTCGGGATCCCCTTTGGGGCACGGGAGTTTCGCAACGATTCCCTCAAGGACGTCGGTGATTCCGACACCGGTTTTGGCCGAAACCGGGATCGCTTCGAATGGATCGAGTCCCAGGTCCGCATCGATTTCTTCGCGGACTTTTTCGACATTGGCGGCGGGGAGGTCGATCTTATTGATCACGGGCAGCAATGCCAGGTTGTACTCCAACGCGAGGTAGAGGTTTGCAACCGTTTGAGCTTCGACACCTTGGGAAGCATCGACGACGATCAAGGCTCCGTCGCAGGCCATAAGAGAACGGCGAACTTCGTGCGAGAAATCGACGTGTCCTGGCGTATCGATCAAGTTCAGCAGATAGTCTTGGCCGTCGGCAGCTCGATAGGAAAGTGAAATGGAATTGCTTTTGATCGTGATTCCGCGTTCTCGCTCGATATCCATCGAATCCAGGATTTGGTCATGGAATTCGCGTTGAGTCACACCTCCACACGCTTGGATCAATCGATCAGCCAACGTCGATTTTCCGTGATCGATATGGGCGATAATGCAAAAGTTCCGAATGTGTTTCATATCTTTACGTTCGAATAGGGGGATTTGGCTATTTCCAGCTTGGAGCTCAAAAACTGCTTAAGCGAGCGGCGGGAGAGAACATACCACGATTCGTAGCTGGATTCGCCAGAATTCAGTACGTTCTGAATTCTGGCGAATCCAGCTACGGTAGTTTTCCGCCTGCCGCTCGCCGTAGACCTCAGCCTCGGGAGCACTCGTACCATTAGTGTGCGCTTCCGGCTAACTTTTAATCGAGAGCTAGGTTACTGAGAATCGCTGTTCGGTTTTGAAAATACGATCATAGAGCAAGATTCGAGCATGCAACAGTCGATCGGAAACCTATGGCATCCTTTCCTGTCTCGGTTAGAATCCCTTTTCGACCAAAATCTCTAAGCACTCTGTACTGAGAAAATCGCAATGGGTAGAAGTTTCGAAGTTCGCAAAGCGTCCATGGCCAAGACGGCTGGCCAAAAAACCAAAATCTACTCCAAGTATGGCAAGATGCTCTATGTACTTGCCAAAAACACGGGCGCCGATCCCACCGTAAACTCGACCTTGCGAAGTTTGATCGAAAAGGCCAAACGAGAACAAGTACCTGCGCACGTTATTGAAAAAGCATTGGAAAAAGCGGTTGGAGGGAGTGGCGAGGACTTTGTTCACGCTCGCTACGAGGGGTTCGGACCGGGCGGTTGCTCGGTCATCATTGATTGTTTGACAGACAATAACAATAGGACCATTACGGACGTCCGAAACTGCTTTACCAAAACGAACTCCAAAATGGGGGCTCAAGGCTCAGTTGCCCACTTGTTTGATCATTTGGCTGTCTTTTCATTCAAACGGGATAGTGGCGACGAAGTGCTCGAGGCGATGCTGACAGCGGAAGTCGATGTGACGGACGTTGAATGCGAGAAGGGTCAAGTGACATTGTTCGCTCCGGCAACCGAGTTTTTCAAGGCGAAAAACGCGTTGATGGAAGCATTGCCGGGTGTTGAACTGGAGGTCGAGGAAATCACCTTTGTCCCGCAAACATCTGCGGACATCAGCGCTGAGGATTTGCCGGTATTCGAAAAATTCATGACCATGTTGAACGATTGCGATGACGTGCAAGACATTTATCACAACGCGGTCCTTCCTGGTTAATTTGCGGCAAAGTATGTCGTCAAGCGAGGGGCAAGGAATCCCTCGCTCACGCTTCGGGTTAGGATTAAATCAACAGGCCCGCGAGCCCCGCAGCTACGAAATGTCGTCGTTAAACGGCCAAACACAATTCCCATCAAAGTGAGACGGCCTCCTCGTCTCGCTTGGTGAATCAGGTTCATTAGCTAAAGAACCTTGCAAACCCGTCTGACAAGCCAACTGGTGGCATGGCAATATTTGCGGAACAAAAACTGCTTAATTGACCGGAAAAACACTGCTTAGTTCTCCGCAAAACTCAAAGTAGCAGGCACATTCCATGTGCCATTTACCGGGAAATCCTTGCCAATTCACTCCAGCGGACGGAACGGCGGTGCGTGCCTGCTGCTTTGGGGGCTTTGGCGGTCGTTAATGCTCAGATACAATTCGGCTTCGATTCCTCCCAAACCTTACATAGCGATGCCAAGCATGAAGAGCCTCACCTCATTTCGTTCCCATCCAATTCCTGCATGTTTTGCGGGGTTTGTAGCACTAGCATCTTTCCTCTTTTCGTGCGGCAACGCATTCACCAACGAAGTCAAAATGCAGATCGAATCCGCCCCTTATGGCAAAACGACCGACGGCCAAAGCGTCACTCTTTACACGTTGACCAACGCCAACGGAAACACCGTGCAAATGATCGATTACGGTGCGATTGTAGTATCGATCAATGTTCCGGATCGGAGCGGGAAAAAGACCAACGTAACCGCTGGCTTTTCCTCCATCGACGGCTATTTGAAGCGTCACCCCTATTTTGGGGCAACGGTTGGTCGGTTTTGCAACCGCATCGCCAAGGGCAGCTTCTCGCTCGATGGAAAATCGTATTCTTTGGCGGTTAATAACGGGCCAAACCATCTTCACGGCGGACTTGTTGGCTTCGACAAGCTGATGTGGAAAGTCGCCGAAGTGAAGTCGAATACGACCGTTGGCCTGAAGTTCTCTTTGGTGAGTCCAGATGGACAAGAAGGATACCCTGGCAAGTTAACGGTTTCTGCCGAATACACATGGGACAATGATAACAAGCTGTCCATCAAATTTAGCGGCAGCACGGACAAGGCAACCCATGTCAATCTTACGAACCATGCCTATTTCAACCTGTCTGGTGCGAACAGCGGTACTGTTTACAAGCATGAGCTGACTCTCCCTTGTAGCAAGTATTTGCCCGTAAATGCGGACATGATCCCGTTGGGACAGCTTTCGAGTGTCGCGAACACACCCCTTGATTTCACCTCAAAACATACGATTGGCGAGCGGATTGCTGAGTTAAAGGACACGAATGGATACGACCACTGTTTCGTGGTAGACGGTGCAGCAGGAAAACTCCGGCCCGCTGCCAATGTCGTGGATCCTGCGAGTGGGCGAACCATGGAGGTGATGACAACGCAGCCAGGTATCCAATTGTATTCGGGCAATTTCTTGGATGGCACTGCCGACAATGCAGGCTTCAAGCGTCATGAAGCGTTTTGCTTGGAAACACAGCATTTTCCTGATTCGCCAAATCAAGCCACGTTTCCAACGACATTGCTGAAGCCAGGACAAACATTCGAAGAAACCACAACCTACAAGTTTGGGGTAGTGAAGTAGCAATGAAATTTAGGGAATTTCTTGCGGAAATGGTGTACGAGCGTCGCGTGTTTGGATAGATTGATATCACACACATACTCGCAGGTTTTCGACAGTTTCCGGGAAGACACACTTCTCGGGAACTCCTTTTCCTAAATGTACCGAAAACGATGAGTTGGTCCTATGACTCGTTCCAAATCGCGAAAATCGCCCCTCAACGCTACCAAAGAATTGCGTTCGAGACAGCTTCGTTTTGATATCTTGGAAGACCGACGGCTTCTCGCTGGCCTTAATGTTTTCGTTTTCGATGACGTGGATGGCTCAAGGTCCTTCAACCTGGCAGAGGATGTCTCGCTGGCAGACCGGGCTGTTTACATCGACATGAACAACGATGGCAAGCTAAGCGGCTCTGAACCTTGGACGACTAGCGATGATAAGGGGCATGCTAGATTCTCGAATCTGGAGCCGGGAAATTATTCGGTGCGTTTGGTTGGCACCAACAAGTCGATTGTTCAAACCTTCCCAACAACCTCGGCGGACCAAGGCAGCTTGTCCGACGCAGCTGCTTTCAGCAAGGTTCTTCAGGTCGAGGCGGACGGTACTGTTTGGGGGATTTCCGATAATGCTTTACTGAGAATCGACGTTGGGCAGAACAAAGTTAATCAATCGATCTCGTTTGATTCTGCCAAAATCGTTGATGCTGCACTCGTTCGATCTTCAAACGGTGAGTTGATTGGATTTGTGTTGACGCAAAACACAGATCAGTCGCAATCGCTTTGGAAAGTTTCGACAGAAGGAATCGGCGACAAGCAACTTACTAGTGTGGATGTGTCCACGACGGTTCAGCTAGCGTCAGTAGACAACAGAGTACTAGCGGTGAGCGGTGGAATCTCAAGAGAGGTTTCGCTCATTAACGCGGACACGCCAAGCGCTGTTGTTTTCAAGAATATTGGACTCAAAGGTCTTGCGGCAAACGCAACCATTTTTTCTTCGGGAAAGAGCAGTTTTTTGGTCTCCGAGGCCGATGCGGGTTCCAGCCATTTGTCATTGTACGGACTAAATGGTGACGACCACCAACTTATCGGACGACGTTCATTTGCGACCACCATCTCGTCCGCAAACATTTCAAGCGACGGTGCGTTCATTGCCGTATCTACCGCTGATGATTTCTGGGTCCTGAGCCCAGACATTGGTTTGTCAACAAAAGCAGTATTGCCTGATGTTGTTGGCCCGATGGTATTCGATCCATTGAGGAGTTTATTGTACACAGGGTCAAAGACCTCTCCGTCGAATCTTGTAGCTTGGAGCACAACGAATTGGCGCGAACACCATTCGATTTTGATTGCAAACGGTGGTGAACTGGCAGATGCGAGTTTGCAGTTGGATAGTACAGGTTCGCAATTGTACGTTTCTCAAAATGGTGCGATTTACACCCAAGGCGTTGCCCTTGCAGCAGCCGCGATTGCTACAGTTTCTGGCAGCCAAGTAACTCAGTTGGAAATCGGCCTCCGTTCGATTGGTAGCAACCGAAATCCAGTGCTGAATGGATTGGACTCCAACGTAGTCGACGAAGACGGCTCTCTAGACTTGGACACAACCGGGATTCGATCGAGCGCTTCTGACCCAGATGGAGATTCTCTGTTTTACCTGGTTCGAGAGACCCCTGAGTTTGGTCTTCTCAGCATGAATCAAGATTCGACTGGTACTTACACTCCTTTTGCGAATGCGAACGGGAAAGACTATATCTCTATTCAGGCATATGATGGCCGAGATTGGTCGGCGACACGCGTACTCCCCATTCTTATCAATCCCGTAAACGATGCTCCGTCAGGTATTTCATTTTCGGTCGATTCGATTTCCGAAAACCCAACCTTGAAATCAGCCCTGGCAACGATCCAGACGATGGATCCTGACTCGGATGCGAACTACCAGTACCAAGTCGACGACTCCAGATTTAGCGTAGCAGATGGGGTGCTTCGACTTGTCCAAGGCTCGATCAATTTCGAAGAGGAACCGATCATTGTTTTGGCTCTCACGGGGGTCGATCAGTCACACCCCAAAGATTCGATTTCTCGCAGGATCACCGTGAGCATTCGCGATGTCAACGAAGCTCCGATCGGAGTATCGACGCCCGACAATTTGAGCCAGCCTGAACTGACCACGAATTTGGTATTGGGACGTGTTTTTGCAATCGACCAAGACAAAAACGAACAATACACCTGGGCAGTAAGTGACCCACGGTTTGAAATCGCAAATGGAATGCTCAAACTAACAGAAGGTAGCATCCTTGATTTTGAGAGCGAGTCTTCGATTCGACTCGTTATTCAAGGGACGGATAGTCAGGGGCAGTTTTCGGTCCAAAAGACGATAACGGTTTCTGTAACCGATCAAGACGATGATCCGACAGGAATCGCGTTTGTTGGGACAACTAGGCTCCATGAAAATGAGCATGGTAAGGCACTTGGAAATGCAACGGTTTCCGATCCTGACAGAGGCGAGGCTTACGCCTTTAGCGTGAATGACAGTCGATTTGAAGTCGTTCGAGGTGTTCTCAGATTGAAGCCCGGAACTGGTGTCGGTTATACCGAGTCAGGTTACCTCGACTTGATGCTCACTGCCACGTCGCTTCGAAGCGGAGCTCGAATTAGCCAAAGTCTTCGAGTCGATGTCGTAAGGGACCCAACGCCTCACCACAACGATGCAAACCCTTACGATGTTGATGGCGATGGCGTCTTGACGCCGCTGGACCCTTTGATCGTCATCAATCACATTAACGAAAACGGAATAGGGCCTATTGATGAGCCAGGTGAAGGTGAAGGAGCTGTGCCTGATTTGGACGTAGACGGAGACGGCGAGGTAACTCCCTTGGATATCCTCATCCTCATCAACAAGCTGAATCAACAGAACGAAGATGATGAAGAGTCAGGAGCAGGCGAAGGGGCAGAAGGCGAAGCGGCTCCGCTAGTCGTAGAAGGCCCGCTCGTTGCCAATCCAGCCGCCCAAGCTCCTGTTGCTTCGCCGAATCTTTTCGACGCTTCCTTGGCAAGTTATCTGTCCGACCTGACCAATGAAGTCGGACCACTTAAACTACGTCGTCGATAGCGAGTTTCTTTTCGAAAACAATTGGATTTCGAAAACGAATGGCGCCACGTTAGTGTTTATCTTCGTGCTGCAGGATTGTTTCTATCGACAACCTGCGCCATTCCGCTACCTGGCAATTGTTCCTGTGATGTGAATTCGGCCCAGATTGGCAAATGGTCCGAAATACGTAGAGCGTCATCGACTTTGATGCCGAACATATCGCACATATCTAGGACGCCACTACGACCGGTGAATTCGTTGGTAACCCCGCGATCGAAAATCATGTTGTCCCAGATACTCTTGCGAATCGTGTTGGTGGGTTCGCTGTCGATGATCCAATAGATGCCAGGGATTTGTGCTAAAGGGCCAAATTGCTTTGGGCCGGCATTGAGATCCCCCATCAAAATCACGTCATCTTCGTGAGCGGAGAGATATTCAAACTCTCGAATCCCCTTCAAGACGGTATGCATCACCGGCAACTCCGTTTTCACTTCGTCGGGATCGGTATGCATATTCACTAAGGAGAAAGAAAATGGTCGCACCCCTTGCGGGACGCGTGTAACAAAGCGAGCGACAAGCGGCTCTCGGTGCAATAGGTCGGCATTGTCCTCGATGGTGTAAATCGCATCAGGACTTGAGACAACGCGAGCTGTGTCATAAATATATGCGTACTGCTCTTTGGACGCAGTACGTCCAAGTCGAGGGCCGAGCAAGTAATCGTACTTAGCTCCGTTTGAATTGATAAGCTTTATGAGTCTTGGAATCGTTGTTTGGTCTTCGGCTCGGACTTCTTGGACTGCAACGACATCGAATTGCCGAATGATCGCTATAATCTTTTCGATCACCCATGGGTCCTCGAGCTTCTTCTTTCCAAAGACTTGGATGTTAAAGCTAGAGATCAAGATGGTCTGCGGAGTGCGAACGGGCAAACCTTGCAATCGCGTAGCCGGACTGCGCGTCGAAACCAATTGCCCTGTCTGACTTGTGTTTTGAGCAGTGGCGTTGTTGGCAAATTCGGCGCCAGGCTCACAACCTGCGAGTCCGACAAAAGCTGCTAAGGACAGCCATATGGTTATTGCATGACGATTCATTCGCCCTCGCCTCCTTGCTCGGGTTTTGTCGTGTTCAGCTTGTCGAGATTGCAGAATCCGCTACGTCGCAATCCTTGCGACGCAATTCGACGGAGAATGCGCCTCAGTCAGCCAGTGCGGTTTCTAATAATCTCTTTAGTCTTGCCGGTGCTTTCTCGACGATCTCTTCGAGGTTCACACGACAAACACGGTCGACGGGCTTTGTTTCGCCTATTGCCCACGCGGCTCGTTCTCGAGCGGAAAGCTCGATACTTTCGTCTGTTAATACTCCACAAAGATCGGTGTGCAATCGGCTGCGATCAAGCGGTTCGTTTGAGCCAAGTCGGCCGAGCAGAGTGCTTGCCCAGTACACGCGCGGAGCGAGTCCGGACTTGAGTTGTGCACACAGGAACGGGATTTGGGATAGTGCTGGAGCGCCACAGTTTTCCAATAGATCGGAAACACAGCCTTGCTCCGTTTCGTCGTCACTATCCAAGAACGGCATTAATTGTTCTAGATTTCGCAAAGCCAGCTCTGGGTGCTTTGCGTATTCAATAAGTTGTTTACTATCGATCATCCGTGACCTCCAAAACGAACCCGTTCGTGCGCTGTTGGTCCTAATTACAGATTTTCCAGCTTCAACACAACCTGGTTTTTGTGCCTAGGGCGGCTAGCTAGCAATACCTTTGGTGGCGGGAAGAGTAAACGGTGAAGCACTTTTCCGGCAAGTACATGTAGCAGGTGTCGTGAGAAACCTGCCTTCAAGGTCCTTAGACGAGCGGCAGGCAGAAAACGACCGTAGCTGAGGATTTTTGCAGTTTGGTTCGTCAATCAAAGGTCGAATCTTGGCTACTATTGGGATCTATTGCTGAGCTTTGAGTAAACTGTTCACCGATCGCTCCCTCCCCGTTGTTACCCCTACCTGAGAAAGTCGAATCATGAAGATTACTCTTGCTACTCTCTTTTTGCTAATGTGCCAAACGGCGGGCGCACTAGCCCAACAAAGCCGAGTGCTGGATTCGTGCTCGATGAAAAGCGAAATCCTTGGTGGCGAGAGGAAATATGCTGTTTACTTGCCGCCAGGCTTTGAATCGTCTGCTCGAAGCTACCCAGTCTTGTACTTGTTGCATGGTGCTGGCGATGACCAAACAGGCTGGGTGCAGTTTGGAGAGGTCCAGTCCATTGCTGACAAAGCGATCGGAGAGGGCAAAGCAACTCCGATGGTTATCATTATGCCTGACGCAAATACTGGGCGTCGTGGTTACTTTAATGACGTGCGCGGCGACTGGCGTTACGAAGATTTCTTTTTCCAAGAGTTTATGCCATTTGTAGAAAAGGAATATCGAATCAAAACGGACAAGAGATACCGAGCGATTGGGGGGCTTTCCATGGGAGGAGGAGGATCGTTCATGTATGCATTACATCATCCAGAACTTTTTTCCTCCGCATGTCCGCTGAGCGCTAGCACCGGACCGTTATCGCTTGAGGAAGCCAAGGAGCGCATGCTGCGTGTTGATCCATCTGCAACTGTAGATTCTAAGGCGATAAAGCCAACGGACGAACAAATCCAGGAACACTACTTGCAACACAGCGCGTTAGAACTGGTGAACCGTATGCCCAGCGACAAGAAGAAGTCTGTGCGTTGGTACATCGATTGTGGCGATGACGATTTCTTATACGAGGGAAATGCATTGGTTCATATCGCGATGCGCAAAAAGGAGATTCCACACGAGTTTCGAGTGCGGGATGGGGGACACAAATGGAGTTACTGGCGAGAGTCTTTACCAAGTGTTCTTGCCTTTGTGACGCAGTCGTTTCACCAAGACTAGTGCTTTTCGTTTTATCGTCAGTTGTAGGCGTAACGCAATTCTTTGACAGCCCCATCGGACAACGCGGTGAAGCATCCTGTAGCGAAACTCGTCAAGAGTTTCGGTCGTTCAGGCGATGCAACCGAAAGTCTTGACGACTTTCGCTACCTAAATCCCTTTTTTAGCAGCCCAGAATGCTTCACAGCGTTGTCCACCAGGGCGTGCTGCCAATTCGAAAAATCCTCGCAATTTCCCAAATGGGCGTTGCCTTTCCATCCTATACACGCTAAAAAATCCACGACACCGATGTCGCGATACTGTTCGCGTAACACGTTTGATTGGAATTAGCGGGAGGGGATCGAAATGTCTGGAACGAAGTCTTCTGGAGCAGCGGATGGAGGCAATCGCACATTCGGAATGCAACCGGCTCTAACTCGTCGAGGAATTCTAGGTGCAGGGATCGCGATTTCGCTTAGCGGGGTTGTTGCGGGGCGCACAAGTCCCGGCGTAGACAACGAGCTTACTCCGGACTCCACTCCAGATGAGGTCCTATCTTTCTTGTACGCAGGAAATGAGCGGTTCGCCAAGGGGGACCCCTCGGCGAGGAACCGCAACATGGAGCGTGTTCGACAGGTAGCCAAAGAGCAAAAGCCTTTCGCTGCATTCTTGGGCTGCGCGGACTCGCGCGTTCCGATTGAAATCCTTTTCGACCAAGGCTTTGGTGACCTCTTTGTCACGCGCATCGCTGGCAATGTGGCTTCGAGCGAAAATGTCGGCAGTCTTGAGTTCGGTACTTTGGTCCTGGGCGCTAAGGTTCTCTATGTGTTGGGGCACACAAACTGTGGAGCGGTTGCTGCAACCATCCAAGCGAAAGAGGTACCCGGTCAGATTAGCGGACTATTTCAGTACATTCGCCCAGCAGCGAAAGAAGCAAAAGGGAACCTCGCGAAAGCCGTCGAACTGAATGTTCGAAATCAAGCGATCGCACTTGCGGAATCGTCGCCCGTTATCGCTCAATTGATTCGCGAAAAACGACTTGTCATCGCGGGTGGCGTTTATGACCTCGGCACGGGCAAAGTGGTTCCGGTCGATCTGACCGTCGAAAGCCATTGATCTCTTACCTTATCTCGCAGATCGCATATGACACTATTACAAATGTTTCAGTCCAATATCTGTTCGCCGATGGTATTGGCGTTCGCTTTTGGAATTGTTTGTCGACTCATCAAAAGCGAAATGGCGATCCCGCGCGATCTTTACACATCGCTTTCGATTTATCTTTTGTTTGCATTGGGGCTCAAGGGAGGTGTTGAACTATCGCATTGCGAATGGCGGCAGATCTTTTTGCCTGGAATCGCGACGATTGCAATCGGTTGCCTAACACCGGTAAGTGCCTACCTTACGCTTCGTTATCTCGGCCGATTTTCAATAGCAGACGCGGCAGGAATTGCCGCTCACTACGGCTCTGTTTCCGCGGTAACCTTCATTGCGGCAGAGAAATTTGTGATAAGCCAACTTGGTGAGGGCGCTGTCGTTCCCTTTATGCCAACGCTCCTGACGCTTCTTGAGATTCCCGGAATTCAGGTTGCCCTGGCTATTGGTGTTATTGGATTGGCGAAGTCAAAACCCAGCGATGGCACAAAATCGAAAGGCGCTTCGATGATGACGGTTTGGCATGAACTGCTGACGGCGCGTTCGATGGTCCTTCTTGTCGGCGGAATGGTCATCGGATTCATTGTGAAGTACGATGGTTACGCTTCCGTGAAACCGTTTTTCGACAAAGGGGATTGGATGTTCAAAGGAGCGCTGACTCTGTTTCTGCTCGAGATGGGGCTCGTGGCAGGCTCGCGACTTGCAGACCTGAGGCATGCGGGAGCATTCTTAGTGCTTTTTGGCATAACGGCGCCGGTCCTTCATGGCGCTTTGGGTGTCTACCTTGGTGGTCTGGCTGGTTTGGATGTTGGCAGTTGCACCGTCCTTGGCGCTATGGCAGCCAGTGCCAGTTACATTGCGGCTCCTCCTGCCGTTAGAATGACTCTTCCCGAAGCTAACCCGACCTTTTATTTGACTGCGGCACTAGCGATAACATTTCCTTTTAACTTGCTGATCGGAATCCCATTGTACTTTCGAATGGCACAAGTCATGGTTGGGCAAAGCTAGATATGAATACTCATCCGATGATCTTACTGACCCTGGTTGCAGAATCCATCTTAAAGGACCGTTTGATCCATGAGATCCGCAGCGCTGGGGCGAGAGGGTTTACGATTACCGATGTTTCCGGCGAAGGTTCGCGCCAACGCCGCGTGAGCGAACTGCTTGGGGACAATGTAAAAATAGAAGTTATTGCCAAACGGGAGGTGGCTGACAAAGTGTTGGAGGTGCTTCAAAAAGAGTACTTCTCTCGCTACGCTGTCATTGCATACATGAGCGAAATCCAGGTCGTCCGCGAAGAAAAATACTTTTGAACCGTAAGAAAATCCTGCGGAAGCGGACTACTCTTTTTCAATAATCGTGGCTATCAGGTCGCCTATCGTGCGATGCGATTCAATCGGATGCCGTAGTGGCCGCTTGGTCAGGATTCGATAATGATTCTTTCGCCCAATACGTTCGCGTTCAATGAAACCATCATGTTCAAGATCTGCGATGATCCTTTGAACCGCCCGTTCCGTGATGCCAACTTGAACCGCGACCTCGCGTAAGACTTGGGAGGCGTCCTGAGACAACAAGATCAAGACATGTGCATGATTGGTCAGAAACGTCCAGCCCGACTTCGCATCTTCTTGCTTGGGCTTGATGTTGGGTTTTGACTTTTTTGTTGTAGTTGGTGTAGCCAATTGCAGCCTCGAAAACGAAAAGCATGAAACATCCCTTCGCTTACCTAGCTGTTGATTTGAGTTTGCCGCAAGGCAAAGTCCCAATCACAACCCGAAGCGTAAGCGAGAGGCAATGAATCACTCGCTTACGCTTCGGGTTGGAATTATCTCAACGAGCCCTTAAGATTCGGGTTTCTAGTCGCAATGGGATAATCCATCTGGATTGAGTCATCGCACAAAGCTCTAGTATATTGTCCATCGTACGACACGGCAA
>CANHVO010000058.1 GCA_947463915.1 Planctomycetaceae bacterium
CCGCAAAAGAACACAGAGAACGCGAAAGATCGATAGCCACATCCGTTCAAATCAGCTGCCTTTCTTTTGCGAACTTTGTGCTCTCTTGCGGCTAACGCGAAACTGCTGTGTTGCGTTTTTGAGGCAGCCATAGCTTGCCCCAAAGTCGCTCCGGTTTGACACGCGTTTGACACGCCGGAGCGGCGGTGTTTACTCCGCTCCAAGCCATACATTCAATTCCAATTAGCTCGCCCACCCATTCAACCAGCCAGTTGAGGTACATTTAGTATGGTTTTCCGTCGTCGCGCCGGGTTCTGATTTCAGTGCTCCAGCGAACGAAAATCGTATAGCAGCTACACACAGGAATCGAAACATGCCAGGTGGTCGCCCGCCTCCATTTCCAAGCCACAACGATCCAATCGAGAATAGGTTGTATTGGATAAGAGTTTGGCTCTTCTTTACCGTATGCCTGTGCGCGTTGGGATTTGTTTTTGTAGGCGGCGTATGGGCTTGCGTTTATGACCGCTTATACGCACATGCATGGATGGTTGGACTGTTCACGGGGGTTCCACTAACCATGTGTTTTATCGGGTGGGCAAAATTGCTTCGAATCTTAATCTTGTGGAAAAGGTAGTTATAACAGTCTATCCGGTGCAAAACACCAGAATGCAATTCGAAGCGGGGCTTCGCTTCCCACTACTTGTCATAAAACCGCCAGGTAGGCAACTGATTAGCAGTCAACGGTTGATCCAACATCTTGGCTCGCAGTAGCTCGAACGGGATGTAATTTTCTCGTAGCACTGCGTCGTGAAATTCGCGATTGGTCATCTTGCCCGCTTGAACGACTTCACGCTGTAATGACCTCAGCTGGAGACCGCCGAGCATATAGCCAGCTTGATAGAGAGGTCCGTAGCCACCCATGATCGAGCGACGCACTTCCGCGGCGGCCGCGCTCGGTTCGTGACCGACTCGGTCGATCAAGTACTTTACGCACTCTTCGGCTGTCCATTTGCCCGATTGGTAGTTGAGCGAAAAGATGATGCGAGCCGCTCGATGCTTACGCCAAAACAACATACCGACTCGATCCTCTGGCGACTGCGCAAAACCCATGTCCCAAAGTGCCATCTCCCAGTAGAGCGCCCATCCCTCCATCCAAAACGGGGACGTAAAGAGTTCTCGATACGGTCGGTAACGAGCAAGCGAATAGTATTGCATGTGGTGACCCGGGATCAACTCATGGTGCACTGTAGCTCGGCAGAAGTGAATGTTGTTGCTCTTGAGACTCATCAGTTTTTCACTGTGGGTCATTGTGTTGGTTGGAAATGAAACCAAGATGTTGTCGCCACCCAAGAAATAGGGATTCACCCGTTGAGCTTCCGGGGACATCATCTCCACTCGCCAACCTTGCTTGGCCATTTCCGGGATCGTGATCAGATCGTTCCCCTCGAGAAATCGAATGGCCTCCCAAGCCAGCTCGCGAATCAATTTCGGTTGATCGCCCGGCTCCACATGTAGCATTTTGACTTGCTCGAGGGCTTTGCGCCAATCGCCGTCCAGCTTGAGTTCATCGGCCGCTTCCTTGAACCGGTCCTCACACCATTGCATTTCTTTTTCACCAATCGTGATCAGCTCTTGCGGTGTATATGGGATCCAAGCGTATCGCAGTTCTTTCAGCAATGCATCGCTGCCGATTGGAACGCCGACGATCTTGTCGTTGTCGGAGTCATCTAGGCCAGCAAGTTTTTCGCGGATCGCTTTGCGGTGATTTGCGATAGCCTGTTTGACCGACTCAAAGGGTTTGGCTGCCCACCATGTGTACTTTGGATCGTAGCCTTCGTAGTAACGATGCGTGTCCTGCAGTTGACGCGAGAACTGGTCCAGCAAAGTCGATGCGTCGATAGCCACCGTGGGTGCTACCGTCGATAGCGACGCTTGCGTCGCGTCTTTTTTCTCAGGCTCTTTGGCGGACTTCTGAACTGATTTGGTGGCTTCGATGGCTTGGGTCGTAACCGCATCCAGCAAGCTGGCTGCTTCCTCGGCGGTCAACGGCGTGCCATGTTCTTTGGACGCGCAGAACTGCAATAGTTTGTCCGAGTACGGAATCAGCACCCTGGCAGCTGCGTGGCGTTCGACCCTGCGTTCAAGCGTTTCTTGGTCGTGCTGGATCTTGCTGTCTAGTAGTAGCCAATCGATTTGATTGTCGCGATCCAATTTGGCGAACTCGATCGCATCGAGTTTGGACTTCCAACTCTTGAGCATGTTGGTTCGGAATTCGGCGCCAATATGATCGAGCGGAATACGAAACCGTGCCCCGAGAGTTCTCTGGTCTGCGGAGTATTGAGCAATCAAGAGCGCGATGTTGTCATCGTTGGATGAGGTCGCCAGAACAACAGGTTTGCTTTCGATCGCTGCGGCATCAATGGCTTTCGGCGCGACTTCCTGTGGATTGCTGTTCGGTTGCGAGCCACCCGCTGGCTGCTTCTTTTCTTGAGCGTGCGTGGAGGGCAAGCTCGTGAGGAACCCAAGAGCCACGATTGGGAGAATCTGGAATTTCATCGGCGGTTTTTTTAAGGAGTTGAAGATCAAGCAGCTTGATGGACGTTCTGCAGTTTTGGATGAACGACTTTGCCATCCCGAGTCACCATCGTTTCGCGAACGATTTCGTCCTCCATATTAATAGTGGCTTGGCCAGCCTTGACCATGTTTTGCAGGAATTTTGTGACGTTATTTCCAAACATGAGGCTAGCATGGTAAGCCGCATCGGAAGCGATATTGGTCGGCCCGAGAATGGTTACGCCGGAATCCATCACACGTTGGTCTGCTAGCGTGAGTTCGCAATTCCCACCGCGCTGCGCAGCCAAATCGATTACGACTGACCCCGGTTGCATCGAACGCACAGCTTCGGCGGTAACAAGCAATGGCGACTTGCGACCTGGGATAGCGGCCGTCGTGATGACAACATCGCATTGCGAGACCGTTTGCGCTAGTTGCTCTCGCTGCTGCCGGTAGAAATCTTCGTCCATGGCCTTGGCATAGCCGCCCTTGTCTTCTGAATTCGAATTAGCGATTTGCAACTCTACGAATTTCCCCCCTAAGCTTTCGACCTGCTCGCGGCATGCCGTTCGCAAATCGTAGCCGTATACGATGCCACCCATTCGTTTCGCAGTTGCGATGGCTTGAAGTCCTGCGACTCCGGCACCGAGCACGAAGATCTTAGCAGCAGAGAGGGTTCCTGCCGCTGTCATCATCATTGGGAACAATTTGTGAAGTTCCATCGCGGCCGTCAGGACAGCTCGATAGCCCGCGATGGTCGCTTGCGACGAAAGAATATCCATGCTTTGAGCTCGCGTTATTCTGGGGATCAGCTCAAGGGCAAAGAGTGTAGCTCCGGTTTTTGCAATAGCCTCGACAGAGTCGCGATTGCTGAGAGCGTCGCAGCTGGCAACGACCCATTGTCCCGGACGCATCCATTGCAAATCACTTGCACCAGTCACAAGATTTTCGCCCGCCGCGCGAACTTGCACGATAGCATCGGCAGCAAAGACCGCTGGCCGGCTCAACACAATGGTTGCTCCCTTACTGGCATAGGCTGAATCAGGGTAGCCGGCAGAATCGCCGGCCCCCGCTTCGACGAGTACCTCGATACCGGACTTGATGAGTGATGGCAGACTGGCGGGCGAAATCGCGACCCGTTTTTCGCCGGGAAACGTCTCTTTTGGAATTCCGACTTTCATAAACCACTCCGCTCAACGCTTGCAAGGTTTTTAACAAAAATGGAACGCTGTGAAGCTTCTGCGATGCTAAACGCTGGCTTTTGTGTAGCGAAAGTCGTCAAGACTTTCGATCGTTTTGGCCGTTTCGGCGATGCAGCCGAAAGTCTTGACGACTTTCGCTACAACGACTTTCGCTACAACGACTTTCGGTACAGCGAGTTTCGCTACACAATGCTTCACTGTGTTGCCTTTGGACTTCCAGTATAGCATAGTACCGTGCATGCTCCGCCTCGCTTGGAATGGTGGCACGGGACTGTTTGTGCGGATACACTTACTCAACCATGAAAATCATCACTCAACATGAAGTTCAAGATTGGTACGCTGGTGCCAATGATCTCGCATCGAGCCTGAAGTCGATCGGGATGCAAAGCGAGGATTTGTCGTTGCCCGAGATGCCTTATCATCTTCAGGTAGCGATTTCCGCTTTGGCGAAAGCAGATCCGTCCGCGACGATTCCAGTTGAGCGTTTCTCCTCGATTTCGTTTTTCTCGCTGTGCAAGGGCTTGTTTTTACCCTTGAGTGGGCTGGCTGACCAAAGAGCCACTGAGATTTTCGGCTTTGTTTGCCAATCGAAATCCATTGCATCCACGCAAGCATCGATTCAGCTCATCGAAACATTTTTGAATACCGATGTTGGATTGAGCTTTTGCCAAAAAATAGCTTGCCTTTTGGGTGATCCGTTTGAAGGCCGGCGGAGTATGTTTCGCCGCGACTCGCTGCTGAGATTGCTGCAGTCGGTTTCGCTGCAAGCTCGCGGTGACGTTCTCGACGAGCTAACACGCGTGGGAGACATCGCAATCGTTTTTGCAAAACACGCCAAGGTCGTCAAGCAGACGGAGCCGCTAACCGCCGCCGAGGTGCTCGCCGCATTGAATGCCATGCCAGATCTGACAGCTACGAATCGGTTTGATTTGCTTCGCTCGTTGCTCGAGAGATGCGGGCGGATGGAAGCATACTATTTAGTAAAAATGGTACTCCGAGCGGCTGGCTTTGGATTCGAGTATCAAGGTCCGATGTTGGCAGCCGCCATCGCCAAACAATTTAATGTGTCGACGGAGGCCGTCGAACATGCCATCGCATTGACCGACCCGATCAACGTAGCCAAAGTACTAACGGAGCACGGCCCACAAGGCTTGCGAGCGATCCAACTCAAACCACTCTCACCCGTTCGGCCCGCGTTGGCTTCGGTGGGTGGTGAGCAGATCGCCAAGTTCCCGGTTTGGGTCGAACGAAAGTACGACGGCATTCGATTGCTTCTGCATAAAGCATCGGACGTAACAGGCTCGACCCTGTGTGGAGCCTACACTCGCAACCGCAAAGATTGGCTTGAGCTGATCCCTGGTTTGGATCGCACGATTGCGATGTTGCCTGCGGCCAACGCCATCGTCGACGGCGAGTTGTTTGGAACGATTCTCGATTTGGAGGGCCCCAGGCCTGCTTCGGTGTACGAAGTGTTCGCGATGCTTCAAGGGGAACCAGTGAGACCGGTTACGCTTAAGTTCGCGGCTTTCGATTTGCTTTACATGAACAATGTTGATTTGACGAGTCAGCCGTTGCATCAGCGCCGCGCGGCTCTTTCAACACTCATCAGCCCAATGCTTCAACAACCAACGCCGTTGCCAATCTTGTTTGCCGAAGGGCAGCTTGCAAACAACAAAGACGACGTCAATCGATTCTTCCATCATTTTCGCGCTCAAGGTTATGAAGGAATCATCGCGAAAGATTTATTGGGAACGTATCACGTCGCGACACGCGATCCGAGTTGGATCAAACGCAAGCCGGAAATCACGTTGGACCTCGTGATCACCGGTGGAACGATGGCCGTCACAACCAAAGAATCGGCAGGCATGTTCGGCTCGTATGTCATCTCTGCTAGGAGCGTAACTCCTGGGGGGGCTCCATTTGAGATCGTCGGTGACGTCGCAGGCTTAGATGTGGTGCGAGATAGGCAGATCCAAAACGATGTCATGCAGCGAGGGTTGCTGACCGGTCGCAAATTCGAACGCCAGAGCGCCAGTGGAACGCGTCCTGGCTGGGAGTTTTCGCCGCAGATTGTAGTGACGGTCAAATTCGAAGGCATCATTCGCGAAAATGTCACAGGAAAGCTAAGCCTCCGCGATCCAAAAATCGCTATGATTCGAGCCGACAAAACGGCTAACGAAGCCGACACGACCCATGCGATTGATGAGCTTTACTTGAACCAACGATTATCGTAGCGCGGAATATTTACAAGCCGGCGCATAAGCGAGGGATCGATGCTGGCAACCCGAAGCGTAAGCGAGGAATTTAATGGTAGGTCCTCGCTCACGCGTCGGGTTACCAAAAGCCCTCTGCTTTGCTTACAATTCGAGAGCGAGGCTCCTGCCGAGCTGGGGACGTAATGGCTCGGCAGGAGCCTCGCCCTCCCGGTTTATGGTCTCGCCCTCCCGAGTATGACCTAAAGCACAAACAAAACTTTTAAGAAACGAACCTTGGACTTATGCCAGAAAAAGATGGAGCGACGACTGGATCCGCCGTGGATGCTGGATACCGATGGGTTGCGGAATGGGAGCGTCATGAAGCGACCTGGATCTCATGGCCGCACAATGCCAATACTTGGCCAGGGAAGTTCACAAATATTCCACATGTCTCGGAAAAAATGGTTCGAACCTTGGCCGAGGTTGAGCATGTCCATGTGCTCGGAGGGACTCCTGAGGCCACTGCACAAGCGAAAGCGTTTTTGAGCGGAGCCAAGAATGTCACGATTCACGATATCGAAACGAACGATGTCTGGATTCGGGACTTTGGACCAACGTTCTTATTGAGCAACGACGGCAAGAAGCTCGGCGCGACACGCTGGCGTTTCAATGCATGGGGAGGCAAGTATCCGCACGAACGAGATGCGGCGGCATCGGCAAAGATATGCAGCGTTCTCACCTCACAAGGCAAATTGCTCTCAGATGGCGAGCCCGCGATGGACTCGTTTGCCTCCAGTTTGGTCGCCGAAGGTGGCGGATTGGAGACGGATGGGCAAGGGACATTGATGTCGACCAGCAGTTGCTTATTGGCCTCAACTCGCAATTTCCATTGGACGCGAGAATTGATTGAGGCAGAGTTGATGCGAATGTTGGGAGTTCGCAAAGTCCTGTGGGTTGATGGCGGTGCATTGGCAGGGGACGACACCGATAGTCACATCGATCAACTAGCCAGATTCATCCGACCTGGGCTCGTGGTGGCTGCGGTTTCATATTCGAGCAATGACAGCAACGCGGAAAAACTCAGCTTGCAACGGCAGCATCTGATTGAGATGACGGACGCTGCTGGACGCCCTCTGGACATTGTCCCCTTAACAACCCCACCACCGAGATTGATCCAAGGCAAGCGAGTGCCTGAGAGTTACTGCAATTTCTACATTGCGAATGAGATCGTCATCATGCCGACGTTTGGGTTTCGAGAAACAGACGATTTGGCGGCTGGAATATTGCAGGACTTGATGCCGGAGCGTCGCGTGATTTGCATTGACGCCTCCGATTTCATCTGGGGCCTAGGAGCATTTCACTGCGCAACCCAACAGCAGCCTGCGGTAAAGGTTTGAGTCGCAGGCCACGTAGATTGATCTCCTTGCCCCATTTCAATCGAAGCGAGGCGGTACGGTGAATCACACCAACGTTGGTTCTTTGCGATGACGCGTGAATGAGGAACCTTTATTTCAGATAATTTATCGCTTGCGCGTTTTGAAGTTGCACTGTATTGAGAGATGTAGCTGAATTCGTGAGAATTCAGACACGTTGCAATTAAGACGTGGCAAGAATTCTCACGAATTCTGCTACGAAAACACAAGTGTGCAACGTCAAAACTTGCGCGTCGGGTTACCAACGGTCGTATCCTACAAGAAAATATATCCCTCTTCGCCATGTTGTTGTACGTCGAGCCCTTGGCGTTCGTCGGATGCAGAAACTCTCAGACCGATTGTCCAATCGACGACTTTGAGTAACACCAGACTGGTGAGTGCCGAGTACACCACGACGACAGCGATGGATGCCAATTGACCTGGTAGAAGCGTTCCGCCTTCGAGCCATCCGAGAGTCTTGCCGTTGCCGATATTGTTGCATGCGCGTGTGGCAAAGAGTCCAGTGAGAATCGCGCCGAGTATTCCAGCAACACCATGAATGCCAAACGCGTCTAAGGAATCGTCATAGCCAGCCAAATGTTTGCACAAACTGCAGGCGTAGTAACATCCGATGCCGGCCGCGAAGCCAAAGAGCAAGGATGGCATCGGTTGTACGTACCCAGCAGCTGGTGTGATGCAGACCAAACCAGCAACGAGTCCCGAGCTCACGCCGAGGACTGTCGGCTTGCCGCGGGATCGCCACTCAAGCAACCACCAGCCAATGGCGCCGGCAGCAGCAGCCAAGTGTGTTGCTGCAAAGGCGCTGGTCGCAATTTCATCAGCCGCCATCGCGCTGCCTGCGTTGAATCCAAACCAACCAAACCACAACATAGCCGCTCCGATCGCCGTGTAGGTCAGATTGTGAGGTGGCATCGGATCCTTTCCAAAGCCCAATCGCGACCCGAGCACGAGAGCGGCAACCAATGCGGAGACCCCTGCGCTGATGTGCACCACCGAGCCACCCGCAAAATCGATGCTTCCTCCCAAGAGACCATGCGGGTAGCTCAAGATGCCACCGCCCCAAATCGCATGCGCGATCGGGCAGTAAACAAAAGTGCCCCACAAAACGCTAAAGGCAACCATCCCGTGAAACTTGACTCGCTCGGCCAACGCTCCGCACATGATCACAGGCGATATCGAAAAGAACATGCCCTGAAAGATCATGTGTGAGAACCGTGTCACCGAGGTCTCGGTCGTTCCCGAAAACCACATCGGAGTTATCGGAGCATGCTTCAGGTCGTCCCATGTCCGAGAAACGCCGTTGAGACATAAATATTCGGAGCCACCGATCCAGAGATTGAGGGAGCCTCCATTGGAAAAAGCCAGAGAATAGCCATACAAGGCCCAAACGACCGACATTACCGATGTCAAAAAAAGACCCTGGATAAAGATGCTCAGAACATTCTTCTTGCGCACCAAGCCAGCATAAAACAGGGCGAGACCAGGCGCAATCATGAAAAGGACGAGTGCAGAACAGGTCATGAGCCACGCGTTGTTGCCAGCAATGGCCGCAGACTTGGAGTCCGAGGCGATTTTGGCAACGACATACTCAGGCAGCCGGTTGTTCACTGGTTCAGTCCCAGGTGCCAACACTGCGTCCTGAGCTGTCAGCTCGGGTTCGAAAGTGTTTGATTGGGAACCATTTCCAATACTTCCGAGCGCTGGCAGCAGACTTATTGCCACGAAAACGAGAAAGCGGCCGTAAAGTCCTGTTTTGAGAACCGCCCCAAAATGAGTCGCAAGTCGACTCAGAAACGAGTTAGCCCCCTGAGTGATCATGACGGGAGGGGTCATGGTTTGCCTCAATTAGGTTGGTGAAATGGATTGTTTTCTATTTCGAACCGCAAATCATGGCAGGGTAAAGGCTTTTTGTCATCCTCGGTTATCGAATTAACGTGGCAATAACACTATTGAGGAAACGAGGGGACAGGTCTATACTTGGCCGATTACTACCTTCCTCCTGATCGCTAGTCTTTTCCCACACGAAGCTATGAAAAGCGAACGTAAACAGATCCAAGAATCAAATCTGCTCGCCGATAAAATCGAGCAGATGGCCATTAAACTCAAAACGGCAATGCCAGCAATCTTGGCGGTATCTGCAGTTACGATTTTGGGTCTGTTGGCCTACGGTTTTTACACTTCGGTCAAGGAAACTGAGGCCGCAAAAGGCTGGACAAAACTCTACTTTGCAGACACAGATACTTCGGATTTGACTGCGATTTCGACGGACTTCAGCGGCACGACGGCTGGCCTTTGGGCCAAGCAAACGTCGGCGGATGCAAATATGTCGCGAGCCCTGGAAAAAGTCTACCTGGATCGAGATTTGGCAGAGGAATTCTACAAGGAAGCGATCGCTGATTACAAATCCGTAGCGGAAAAGAGCAGCGATCCGTTTCTCGTCGGACGAGCAAATTATGGACTGGCTCAAGCTTCCGAAGGAATGGGCGATCAGGAAAAAGCCCTCTCCTACTACCGAAAAGTCATCGCCAACAAAGGGATGGGGACTGAGCTCATTGCAGAAGCAACCAAACGAGTCGCATTTCTAGAAAGCGACGCGGGGGGGGAATTCTACGCTTGGTTCAAAGCAACTCGAGCATCGGCGCCAGTTCTCAACACGAACCAAGGCCTGAATGCGCCATTGCCTAGCAATCCCGACATTGCTTTCCCGCCAAAGCCAAGTGATGCGTCTGCTACCAAACCAGCCGATGCAGCGACAGCGACTCCTACGCCCCCGTCGGAGCCTGCCCCAACCAAGACGACCACTCCGGCTGAATCGGCACCTGCCGCGACTCCAGTTCCAACACCAACCGAAGCTGCCGCACCAGCAGTTCCAGCTGCGACGACTCCCGAAGTCCCAGCGGCAGATGTGCCCAAGGTTGACGATGCTCCCGCAGAAAAGAAGCCTCAATCGTAAACTTCATTTCCTCTGCGTTACCAATTCGAGAAATGACACAGGTCAATGGCAAACGCAGATTCTATAGATGATCTTCCGCTGGACGAAACCGAACCGATTCCAACCGATGATCTCGAGATAGTTCCGTCCAATTCCGGCTCTGAGCTTCGCGACTTTGAATTCGTCGTCACCGAAGAGTACTCTGGCAAACGCGTGGACTTGGTCATCGCATTGCTTTTGGACAACTACAGCCGTGTCTTCCTTCGCCGTATCGTGATGGAGAACAAGGTCTGCGTGAATGGCACTCCGGTCAAGCCTGCTTTCAAGGTGTTCACGGGCCAAACGATCAAAGTCAATCTACTACCGCCGCCCCCCAAGGACGGCCCAATCCCCGAAAACATCCCTCTGGATATTCTTTTCGAGGACGATTGCTTCGTCATCATCAATAAGTTTGCTGGAATGGTCGTCCACCCAGCCAAAGGACATTGGTCCGGAACGCTTACGGCCGCACTTGCATATCACTTCCAGAATTTGAGCGATGCCGGCGGACCGACGCGACCTGGAATCGTGCATCGTCTCGATCGCGACACCAGTGGCGTGATCGTCATTGCCAAGACGAATGAAGTGCACTTTAAGTTGTGCGCCCAATTTGAATCGCGCGAAGTGAGTAAGACTTACATGGCCATCGTAACTGGATCGCTTGATCGAGATCGCGATAGGATCCTTCAACCCATCGGCAACCATCCTTACCAAAGGGACAAGATGGCGATCCGAGCGGGGCATCCCTCGAGCCGAGACGCGGAGACTTTCTTTGAAGTCGTTAAGCGTTATCCTGGCTATGCGTTTTTGAAAGTCGAACCGAAAACGGGTCGCACCCACCAAATTCGATTGCACATGGCACACATAGGCTGCCCCGTTTTGTGCGATCGATTGTACGGAGGCCACGCGACCATCACGCGCGGTCAACTCCAACGAAGACAAGTGCGAGGGTTGCCACCATTGGAGAACGATTCCGAGATCATTCTCCGGCGACATGGGTTGCACGCAGCCAAACTCGAATTCGACCACCCAAAGACGGGCGAACGAATGAGCTTCGAAGCTCCCCTGCCAGCGGATATGCAGGCAACGCTTGATGTTCTGGCCGGCGGCTGAGAACTTCGCTTAACGGTCAGCCGTAGGCGTACCGAGTTCTTTTGGCAAGTACGCCTACGTTCCAAGACAGAGCCTGGGAACGAGGGCAACGAATCCGTAGCTGAATGGGTGAGAATTCAGAACTAGCTGAATTCTTACGAATCCAGCTACGAATCGCAGCATATTTTTTCCTGGCGCTATCGCGTGCACTCTTGCGTACCGCCGTCGCTATAATTGACTCGAAACATTTCTCTCCTTTCCAAACATCGAGGCAATTTCATGAGCCGTACATCGCGTCGTCATTTTCTTGAACAAAGCATGCTTGCAACTGCTGCGACCATGGCGTTGCAATCTCGATTCGCAAGCCAGACTCTGGCTGATGATGATAAGTCCCCGAGAGTGGGACCAAACGATACGATCCGAGTTGCAGTCGTTGGAGCAGGCGGCCGCGGTCAGTCTCACATGGGTGGCTTTGCAGGTAAGCCGGGCACCGAAGTAACCCACATTTGCGATTGCGATGAGCGAGCTGGACAAAACTCCTGTGATGCAACTGCCGAAAAACAAAATGGCCGCAAGCCGATTTGGGTCAAGGATGTCCGCAAACTGCTTGACGATAACTCGATCGATGCGGTTAGCATTGCTACACCCAATCACTGGCATTCATTGGGAGCAATCTGGGCCGTACAAGCGGGCAAAGATGTTTATGTTGAGAAGCCCGTTTCACACAATGTTTACGAAGGGCGACGTCTCGTTCAAATTGCTCGCAAGTACAATCGCATTGTGCAGACAGGCACTCAGAGCCGTTCCAATCCAGGCATGCGAGAATCCATGGCCTTTATCCATTCCGGTGGAATAGGCGAAGTCAAGGTTGCGAGAGGGCTTTGCTACAAGCGACGCGAGTCGATCGGGCCCAAAGGCAACTACGAAGTACCAGCCAATGTCGATTATGATCTTTGGTCGGGTCCTGCTCCGATCCTGCCTGTCACACGAAAGAGGTTTCACTACGATTGGCACTGGCAATGGGCCTACGGTAATGGCGACTTGGGCAACCAAGGGATCCACCAAATGGACCTTTGTCGTTGGGCTCTTAATGAAAACAAACTCTGCGACCGGACCTTTTCTTTAGGCGCAAGATTGGGTTACGAAGATGCAGGTGAAACTGCCAACACACAACTGGTGTTGCATGAATACGCTTCGAAGCAACTTGTGTTCGAGGTGCGAGGCCTACCAACTGACGACTACAAGGGAGCTAAGGTCGGCATCATCGTCGAAGGTACCCAAGGATACTTGGTTATGTCATCGTACGATTCGGGCACCGTTTTCGACTTGGAAGGAAAGGCCATCAAACAATTTTCTGGTGGCGGCGATCACCACCACTATAAGAACTTCCAAGATGCGGTTCGTAAGCGTGACCACAAGGTACTCAACGCGGACGTTGAAGAAGGGCACCTTTCGAGCGCGCTTTGCCACTTGGCAAACATCTCGCTGCGATTGGGCAAAAACGTGGACGCAGCAGACGTACCTGGGAAACTCAAGGATATTCAAGGGCCCGCCAACATGATGGACTGTTGGAAGCGAACGTCCGAACATTTGGCGACTAACGACGTGAAATCCTATTCGATGCAGGTCGGACCAAGATTGGTCATGGACCCCATTTCGGAAACATTCCCAGATAATGCTGCAGCCAATGCAATGCTCACCCGCGAGTACCGAGCAGGGTTCGAGATCCCAACCGAAGCATCGGTTTAAGCATCGGGCAATTAGCCGTTGGGCGCTAGCTCCGGTTTTCGAAATCTATTTCTTTTAACAGTTAGCCGTAGGCGTACTTCCAAAGCCGCAGAGTACGCCTTCGGCTGACTGTTAAACGACAAAATCACCCCGGCCCTTGGTAATAGACAAGCTACGAGTCAAAGAAAGTTTCGTTATGCTTCGACAACTAAAGCAATCACCGAGTGGTACCATCATTCTCGACCATGCCGCGAGCAGCAACGCATTGTCTCGTGAGATGGTTGTTGAGCTTATCCAGGCCCTCTCGGATTTCCATCGTGAGAAGTCGGTCCGAGCTGTGATTCTCGCGTCTTCTGGTCCCGTTTTTTGCTCCGGGATCGATTTGAAGCAATGGAGCGAGATCGCAAAAGAAAGTGAGCCTTTTGAGCAATGGCACGAGGTGGCTTCGGAGTTGCAAGAATTGGTCGAAGTCATGTTACGGTTTCCAAAACCGATCATCGCTGCCCTTGATGGCCCAGTTTATGGAATGGGAATGGCGTTGACACTTGCAAGCGATTTGGTGATCGCCAGTCCGCTTGCTCGGTTTGAATTGCCGTCCGCCAAATATGGTCTCATATCTGGTTTGGTCGCACCGTTGTTAGCGTTTCGCTGCGGTGCGGGAGTCGCATCCAGACTGATGCTAGGTGGTGAGATCTTTGATACGGCAGAGGCTCACCGAGTAGGGATTGTTCATCAATTGGCTTCGTCCGAATTGGTCTGGGCCAAAGCCAACGAAATCACAGCAAGAATCGCAGGCGGTGCGGCTGAGTCGATTCAACTCAGCAAACGCCTGCTCAATGAGATGATTGGCGAGTCTCTCTTCTCGAACCTAAGCAGCGGCGCCGCGACGATGGCGACTGCATGCTCGACGGACGCTGCAAAAGAAGGACTGGCTGCATTTGCTGAAAAGCGCGAGGCTAAATTCTAAGCATTTGTTTAACAGTCAGCCGAAGGCGTACTCGGACCGTCTGAAGTACGCCTACGGCTGACTGTTAAACGAACTTTTTATCGAAGCTAAGCTTCGCCTGTTTCGCTAAATCAAATCGTCTAAGTCATCTAAATTAATCGGCGGCTTTTTGTTCTTGTCGCCATAGAACTTCGTGATGTCGATGCCCTGGCGTTGCTCGTCTTCCATGAACTTGAGTCTTTGTTCCAATCGCTCAATGCGCCGGTGCATTTGCGGGATCATCTCGATCGTCGTGTCTTGAATGACTCGGCGCGGCACAGTCGGGTAGCCAAGATGACGATGCATGGCAGCGAACAAAAAGAGCGGCTCTTTGCGGCGATTGGCGAACGCAATCTTCCCTTCGCGTTCACCGAACAAAATCGGATACTCGGCCTCTGCGTCTTCGCCCAAATGCCGTTTGCGATAATGCACAAACTCTTCGCTGCGACCGTAGATCAAGTCCGCGATATCCACGATACCCAACTGCTGCCGGACGATCAAAATCCAATCTCGCCATTCCGGTGAATACAATGGATCATCGCTCATGGCCTTGAGACCTTGATCGTAGTTCAGTCGATTTCGGCAAAGGACCTCGAACTGGTAGAAAAAGAAACCCTGCCGGTTGTCGGACTTGGCTCGGTACTCAGCTTCAAAGCGAAGGACATTGAGCGCCGTCTGGAAATCGAATCGTCCGCTATCCAATTCGGATTGCTCAACGACAAACGTCTGAAAGGGGGTGAAGTAGTGCCTGAGCCTCTTCATTCCCTCGGCTAAGATACCGTAGTGCTTGAGCTCGGTAGAGAGAAAGCCGATTGCCATCGGCAGTTTGGTGGTGGCGAGCACCTCAAAACGACATTGCTCCAAGAGATCTTGGAGCGTCATGTCTTGTCCTAAACGTTCCGCGAGAACTCGAAAAAGATAAGCTTGTTCGATAAACTCTTCGCGTGGCAGCATACTTTAGTGGGATGCAGTTGGAACGACCCAAACCTTGAGTTCGGTCGCGATTTCTTGGTGCATCTGAATTTTGACTGTGTACAGCCCCAATTCCTTCAGTACCCCTTCCAACTTCACTTGGTCCGCCGAAATTTGGTAGCCGTTAGCCTTCAAAGCTGCGACGATTTCGGTTGCTCCGACGCTACCGTACAAGTGACCTTCGTCATTGGCGTTGGCTTCGACGTTGATCGATTGCTTGGAGATTTGGTCAGCAAGCGTGCGAAGCGAAACGAGTCGTTGCTTTTCGATGTCGAGGAGCTTGGCTCGGTGCTTTTCAACCATTCGCTTGTGGTGATCGGTCGCGACGATGGCCAATCCCTCGGGGATCAAGAAATTGTTTGCGTAGCCAGGCTTAACTTCCACGACTTGACCAGACTTGCCCAGGTGCTCAACGTTTTGGATCAGCATCAATTGGATGCCGCCGTTAGGTCCTTTTGGCAATCGTGGGAACTGCGGGACTCGCTTCTTTTTGGTAGGTACTGCCATTTTAAAACTTCGATCCGAAAAAAGTCATCGTGTTAGATGGTTGATAATTTGTTACTAAAAGGGCATGTCTTCGTTGACGTAGACATCATCCCCCACCTCGGAAACGTGCATTTCGGAATTTCCTCCGCTGTGCATGGCTCCAGGTCCGTCGTGTGCGGAGTCCACGAATCGCGAACTCCCTGTATTGGCCGTTTTGGCTTGTGGTCGACCTTCGCCGTTTTTACCATCGCTACGTCCGCCGAGCAATTGCATTCGGTCGACGATCACGTAAAGCTTGCTTCGTTTTTGGCCGTCTTTTTCCCACGTATCTTGTTTGAGTCGTCCCTCGACAAAAATCGGTGAGCCTTTGCTCAAGTACTCACTGACCACCTCAGCTGTCCTGCCGAAGAACGTCACATCGACAAACGATGTTTCGTCAATCCACTCACCACCGGCGTTCTTGCGACGATCGTTGACAGCGATTGCATTTTGGCAAACCGCCATTCGACTAGTCGTATAACGCAGCTCAATATCTCGCACCAAATTGCCAAGCAAAATAACTCGGTTGTAGCTCGCCATGATTTTACCTCTTGACCACTGTTAAAGCGATTGAGCGCGAGAATGTCCTATTCGTCATCGACCTCAAGATCTTCGTCATCGTCAGCACCCGCGCCAACGCCTACTGCTTGTTTCTCCAAGACGACATCGATCGGCACCACGACTTTTTCTTGAGCGTGGGCGACCAAAGCATCGATCAATCGTGGGTCGATTCGTGTGAACATGAATCGGAGCAAGCTCTCCTTGAGCTGGCACGCACGGTTGAGTTCTTTAAGCTTTAGTGTATCAAGCTTGAAATAAGCAAGCCAGTAGGTTCCCTTTTGGTGGCCTTTGATCGGGTAAGCCAATCGTTGCTCAGCCCAAAGTCGGCTGACCAAAATCTCGCCGCCAAGATCGCCGATCATGGACTCGACCGAAGCTGCAACACCGCTTGCATCACGTGCGTAGTGATTGCTGTCAAAAAGGAACAAGCACTCGTAAATTCCGGTAACCAACGTATGAACTCCTGAAAACTGATCCAAATACTGGTAAATGAAGCTGGGTGTTACTGTTTGTTCTTTGGGGCGGATTCACGATTGAAGTCGTTCATCGCCACATCAATGCCGTTTTGAAGCCAACTCGCGATTGCTTGGACGGCTCTCGAAATCCCGTCATCAACAACCGCGCGCTCGGAGTTCGTAAATTTACCCAACACATAATCCGATGTTTCCCAGTGTTCCGGTGTTGGATCGATGCCGATCCGCAACCTTGGAACCTCCTGTGTTCCGAGGGATTGAATTATGTCGTTGAGGCCTTTTTGACCACCGCTCGACCCCGATTTGCGGATCCTGAGTTTACCAAGCGGCAAACTCAAGTCATCGCAAATCACTAAAATATTCTGTGTTTCAATCTTGTAGAACCTAGCAAACTGCGAAACGCATCGTCCGCTGCAATTCATAAAGGTCAAAGGCCAGACCAAGCAGACATCCCGTTGCTCAAACCGTCCCTTTGCAAACTGCCCCTCAAATTTTGCTTGCAGATTGGGCGAACCCATCTTTGCAAGCAATCCGTTGAGGCACTCAAATCCAATGTTATGCCGGGTTTTCTCGTACTTTGCACCAGGATTCCCAAGTCCGACCACCATCGCCATCCCGGCAGGGACGACAGAGCCGACAAGGGGACTAAAACTGCTCATTACGAAGCAGCGTCAGCCGCTTTTTCCTTGCGAATCAGCTCTGGCTCAACTGCGCCATCGGCGGCGTCAGCTGCTGCTTCGCCGGCCGCTGCCGCGATCTGAACAATCACAACCGAACCTGGCGTTACGGCAGTCGCTCCTTCTGGAAGCGATAGCTCGCTCACGTGGAGAGACTGACCCAATCTCAAGGTGCCAATTTCGCAAACCAAGTATTCAGGAATCTTCATTGCGGAGCAACGAACAAGGATTTCGTGAGTCATGAAGCGAACTTGACCGCTCTTGACTTCGCCGTGCAGCCGAATCGGAAGAACCACTTCCACTTCTTCGGACTGGGAAACGCGAGCAAAATCCACATGGATAATGTTGTCGCCCATGCTGCTCCACTGAACAGAACGGAGCAAAGCCGTTTCCGAGATGCCACCGGTCAGCGTAACCAACTTGGTGCCGTGCTTAATCAGGCTGTTAATAGTATCCAAAGACACTGTTAGGCATACGTTCGCTTCGCCGTGTCCGTAGAGGATTGCTGGGATTTGGCCTTTTTCGCGAATCTTAATCATGGCTCTTGAGCCGAGTACATCTCGCTTGGCCACTTCAATCGTTTCAATCATTACTGCTGCGTTCCGCTGCTTCAATTTTTCGGTTTGTCGACGAGTCGTTGTTACGACTCTTCAAAATCTAGGGAAGCCCAGCAGTATGACGAATTTGCCTCTTAATGCAAGTGCAAATGTACTTGCCGTTTCCGGGGCGTCGCATATGCTTTGTTGATGGCAAAAAAATCACCCCAGTTTGACTATATCGAACCCATCGGCGCTCGGGTTTTGGTTCTGAAAGATGAGCCAAAAAGGGAGACCAAAGGCGGAATCGCACTGCCCGATGCGTCGGAAATTCCGACGATTACGGGCAGAATCGTTACCATCAGCCGTCAAGTAGAGCATGATGAGAATGTTCCGTTACGGCAGTACGACAAAATTCTCTTCCACCCGAAAAACGCGATCCCGGTCGATTTTGAACCGGACAATCAGCTGTACGTTGTTCCTGTTGAGGACGTCGTGGCGGTTTTTCGCCGCAAACCAATCGAAAACGGCAAAGACCCTGACTGAAAGCCCTACAGCGGTATGAATTGTTCTGAATTGCCAAATGCCGCTTCGCTTCCGATTCGTTTTTGCAGTAAGTTCGCAGCATTTAGCCGGTGGGCGCTAGCCCCGGTTTTCAAACAAGTCGTCTCCCGCTCGCTTAGAGTCGGGACTATCTTGTGCCTAGCCTTCCTCTCAATGTCGCTTGCCCCAGCCCAGGAAAAATCGGCCCCAGAAAAGCCGAGCAAGGAAAAACCTGGCAAGCAACAAACCGACGAGGACTCCGGCGTCCCGCGCGTGGGCTCCGTTCTGCTCGCGGCCTTCGAGGAAGACAAGCAGCTCCGCACTCTCACAGGCGAACTGGTTGCTGTGGACCCAGCCATGGGACAACTTATCCTCGATGCCGATGGCAAATTGACCGTCATCACCCCAAACAGCCTGAAACGCCTCGAAGAAGTTTCGACTCCCTTGGTGCCAACACCGGCCAAGGAAATGGCGAGCAAGGCTTTGAAGCTCATGCCACCAGGCTCTCGCTCTCTTGTCACCGACCATTTTGTAGTGTGCTACAACACGTCTGATGTTTACGCTCACTGGAATGCCGACCTCTACGAGAAACTGTACAAAGGCTTTTATCGATTCTGGAAAGAAAAGGGGGTCGAGCTCAAGCCACCTCGTTTCCCGCTGGTCGCTCTGATTTTCGAAAGCGACAAGGACTACATCGAATACGCATCGAAGGAGTTCGCTGGAGCTCAAAACACCATCGGCTATTACCATCAATCGACCAACCGATTGGCTTCGTATGATCTAACGGGCATTCAAGGTATGATGCCAGCCAAAGCCCAATACACACGAAGCGATCTCATCAATCATATGATCTCTCGTCCGGGCGCCGAACGAACGATCGCAACCATTGTTCACGAAGCCTGCCATCAGATCTCGTTCAACAGCGGTCTTCAAGTTCGCTTGGGGGACAACCCGCGTTGGCTCAGCGAAGGACTCGCCATGTTCTTTGAGTCACCTGACTTAACGAGCCAAAATGGTTGGGGCGGCATCGGAAAGCTAAACAAATTCAATTTCCAAAAGCTCGTGGCGAATTCGCCCTCGCGAACCAGCGATTCGCTCGAGCTGCTCGTGCTCGACGACAAACACATTGCGGAGTCGATGGAAACCGGTTACCCCGAAGCTTGGGGACTAACTTTCTACTTACTCAAAAACAAACCCAAGGATTTTGTGAAATATCTGGATGGCATCCGCGCAAGGCCACCGGGAAAGCTCTCAGGCCCCAAAGAGCGAATCGAGCTCTTTCGAGATTGCTTTGGCGATGACATCGCAAAGATCGACAAAGACTACATCCGCTTCATGCAACGGCAAAAGCTACCTTGATTGAACTGTCGATTCTGGTATCCCAATGGGATACAAGACAGCAGCCGGTGGTTGAGCGAAGCGCCCCCCCGTACGCTTAGACCAGCAACACCCGCCGATCCTGATGAAGACCATAGGCAGAAAGATCGAACGCAGAAAAATGGTTACGATGCATGATTTTGGTAGCTTCTGATTTTGGAAATCTGTTGCAAGTCACCGAAGCGTTGACATTGGCCAGATCAAGCTGAAGGCTTGAAAGACGGTAGCCGGTGGTTGAGGAGCGAAGCGACGACACCACCGGATCGCGATCGAGGAGATCGCAAGCATCCTGAAGGGATGCAAGATTTCGAATCCTGCGGGGACACAGGGGGTCTGTGCGCTCCCTATCTACGATCCCTTGGGGATCGAACGTCATGCGGAGCGTAACGGGTCCGTGGGTGTCGCTTCGCTCAACCCACGGCTACTTTCTGTAATCTCTTCGAGATTGAGCAACCGTTAGGTGCTCCATCCTTTAGCGTCTAGTCTTTTCGGTTCGCTTCTTGCGAGATCTATCGATCAAGCCTCGATAGCGCGTGCAGCTTGCCTCCAGCCGGTGTAGGATATTCGGGGTGTTCTCTCACTCGCCCGGAAATGTTCGATTCCTCACGCCATGCAACGATACCCTGTTTGCTTGGCCAAACCCTATCAGAGGCGCTGAAAATGACGTCAAAAAATTGTCCTGATTGCAGCTCGCCCGCTAAGTCACGCGTCGCACGAAGAGACTTCCTGCAAGTTGCAGCTAGTATCGCCGCGATACCCTTGGCGGCCAGAATGGTTCATGGTGCGCCGGCAAGAGCCGGAAGCGCCGAAACGATCGTTGGCGAGTTTCATGCTAGCCTCACCGAGCAACAGCGTTCCCAAATCTGCCGTCCTTTCGACGATCCAATTCGCAGCAAAGTCCACGCAAATTGGCACGTTTCCAAACCACTAATTGGCAGCGATTTTTACACAGTTAAGCAACGTGAAATGATCGACAAGATTGTTCGAGCCGTTTCGAGCGAAGAAGGCCATGCGAGATTGACTCGCCAAATGGACGACGATAGCGGCGGACTTGGGGACTACAGCGTGGCTGTTTTTGGAAACCCGACGCAGGGGGATTTTCAATGGCTGCTCACCGGCCGACACTTAACTTTGCGAGCCGACGGCGACTCCTCGCCCAAGATGGCTTTTGGCGGCGGTATGGTCTATGGCCACGGCGAAGAATCGAGCGCCAGCGAAAACATCTTCTACTACCAAACCAAGAAGGTAAATGAAGTCTTCGCTGCCTTGGACAAAGACCAAGCCAAGCAAGCGTTGCTCCCGTCCGCCGCTCCTAAAGAAACCGAGATTCGGATCCAAGGCGAAAAAGGCAAGTTCGCTGGCTTGGCTGTCTCGGCGATGAACAAGGAGCAACAAGCGTTGGTCAAGGATTGTCTCAACACGTTGCTCTCTCCGTATCGCAAGGAAGACGGCGACGAAGCGATGAAGCTGATCGATGCCGCGGGGGGTATCGAACAACTACGATTCGCGTTTTATCAACAAGAAGACCTAGGCAACGATAAAGTCTGGGACATGTGGCGCATCGAAGGACCAAGTGCCGTTGTGCACTTCCGCGGCGCACCACACGTTCATGCGTACATTAACATCGCTCAGGTCTAGTCAAGGTAGCAGGCACGTTCCACGTGCCGTCCGCCAAGACCCTGACTTTGCACAACATGAGCCGCGGGCGCTAGCCGCGATACGGTTTCCCTGATAAATACGGTGGTCGCGGCTAGCGCCCGCGGCTCAGTAGGAATTGATAGAAAGAACGAATCGATGCAAACTGCGTTAATCAAAAGATTGAAGCCCATTCGCTATCTACTAGCTGGACTATTGTCTTTGATATTGATCTGCATTGATTCGGCTTCAATGCTTGCCCAGACCTCGATGTCGAGCTCCATTTCAGAAGCGGTCCTGCCGCTTTTGAAAGACTATCAAGGAGATGTGGCGGTCGCTGTCTATCATTTCGAAAGCGATAGTCATTGGTCGGTTCGTGGCGATGTCGTGATGCCCACGGCTAGCCTCATCAAATTGCCGGTCATGGTGGAAGCCTACCGACAGGTAGCGGCAGGCAAGGTCAAGTTGGATCAGCGTATCGAACTAAAAAAAGAGGACATGGTCCAAGGTTCTGGGATTTTGACGAGCCACTTTTCGCCGGGGACGACCATTAGTTTGCGAGATGCGATTCGGTTGATGATCGTCTACTCCGACAACACGGCAACCAACTTGGTGGTCGATGCAATCGGATTGCCCTCCACCACGGCGGCGATGAAGGAATTAGGTTATTCAGAGACTCAGCTTCATTCCAAAGTTTTTCGCCGCGATGTTTCGATTGCTCCAGAGCGGAGTGAAAAGTATGGGCTTGGTAGCACAACCGCGATCGACATGGTAAATCTGGTTACACGACTCAAGCGTGGTGAGTTGGCAGGTCCAGAAGCGACTGCGGCCATGTTAGACCATTTGGTGAACTGCGATGACAAGTCGCGGTTCCCGCTGCTATTACCGAGTACTGTCAAAGTGGCGCACAAGACAGGATCGGTCACTCGTGTGCGAACCGATGCAGGCTTGCTCATGGGACCCGGATGTACGATCGCGTTGTGTGTTTTGACCGACAACAACAAAGACATTCGCTGGACCGACGATAACGCAGGAAATAAGCTGAGCGCGGACATCGCGAAGAGTGTTTATGAACTGCTGGCACCCAAGTCTGTCGATAAGACCACAACGACAGATCAAGCCAAAGCGATGCGAATCGGCGCGACGGGTGATCTGGTGGAGGCGCTTCAGCGGACATTGAAGGCCAAGTTGTCGCCACCAAGTGCTATTTCCGTTGACGGCGATTTTGGGCCAGCCACAGAAGGTGCCGTGAAGGCATTTCAGAAACAGGAGAAGATCGAGGTAACAGGGGTTGTTGACGCAGCGACATGGAAAGCCCTGGGGCCGCTCGTCGATCAAGAAAAACCATTACCTGCACCGGAGATCGTGAACTCGGAAAAGCTCGAGAAGAAAGCCTCCGATGATCCATTTGGTCCGCCACAAGTCACCTGCACAGCTTGGACGATTACGGATCGATCCACGGGCGTGTCGATTGCGGGAACCAAATCCGATGTGCCGATGCACATCGCCAGCACGACGAAGATCATGACCGCGTACGTTGTCCTCAAGATGGCTGCCTCCAATCCAGAGATCCTGAATGAGGTGATTACGTTTTCAAAGCGTGCGGATGACACGGTCGGTTCGACCGCGGGAGTTCGAGTTGGCGAAAGCTTGTCGGTGGGCGAGTTGATGTATGGACTCATGCTGCCATCGGGCAATGACGCATCCGTTGCTTTAGCGGAACACTTTGGGCGCAAGTTTGCCAAAGCTGACGAGAACCTGGACGATGCGAAGTCATACGATCTTTTCATTGATCAAATGAACGCGATGGCTCGCGAGTTAAAAATGCTGCAAACCCATTTCGTGAACCCGCATGGCTTGACGGACAAAGCTCATTTGTCGACGGCTGACGACTTGGCAAAGCTTGCGATCGCGGCGTTGGAAGTACCATGCTTTCGCGATTACGTCACTTGCCGGCAGCATGGGTGTGAAGTATCTGGACCTAGCGGCTACAAACGCAATTTGAAGTGGGAGAACACGAATCGACTTTTGGGGATCGAAGGGTACACGGGGCTCAAGACAGGCACGACAGACGCTGCAGGAGCTTGTTTGGTATCCTGTAGTCAGCGAGGCGATCGCGAGTTGGTTGTCGTGTTGCTGAACTCGACGAACTCGGATGCTAGATATGTCGATGCTCGCAATTTGCACGCCTACGGCTGGCGACAATCGGAAAAAAGGAAACGCCAGGAGTGAAATAGGGCGCCGTTTTCGCGAACCAGTCGCATCCGGCAGATGCGACCCACAGTGGGTCACTCTTGCCGAGAGTGACCTTGATTCGGAGGTACTCGCCTGACGTTCTTTACCTATCGAAAGAGTGCGTGCTCGCAAACGGAACCACAATCGAAGTCTGGGGTTAGAGGTCGAGTGAGTTCGAAAATACGTTAAGATCGGGCTTATTCGAGGCGGTACGATTTCGAGTATCCATGTTAAAGGACAGGTAAATAATGATGGTTCGTTCACGCTGGTCGCGACTTGCGGCCTTAGGTCTGGTTGTCTCAGCGGCTCAATTCGGTTGGGAAAGTTCCGCCTACGGCTTTTCTGACTGGACACGATTCCGCGGGCCCAATGGCTCGGGGATCGCTGAGGACAAGGAGCCTACGCCAACCACATGGAGCGAAGCAGAAAATCTCAAGTGGAAGATTCCAATGCCCGGTGCCGGAGTTTCCTGTCCAATCGTGGTTGGCAATAAAGTTTTTGTAACGTGCTATTCAGGCTATGGTCTCAATCAAGAAGAGCCAGGCAACGAAAAAGACTTGGTGCGTCACCTCGTTTGCGTCGACCGGGCGAACGGCAAGACTCTTTGGCAGAAAGCTTTGCCGTCGACGGCTCCCGAGGATCCGTATCAAGGAATGGGTGTACCCCAACACGGTTACGCTTCGCACACCCCAACCTCCGATGGAAAGAATGTCTATGTCTTTTTGGGCAAAAGCGGGGTTCTTGCATTTGATCTGGAAGGCAAGGAATTGTGGAAAGTCAGTGTGGGGACTGGCTCTGATGGTCGCCAGTGGGGTTCTTCCTCCAGCCCTATCGTCCATGAGGATGTGCTGATTGTTCCGGCCGGTCCCGAAGGCCGAGCACTGATTGGACTCGATAAGAATTCGGGCAAAGAACTTTGGCGATTGCCTTCCGAAAAACTAGGAAACGTCTGGGGAACACCCGCGATCGCGAAAGTGGGATCGACCACTGAATTGGTGATCGGTGCTCCGGGCGAGATCTGGGGCATGGATCCAAAGACCGGCAAGTTTGGATGGTTTTGCATGTATCTCGATAACGGCGATCAGTTTAGTTCAAGTGTCGTCGTGGACGGAGAAACCATCTACGCAATCGAAGGACGTGGCGGCGGATCCGTCGCGGTCAAAGGAGGCGGAAAGGATGACGTCACAGACACGAAGACCGTATGGAAAGGACGAGACAGCGGACGATTTGCTTCGCCGATTGTTTACGAAGGTCGACTCTACAATGTTGCTGGCCGCAAGCTGACTTGCATCGACGCGACAACTCAGGAGAAGATCTTTGAGGGACGCATGAAGGACAGCAAGGGTGAGATGGCACCTGAGCAAGGCGGATTTGGTGGTGGAAGACCTGGCGGAGCGGGTGGTCCTCCTGGTGGTGCAGGCGCTGGTGGACCTCCCGGCGGTGGAGGTGGACGTCAAGGTGCGGTTGGACCTCCAGGGGGTGGACGAGGAGGTCGTGGCGGAGGGGGCGGTGCTTTTGGCAGTATCGACTACGGTTCGCCTGTTCTCGCTGACGGCAAAATCTATTTCACGGCCCGAAACGGTGAGACTTACGTATTTGCTGCTGGCAAAGAGTTCAATCAGCTGGCGGTCAATCGTGTCACCAACGATACCGAAGAGTTCAGCGCGACACCTGCGATCAGCAACGGTGAGATCTTTATTCGTTCGAACAAGAACTTGTATTGCATCTCATCTAAGTAGTAATGGTTAACGCAGAGTAGAGCGGTTGTCCTCAACCGCTCGGAACTTAGGTCAATCGCGAGATCACCTAAATAAGCTGGTTCCAGGGCTCCGCCCTGGAACCCACTGCGGGATGA
>CANHVO010000059.1 GCA_947463915.1 Planctomycetaceae bacterium
AAGTTGGCTGATCCAGATGGGGCAGAGAGCAAGCCCGAAGATGCCGCGGCCAAGGCAAAACTAGAAGCAGAGGCGAAGGCCAAAGAGGAGGCTGAAGCCAAGGCAAAAACGGAAGCCGAGGCGAAAGCCAAAGCGGTTGCAGCTGCTAAGGAAAAGAAGCTGTTCGAAGAATTGCTAAAGAGGATAACCGAGTCGGTTACGCTTGGCGAATGGGACCGTTTTCGCGAGATGATTGCATTGAGTGATCGACCGAGTGATCGACCGGGTGATCGACCGGGTGATCGACCGGGTGATCGAGTGGGCGATCGACTGAGCAAGGAAGAGTCGCAGGCGATTTACAATCGCATGATCGAACAACTTGGTGCGCAAGCAGGAATGGATTTTTCGCAAGCGGAGGGACTTTCCAAAGAGATGCAGCAGTTCATGCAACAGATGATGGGTGACCAGCGGAATAACCCAGGGTTGCGTTATGCGGAAAAGAACTCGCTCAACTTCGCCGACATGGCAGCGATTATTCGAAGCGCACCGGAGGAGCTTAAGGACGAGCAAGTTATCAAACTGGCAAATCTTCTTCGGATGACGTTGAACATGGGAAATCAGCTACAGGATTTTGTGGCAACGTTGAAATCCGAAGGGGACAAACTGTTGCCGAAGCAGAAAGCGGCATTGCTATTGAGTTCAGCGGCTCAAGATGAGTTCACGGTCGACTTCTTGCCTACCAAGCAGGAAGCAATCGAAAGCAAGAATCGTCAAGCGTTGAACTTGTTGTCGAGACATTTCTTGGCTCTCTACAAAAAGGATTCCAAAGAATCGTTCCGCGAGGAAGCCTGGCAGACGACGCTGGCGGCGCTCGACATCCCGACTTTGCCAACCGAAGCAGCCGAGTCAACCGAACCGACGAGCGAGCCTGCCAAGGCTCTAACCCAAGAAGAAAAAGAGGCCAAAGAGCAATTGGCGATTCGAGTCGCCAAGCGAAAGGCAGACGAGCAAGATCGAACGCAGGCGCTGACACGCGCGGTCTCGCTAGCACCTCAATTGCGAGAAGAGCTCGGAAAGACTTGGCTGGAAGAGAGTTTTACGAAGTACCCGGAACGCGGTCAGGAAATCATGGCCAAGATTGGTACGGCCACAGCGCAATTGTTGGCGCAATCGCCCCAAGACGAAGCCAATCGGACTAGAAATCTCGAGTTGCAGCACAAAGCGGTAACCCAGTTTTTTGCGACCGAACCGAAGCTAGATGGGAACTGGATCGGGATCTTGAATTTGTTGGCTACCAATTGGCTACAGGAAGCGCAGGTCTCCCGTGACTATTCGCGAGACAGTCAATATGGCCCAAGCATGCGACGCGATAGTTTCGGCAATATCTACTATGGTAATTCCTATGACGAGGAAGAGGATTTTGGCAACTCGCGTTCGATGCGCATGGGGCAGATAACCGCCGTCAAAATCAACAAGATCCTAGAGACGGCACCGTCAGCTCGTTGGCTGGAAGCGATCGACAAGAGTATTCTGCCTCAGTTCAATATGTCGCTGTGTCGACTTTGGTTAAAAATAAACGAAGACGCGAAAGCATTTCCCTATATCGAACAGTTGGCAACAACGCACCCCAATACGGCACGCGAGTTGGCGGATGAGTTTTTGAAAGTCTGGACGAGCAATCACAATCCAAACGAAACACGCCAGCGAACGAACTATTACATGTTTATGTATGGCTATGAACAAAAGGCGGACAAGATTCCGCTGACGCGTTCCAAGCAAGATCGCAATCTCAAGGAGTTGGCGAGTTGGGTAAAACGACTTCAGGCATTGCCTCTCAATAGCGAGCTAGACGAAGAGCTTTTGGTTAAGGCGTTTATGACGTGTCATAGCGTTGCTGAGGTTTACGATATCGAGGACATCGAGTTGGTCTTCGGAGCGTGGGGGGCGATTGAGTCAGGGACGATGGCCAGCTTGATTCAGAAAATGAGGGCTAATCTTTCTGGGACTTGGCGGGAACCTAACGTGCAGCGGGATGCCAAGACCAAGCGAAAAAAGAGCGATATTCAAGCGGAAGTGGTACGCGGCTATTCCGTGGCAAAGCGTGTTCTCGATAGAGCGTTAGAGCAGTATCCAGGCGATTGGCAATTGTTGCTTGCAAAGGCCTGTATCATGCACGACGAGAATGACTACTTGCAAGAGGTCGCTCCATCGGCGGAGTTTAGTACGCGTCGTCAGGCCGCATTTGGTATCTTCGCAGAAGCAGCACAGGCGTATGTGAAACAGGTACCAGAGCTGCCGGAACGCAAACAAAAGAACGATGTGTTTGAGAGTTGGTTTTACGCAGCGTTGGGTGCAACTGACCTCAAGGGAATCAGCGAGAAAAACCGTCCTGACGACGAGCAGATTGCAGACATCGCAACTGCGATGAACTCGTTGACTGGAGAAATCGGGACGCGGCATCGAGACCGCTTTGCCAACGCTTTGTTCACTCGCATGAGCGCCGTGAGCCCGTCGTGCAAGTTTCGTTATGTGGAGGCCGGATTCAAGCTCGTCGGCGACAACCCACAAGCCGAAGAAGCTCGCAAGGTCTACAACTATTACAAGGACCTGGTTACAGAATTGCAACTGGTTACGCGTGTCGACGGAGATACTCGCATAGGACATGTAGAACCTTTCGGCGTGTATGTTGACCTGCGGCATTCCGTTCAGCTCGAACGAGAGTCGGGCGGCTTTACGAAGTATTTGCAGAATCAAAACAATGCGATGTATTCGTTCAATTATGGTCGTCCCACCGAGAACTACCGAGACAAATTCTCAGACGCAGCCAAATTGGCGCTTCAAGAGCATTTTGATGTACTCTCGGTGACGTTCAACCACACTGAAACCAAGAGCATTGCCGATGAGCCAAGTGGATGGCGCATTACCCCGTACGCTTATTTATTGTTAAAGGCCCGTGGGCCAGAAGTGGACAAACTGCCATCGCTCAAGATGGACCTTGATTTTATGGATACTTCGGGGCATGTTGTGTTGCCGATAGCGTCATCGCCTATCCCGATTGACGCTACGGTCCGAAAGTCCTCAAGCGGACCAAGCAATATGAAGATGGTTCAGTTGCTGGACGAACGTCAGTCGGCCGGCGGTAAGCTCATTGTGGAAACCAAAGTGACTGCGCGAGGGTTGGTGCCGCCAATGGAAAACGTACTTAATACTTCGATCAATGGATTTGAGTTGGCCGATGCGAAGGACTCGGGAGTGAGTGTCATCGAGTTCGACAAGGAGTCCGCAAAGCCAATCGTTCTTTCGGAGCGAACGTGGACTCTGAAGTATGCTTCTGCGGACCCCTCTGGCAAGACTCCAGAGTTGTTTGCCTTTCCAGAGCCATTGTTGGAGACGACCGACCTCAGTTACCAACGCTATGTCGATGCCGACTTGCAGGAGGTCGAGGCAAGTGTCGCTCTGGTGGAGAAGTACGGCACCAATCGCCGAGCTTGGTACGTTGGCGGTTTGTTTGCATTCGCTGGCGTTGTGATCTTCGTTGGAGGTGCGATTGCACTGCGACATCTTAGTTCAAAGTCATCTTTAGCGGTTTCAACTCCGCAGCCAGTCACAACACCCTTTTCTTTGCTTTCGCATTTGCAAGGGATTGCGAGGAAAGACGAACTGCCATCCGAGAAGAAAAATCGGTTGCGCGAAGACATTGCGGTGCTTGAGCATTTCTACTTCGCGGAATCGAATGGCCGAGTCGAGCCAGATCTCGTCGCCATCGCAAGCCGTTGGCGTTAACGGCATTTGTAGTCAGTTTCGGAATTTGTCTGCGAGGCGAGCGGGCTGTTGATTTAATACTTGTCCAATTGCACTTTGTTTAGCAGTCAGCCGCAGGCGTTTCGTTTAGCAGTCTCCGTAGGCGTTTCGTTTAACAATCAGCCGTAGGCATTTCGTTTAACAGTCAGCCGTAGGCGTACTGTCAAAGAAGCAAAGTACGTGTTCGGCTGACTGTTAAACGACTAAATCAACAAGCCCCGAGCCCGGCTGCGGTTAGCCGAATGGCACTTACTTTGTTAGCGTAACGGCGCGAGCCGTACGGTGCCCCACTAGAGATCCAATTCCCACGAATTCCCTTTCATGAGCCTGAGGCGCTAGCCGATTTTTGCAGGTCAAAAGAACTCGGCTAGCGCCTCAGGCTCACTCTTGTCGGCTGCGTCAGTGTTATCGGAAGTGAGCAGCACTCCTGTGAGTTCGTGTGGTTAGTACTCAGAGGACAACAACCTTGTCGTCCAAAACGCGGTAGTATGTTGATTTATGAAGCAATCGCCGGAAGTTAGGTGTTTGTAAATTCAATATTCGCTGGAGTGGTTCATGCAAACGGTCGAGAAACCTTGACAAAGGTGGACTGTACTCCTACTATTGAAGTTTGGGGTAATGGATCTGCCGTTACCGATCCAACTCTTTTTTGGGTAACTTCGGGCATCCTCCCGGATAACTCCTGTGTTGCTCATCCAGCTTTTTTTTTCAAGGATTTTCGTATGAGACGATTGAGGAAGGGGTTCACGCTAGTTGAACTCCTGGTGGTAATTGCCATCATTGGTATTTTGGTTGGTTTGCTGCTACCAGCGGTACAAGCGGCTCGCGAAGCTGCCCGCCGTATGCAGTGCAGCAACAACATGAAACAGCTAGGACTAGCTGTTCACAATTACGAGTCAGCGTTCAAGTACGCAGGTCGCTTGGCGACTCGGGGCGCTACGACTTGGGGACAAGATGCGAGCTGGAATGGTTTTTCGCCACATTGCCAGATTCTGCCCTACATCGAGCAAGGCCCTTTGTTCACCCAGATTTATTTCTTGGATACGATCAACCAGGACGGCCACTACCCTCACTACAACTATCGTCCTCCTCAATGGAATAGCCAGCGGAATTTGATTGCCCCTGGGACATCGATGCGAATCGGTGATATCGGTGGTACCAAGATTTCAGCATTCTTGTGTCCATCGGATTCGCCGTTTGTTCACCAAGATTGGAGTGGCAATAACAACTACGGTTGGTCCTCCGGTTCTTGCGGTGGTTGGAATGGAAATGCTGGGGACCGAAATGGTTTCTTTGAACGAAACAGAGACACTGCGTTCTCGGACATCAAAGACGGTCTATCCAACACCATTATGATTGCTGAGTTTGTCAAAGGCGACGGAACGGGTTCGACATTTACAAGAGCAGGTGACTTTGCCACCGTTGCTCCAAGCGGAACACCGTTCTTCTTCTGGACTCAGGCTCAACTAGACGCCTATGCTCTCTTGACTGCAAGTGGCGCAGGTCAAAACTCGGAAGCTGGCAATTTCTGGATGGCACCAGGACACTACAACACAGCGATCAATACGCTCGCTCCACCAAACTGGCGAGGAAACTCTGCAAGTTGGGATACCGGTTGTATGGGTTGCCAAGGGGACCACGACGGTGTGTTTCCATCGCGAAGCAATCACACCGGCGGTGCAATGCACACCATGGGTGACGGCTCAGTCCAGTTCATCAGTTCCAGCACGGACCTGATTACCTACCAAGGACTTGGTTCGGTCAAGGGTGGGGCTGTAGCTTCGATTTCTAACTAATTGGACCTGTTTTGTTGCCCTCCCAGGCTCAGTCCTGGGAGGGCATTTTTTTTGCAAGGAAACAAAATGAGAAATTTATTGATCGTTCTTGGGTGCCTGTCTATGATTGGGACCACCGGTTGTGGCGGAGGCGGGCCTGATAATAACGCTGTGATTAAGGTTGACTACGACGCAGCCAAATCGATTAAGGAATCGTTGGAAAGTGTAAAGGCCTCCGGTCGACTTGGAAGCAGCTTTGGCGGCGTTATGATTTCGCTGGCTGATCTTAAGGCGAAAGATGCTGCCAAAGGTGAATCTGTTGAAAAGCTCCTCAATGAACTTACCGCATTGAAGGACCCAGCGAAGGTAAAAGCAAAGGCAGACGAGATCATCAAGAGTCTGTGATTTTGAAATCTTGGCGATGACATTCAAATAATGGCAAAAAACAACAAGCCAAAACCGCAATCCGGCGGAACCGCAAGGCGAACAAGACGTTTTTATATCTTGGTCGCCTTGCTTCTTTTCTTGATTTGTATTTTCCTGCTTAATGGCGGTATTGCAGGAATAGCGAGGACCTACGCTAAAAGCGCATTGCTGGTTAATGACGCCAAGCGTGCAACTCCGTGGCTGAAAATAGCACGTTCCATCGGTCCAGAAACTCCTGAACTGCATTACTTGCAGGCAAGGTCCGCTCGTTTGAGAAAGGAGTACAACGAGATGGCAAAGCACTTGCAAGCTGCATTGTCAGGTGGATACGACAATGAGACGCTCGCCAAGGAACAGTGTCTGGCGCTCGCAAGCTTAGGCGAACTCGATCCAATCAACGAATCCAAACTCAAGAAGTGGATTTCCCAGGACGGGCCTGACGTTTCCGAATTTGTTGATGCTTACGTCAATGGGCTCGCTGCGCTCTCTCGTTTCGACGATGCGACTAAAGTACTTGAGCAATACGAAGCAGAGTACCCCAAGGACCCCATGGTTAACTTTCGATTTGGATTGATGAATGAACACACCAAATCCAACGAGCTCGCAGAAAAAGAGTACGTTGAAGCAATGAGGAAAGACCCTGGCCATGCCAAATCCGCTTGGCGTTATGCAAGGCTGTTATGCGGCCGCAATCGGCCTGAGGATGCAATCAAGATACTCGAGAGGATTCGCAAAGGACCGCAAGAACTTGCCGTCAAGACGTTTCTTGCTAGTTGCCATTTTCAGATGGGCGACTTAGAGAAGAGTCGTGAATTGTTTAAGGAGGTCGTGGTAGCTGACAAGCGACAATGCTTGGATGCATTCCTAAGTCTGGACGAATGGCCCGAACGATTTCTTGCTGCCTCCGAATTGGGGATTGTGGAGTCCAACCTTGGGAATTACGAGGACGCAAAAAAGTATCTAGAGATGGCTTTGGCGGACAATCCACGTGACTTCACGGCTCGCAGCGCCTACGCACTCGTCATTCGTAGGCTGGGAGACACAGAGCAGGCCAACAAAGAGATGGCTCGCGTTTCGGCCGAGAGGACTGAGTTCGACAAGATCACGATTCTTCGCGACAAAGTAAATCAAGACCCTAAAGACGCGGCCGCCAAGTTTGCCATGGGTGAAATTTTGTTCAAGTACGAATCAGAACGGTTTGGGTTGTTTTGGATTCGTTCTGCTCTGACGAGCGACCCAAACTACAAAGAGGCTCATGTGTTTTTAGCAGACTACTATAAGAAGAAGTCCGTTGAAAACGAAGCGTTCAAAGGCAAGGCTGAGTACCACCAGCGGCGAGCAAAACAGCTCGAAGCCGAAAAGCCAGTTTAGAGCCCAGGGAAACTGGCTACGAACTCTTTCCGATCACAATCGCTTGGTGACTATGGTTACCAGGAAAGCCAAACTTGCCATTCGTGTTTTTCCATTCTGAACGCATAGGAATCTCTTCGATCGTATCCCAGTGCTCCACCACTTTGCCACTCTCGATACGGAACAGATCATAGAACGAGCAATGCTTTCCTAAGAAAATCCCTTCCGATACAGCGAGCACAAAGTTTCCTTCACCCAAAATCAGATGATTCCGAGTGTAAATCATCGGTGTTCCTGCTTGTGCCATGGCTTCTACAGCCTGACCAAGTGAACTCAATCCGTCCGCTACATTTGGGTTGTGTTGATCGTATTGCGACGTCGAAATGTAGTTGGTGATTTTATCGAACTGCCCGTCAAGAAAAACCTTGTCGACTAAATCCTTTACCAAGTTTTTGTTCGAATCCGTTTTTTCGAGATCAATAACTTTGCACGGCCCATCCGTTTGAGACCTGCCAGATGCGGTTTTCTCTGCCTTCGATTGCAGATTGTCCCAGTGCTCGACAATCTGCCCATTCTCAAACCGAAAAATATCGAATCCCACTTTTGGGCCAAAGAAGTTGTATTCGGTATGAGCCACGACATAATCACCGTCTGCAAATACCCGAACCGTGTTTGCTCGTGCACTTCCTTGCGGCAATTGACTCATCACTTCGCCAAAACCTGCGAGCCCGTCAGCGACCGCTAAATTGTGCTGAATGTATTTATCTGGATTGATGAAGCAAATCGGCCCTGCATCTCCGGTTTCAATACTCTTGAGCAACTGGGTGACTTGCTGAATGTTGGTTAAACTCATCTTCTTCTCCTCGGACAGCGGAACCTTAGACAAACCACGTGTTGAATGATCGCAGTCGTTCTTTTTGATTGGACTCTCAACCGGAACGGTCTTTCCGGTCTAACGAAGCGATAGGATAGGTACCAGCTCAGCGCCAAAAAAGGTCGAGTTCTTCCAAAGAATGGTAAAAGTCGAACCTACTAAACTTCTCCCTTGAGAAGCTCGCCGCTGCTTGCCTAGCCAATCTTCAAGTCATCAAAGGACGCGTTCTCTAAATGACGGTAGCGGACCAGTATGAGAGTCCTTCGAGGGCCGACTTTGCCGTCATACCGTCCTAAGTCTGCTTGTTTTTCACTACCAAACCGAAGTGCTTTGAGCCGGAAGGCCCTCGGAGACTCCCTAGCCGGGTCAGGACTCGGTGCACCGTTGTGTTTCCTAACCAATATCGAACTTGTTCTGGACGGCCCAATTGCTTAACTAAACTGCGAAACTTGATCCAATACCGGTCATGATAAAAGATCCTTTCCTGAACCAAGCCCCCCTCGTTTTCAACCATCCTGACATATGCTTTTTGCCGATAGTATTTCATGCAGTCGGTGAGTATTAGTATTCCGCGTTTGTTGAGCAAAGAGAGTGTATTTCGAACTGCCATATGTTGGTCTTGTTCGGTGGGCAGGTTACAAATGACATCACCAAGAAAGACGACATCGAAGGATGCTGGGGCGTACTGAGGCCGAATAGCATCACCGAGCTCAACCGTAAATCGAGTCGTAGTGCTGAGTTTTTGGCAACGATCGCGAGTTCTCTCAACAGCCGACCTCGCGATGTCGATCGCATAAACCTCAGGTGAATAATCGGCCAGTTGTTCGGTCAAATATCCCAAGCTGCATCCTGCATCGAGAACTCGCAAAGGTGATGGCTGAATTCGCTTTGCGGTAGCAACCATGCGACTATACTTCGACTGCTCAGCGACAGAGTAATAGTCCCATGGGTCTACTTTTTGTTGGTAAATCTGCTCGTAGTAGTCTTGGTTTTGGTACGTCGAGTCTAAAACTTGAGGCATGTTTTGCTCACATTCAGAGTCTGGGGTGTCTTCGAACCGCACACAATCATCTCGTCAAACGTCTGCTCTCCCCAACGGACTGTTGCCTTAGGATCTGGGGTGTTTTCATTTTGGACGCTGTTGTCAGATCGCTAACTATCGATTTGTGTTCGAAGGTCCGCGACGCAGATCGTCATAAACTTCGGTGAATTCGTAGGGGGCTCCGAAACTCTTGGCGAGTTTCGCTACCCAAGGATTAATACCCAAGGATTAAGCTGAGACAAAGCACTAGTTACGTTCTTGCTTCATTGCTAAGAGCAATTGCAACTCTTCCGTCATTGCCTTTTGTTCTGGTTGGTCCCCGGATTTCTCGATCGATGAACGCAACCCGTTCTCAATTTTGTCTTGCAGGGCTTGGAGATCGACAAACTGGTCTACGATATCGTAGATAACGGAGAAGTCGGGATGAACCTGTGTTTCCACTGAAGTCATGGAGACATATCGGCGCAGACCTTGGCTAGCTCCGATCCAATCCTCCTTTTCTATCGCCACCTTGCTTTTCAACAGGCACATCAGAATGCAATTGAATCGGATATTTCCGGTAGTCAATTCCGTATCACACTTGCAATAGAAATCGAGGACTCGTTCGATCACGATGAGAGCCTTATCGAAGTCACCGTTGAGTCGATGTTGACCAGCCAATATGAGTGAAACCCCCGACAGTGTTTCGAAACGGATCGGCGTTGGTCCGACCGCCAATTGAGCCATGATTTGTTCGCACACCAATTCAAAATACTTTAATGCAGTATCTCGATCTTGGTCATGAAGAAAGATGTCGGCTGCGCGCAGTTCGACCGCTACCAACTCGTCTTGAAATCGACCGTTCTCTGGAAAGTCCGCGACGATTTGCTTTCGCTGATCGATCGCTGCAAGGACCAACTCCTTCGCTTTCAATGAGTTTCCGTGGGTATGAGCTAGTACGGCTTGGCCCTCCAGGATCTGGGCCTTCTCATTGCGTGTATCGCCTTCGCTGGAAAGACGATTAAGAATATCCAACGCCTGCGTATAGCCTTTCTGGGCTCCAGCCAGATCGCGCAAAGAGAAATTGGTATAAGCCAATTGACGAAACGTACGGACATGGTTCAGCTGGGCCTGGAACGAAGTGATGGCGGTCTTATCGGATTGGGCCCCTTCTTCGATTCGTGTAACCAACATCTCTTGGCCTCGACGGATCGTCTCCAGCTGTTCAGGATTCATCAAAGCGACGTCTAGGCCTTCGGTGCCGACCTGTTGCAAGACGAGCTTGTCAAGGATGTCACAAGCGATACGGTAGTTGTGCTCAGATTTTTCCTTTTGAATCTCCATCTGCTTGATACTCTCCGACAACTGCTCGCGTCCGTGGACTGCGGATCGCCAAAAGCTCGTCACAAGAAAGAAGCTCGCTAGAATCGTGCCCACCAGTAATGCCGCTAACACTGCTTGTTGTGGATATCGCTTACACTTCAATCGTAACTTTTGGAAAATGGAGGCGGGGCGAGCATGGATTGGTCGGTGGTTCTGGAAATTCTCTAGGTCGTCTAACAAATCCCGAGCCGAGTGATATCGATGATGAGGTGCCTTGGCTAGGCACTTCAACGCAATGGTTTCCAGATCCCTAGGAACACCATCATTGAAGGTCGAGGGTTGGACTGGGTCCACGGTAACAATTTGATGCTGAACCATCAGGTCATGGGCACCTCGAAAAGGCCGCTCACCTGAAAGAAGTTCGTAGAGTATCGTTCCAAAGCAAAAAAGATCACTCCTGGCATCGACAAGTTCAGGCGAGGTGATCTGTTCGGGGCTCATATAGCCGGGAGTTCCCACAACGCTATTGCGGGTTGCATCGTTCACTTGCAGTGAGTCACGAGCCAAACCAAAGTCCGCAATTTTTGCTTTGCCGGAAACACGATCGATTAAGATGTTCGATGGCTTCAGATCGCGGTGGACGATCTTCGCATCGTGAATCGCTACGAGGCCTTTGGCAACATCGATCATCAACAACACAATCTCACCAATGGATCGTCGCGAAGGTTCGTTCATCCACAGTGCCAAAGAGACTCCATCGACATACTCCATAACAAGAATCGGGAGTGGGCACGGAGGTACCTGGGTCACATTCAGGATGGCGACCACATTCGGGTCACGGACCTGCGCCGCCAGTCGAGCTTCGCGAAGAAATCGTTCGTTCGCAATGGAGTTATCGATAAAGTCGATGCACGGAAGCTTCAGTGCGCGAAGTGCCGACAACTGCCGGTCCTCTGCCAAATACACGAAGCCCATCGAACCGTTTCCTAACTGACAAAGAATGCGGTAGTTCCCCAGTTCACCCAGGACATAATTCGAATCGGAATCACGAAGGTAACGCTCGATTGGCCCAATTCCCTTAAGGAGCGTCGATTGGTCGGTTGCTGCCTGAAAGTGTAGCGTTTGGTCACCCTGTTCTGGCTCGATACGCCGCCACGAGTCGGTTTGTTCGTCATTCATTAATCTGTCGACTATCCTTCGACATGGAACGCAGGTCGCAAGGTGTTCATCGAGTTGCGCCAACGCATGTGGTGGATGGTCGCCAACGTCGCGAAAGACTTTCTCGAGGAGACCATAATCGGGGCAAGTCGAATTAGCTGCTTGTCGATGCGTGATCATAATTGCCTTTCGATACTAAGTTCAATACGTTCGATTTCGGCTCGAAGCAACCGTTGAATTCGACATTTGATCATGCCAACTGCCGATAGGCTCATGCCCAAACTCTCGCTCAGTTCCGTAGCCTTGATAGAACCGAAGACAATCTTGCTGAAGATCTCCCAGTCTCGCTGCGTTACCGATCGTTGGACAGCGTCCTTGGCTAAGTTCAGCACGTGGCGTCGATACTCCAACTCGATTTCGTTTGCTGCCAAGTCTGCGGCATCGATCGGAATCGATTGCATCTCGCGATAAGCTGTCGAGCCACCGACAGCCTTTTTCCTTCCGTTCGAATAGCGAAGGTGGTCTAGCCAAGCGTTTCGCCAGACGGTTCTAAGCCAACCCGAAAAATTGGAATCTGGGCCAGAATCAAACTTCGGGATGGCTGCCGTGATACGAGCCATCACATCCTGTGTGACATCCTCGGATTCCTCCAAACTTAGGCCGCGTGAACGACACCATGCGAACAGCCGCGGGCGATACTGAACCCAAAACGTTTGCCAGCTGACGTGATCGTCAAGATTCTTGAGACGTTCGATCAATGAACTGTGTGTACTTCCCATCGATCAGCTATTCCGTCTCGTGCGAATTGGTGTTACTCATGCTCGACTCGGATTCTGAGCTTTCTGGTAAGGCTTCGGTAACCACGTCAATGGCTTGCCCAGGTAGTACTTGGTACTCCGACGGAAGGATTTCATAAAGTACCTGAAGCACTCGAGTGTCCACTCGTTCCGTACCGTGCCCCATAAGATTCCTTTTGCTTTGAAGATAAGGTTCGGCACGTACGAATCGCAATGGAATGGAGTTGCGTTGACGCCCACGAATCGTTCCTGTCGCGTTGCCTGAGCGGACGACGCGACTCGCCTCCTCCTCATCAAATTCTACTCGAACATGGAGCGGTGCACATCCGGCCAAGTGAAGGGGAGAATCTTCGCGTTTCGAAGCGATATCGACATACTCACCGGCTCTCAAATCGCATTTCAAAACGAAGGCATCGCACGGTGCGACAATCGTCAAAAGTTCGATTTGGACGAGTGTTTTTTCCAAAGCACTTTGTGCGACGCTGACCTCCGCCGTGGCGATCGCCAGCTCTTCTGCAGTGGAACCAACCATTGCCTGGTCCAATTCAGCCTGAATCTGTTTGACTTCCGCATTAGCCTTGGCCTCGGCAAACGCTCGGGAATTGAGTTCCTCCTCGCTAATCACATTTCTCTCAGCTAAACTTCGAATACGTTTCAACTGATCATCCGCGGTCGCATGAACGACTTTGGCCACTTCCAAACGCCTTCGGACTAAAGCCACGCTCTCTGGGCGTGGAAGCGATCGAAGGCGATCGAGTTTTCTTTTCGCGAGCTCCAATTCGCTTTGCTTACTCTGCTGATCGACGCGGGCTATTCGGCGATCAAGCTGCACCAGCGTCTGACCTTTCTGGATTTGTTGTCCTGGCTGAACATGAACCGCTTCAACTAAACCAGATTGACTTAATCCGACGGCGATCCGCTGCCCATTGGGTTCAACAATCCCAACACCCACTACCTTCGGCTTCAAGATCGGGCCATGGGTTTGCATCGGCGCAGCTCTTGCGTTCGCCAGAATAGGTTCAGTGGCCTTCCAAGATGCAAATCCGATCAAGCCGATAGATACGATCGGCAAAAACCAGCGGACCAATATCTTCATGTGGATAAGCCTCCAGAAAAGGACGAAGCGGACTCAAGCTCTGTTGCCGCAGTATCAGCTATCAATCGGCCGTCCTCCATTGTCAGACAACGATCGCCGAACTCCAAAACGCGGGGATCATGCGTCACGACAATCGCAGCTCGATCGCGTCCAACAGCCAGTTCCTTTAAGATCGTCATCACGGCGCCCCCACCCTTGGAATCAAGCGAAGCCGTCGGCTCGTCGCAAAGAACCAATTTTGGCTCGTGCACCAACGCTCGAGCGATCGCCACGCGTTGCTGTTGACCAACCGAAAGATGCCGTGGGTAACGATCGCGGTAACTTGAAAGCCCCAGCTGGCTGAGCAATACGCATGCGCGTCGATGAGACTCAACAAAGGATCGCCTCGCTGCAATCAAGGGTACTGCAACGTTTTCTGCAGCTGTTAGGCCAGGCATCAGGTTGAACTGCTGAAAGATGAACCCGATGGTCGTCAGTCGCAGACGCAAAAGCTCCGATTGCCGCATTTCGTAGAGGGATTGATTCATGACCTCCAATGATCCGGCACTTGGGCGCAGGAGCCCCGCAATAATCGAGATCAAGGTTGTCTTTCCGCATCCGCTGGGACCAACCAGCAAAGTCAATTCCCCCAATCGAATATCCAGACTGACATCATCTAGGGCTTTGGGGGAGCCTGGTGTGGTGCTGTAGGAGTGCGACAATTGACGACATCGGACCCCAATACCAGTGTCCGCGGAGGAAGTTGAATCGATGTTCACAGGGTCGATGATCTGCATGTTAACCTCGATAGATGATTGCGGGATCGACGAACAGAATCTTGCGAGCGCTGACCCAACAGGCGACGATAACGATGCACCCGTCCGAGAGAGCCGCTCCAACCAAGAGGTACCAGGGGATAACCATGCCGCGAAGCGCTGACTCCTGCGAATCCATCAGACCAAAAATCGATGCGCTGGCCCCTGCGCCTAGTCCGAAGCCGATCATGGTGACAAGGAGCGATTGCAAGAAAAGCATGTAGAGGATGGTATAGTTGCTGACGCCAATCGCCTTCAATGCGGCAAACTGTTTGAGATTGTCATTGACGAACATCGAAAAGGTTTGTCCGACAATCACTGCTCCCACAAACAACCCAATGATGATGGTGGTTCCAAAAGCCTCAACCATGCCAGAGGTTTTGTACATGTAGTTGATGGTATTGGCGGAGAATGCGGCTCGCGTTTCGGCCTTCAATCCAGTCAGGTTGGTGATCACCCGTGCAAGCTCCTCCGGATCACATCCCGATTTGGCTTTGACCAAGATAAAGGTGGTCATTTTGCCCGGCTGACCTTCCAAAAGAAGTGCATTGCTCAATCGTGTGTAGACCACGCCCGTCCAATTGCTCATACATAACCCCACAATGCGAGACCGTCGACTTCCGATTTCGACAATGTCTCCCAATCGGAGAGGTTGGTCGGGGAAATAAGAGCGATAAGCCGCGACGTCCAGCACGATCGATTCGGGCTCTACCAAATCGTTGGGTTCACCCAGGATCATTTCCTTGGGCAGACCAAAGAAGGATTGGTCATCAACACCATAGATCGTGACATTTCGCCTCAAACCATGCTCTGTTTTCAGTCGTCCGCCGCTGATGTAAAACGGTAATGCCCAGTCCACTCCTGTCACACTACGCACTCGACCAAGCACAACATAGGGAATTGCAATCCCGGTATCAATCGATTCCACTTCGGGCTTCATGACCCAAACATCGACACCCTTAAATTCGTCGATTGCCTTTGTTGATTGTTGTAGAATCGATGCAAAAATACCGCCTTGATTGGTGACCAAAAGAGTCGCAAAGGCGACTCCCATCACCAAGCCGACAAACTTCGCAACATCGTTTTGAAGCATCTTGATCGCAATCGATCCCATATCCGCGTTACTCAATTCCGGATGGATTTTGCTGGGGGCAGCTATTCACATTTATCGAGGACGAATCGAGCGTCGCTCTTGCTCAATCTGCTCAACCATGACGGATCCGACGCCTGAACCCACCGCACCACCAACAATGGAAGCGACAGGGCCAGCAACCGCAGCGACCGGACCTTTGACCGGATTCAAGGCATAGCCTTCCAGGAAAACGCTCGAGCCGATGTTTTCATACGCCGTCGGATACAGCCCCTTTTCAAGCTCCCAGTCGTTTTTCGCCCGTGAATATGACAACGCTTCGGAAGCAATTTTAGAACTGTGGTAGATCGATACAAAAGGTAGGTTTGAGGAAGCGGCTTGGATTCCGGGATAAGCCGCTGAGGCACTATACTTTGTTGCAGACGCCTCCAAAACACTGCTAGAGGGTGAATCGGAGTTAATAGAGAGAGTGTTTGTGTAGGGGTTGTACGAGTCCGAATGAAAGACTCGAGCCGGAAAGATCGTCGAGGCGAGCACTCGGGCTGCGCCATCGGTGTATTTGAAGAATGGCGAGATGCGAGTGTTCTCTCGCAACCGTTGCCACTGCTCGGCAGGCGCATAACGACGATGCTCGACATAGACATCATAAAGACCATTATCCGCAAGATGCTGAACAGAGACTTCCAATGCTTTCTTCCGATCATTCCTTTCACGTGCCGGATCATGCGGTTCGCCAAACCACTGGCGCAACTTCCTCCCCGGCGCATGAACGACTCGCTCCAGCCGATCTAGGTTTGGATGGTCGCCTCCGCCTTGAACGACCTGTTGATACGACTGGCCCAGCGGGATCGATGACTCGCCAAACCGACCATAGCGGTAATTCGGCACCACACACCCAAGCGTTGCCGTTCCAACAAGGAAAACGATCAAAATAGTCAGGTTACGCAACATCCTGTTGCCTCCACGGTTATTTATTCAACGAGAGAAACATTGATTAGCATGGTTGTTCCAACGAAGGAAACGAGCGGACATAACAGAAAATCGGACATTTTATGTCGGAAATTATGTGCGTCATGGCGTGGGCCAACCGCCTGATGGAGTAGCGACCAGCGAGTTCATTGCGACACATGCTTACAAACCGCTGACGTTGCCCTGACGGTTCGTTGAAAAACTCTAGACAGAATAGGTGAATCGTTGGTTAAGGCAAGCTCAGACCTAACACCCAATTTGACTCAGCCAAACCGCGAGCTATGAAATAACTATGATGTTAAAATCTTTGCTTGCAACATTCGCGACCGTTTTTGGTCTTGGTATCGCGAGCCTTTTTTTCATGAGAGGCGTGATCGCTAGGAATCAAAACGCTTTAGAACGCCTACGGAAGGAAGAGAAAACGGAGATTCACCAATCCTCGGCAAAGACGACAAAAGAATTGCGTCCTAAGAGAACTACGCAATACATACCGTAACCAAGCGTTAACCTCAGGCGATTGCTTTGGGCCAAGCCAAAGACATGTCTCGACCGTACAACTTGCGAGGAGCATGCCGGTGGTCAACTATAATGCAGTACCGTGTAAACAATACTGCTCCTAGTAGTTCCGAGCTTGATCGATCACTACTTGTGATCGTGCCCAACGTGAGCTTCTTCAGCGAATTCGCCAGAGTACGGCGTTCCATCGACTTCGCCACTAATCGTACCTGCAAACTCTTGAACAACACCCAAACTGTCGTGCACTCCTACGAATCGCGATGACACTCCGTTTGCTTCGCCATCAAGCGGCTTAGCGGTCAACTCAACCTGGAATTGTGGCTGTTTGATGGTCAACAGAATCTTATCGGCTTTGATCGGTGAAGGAGATTTTTCATCGCTACCTACCAAATAAACGGCTGCTTCCTTCTTGTCGTGGTCGACAGTGAATTCAACGTGGTACTTGCCGCCACCCCAATCGGCCATCGTTCCGTCGTGTGGTCCGGCACCGTGTCCTGAATGTGTGTGGTCGCCTTCTTTATGATCGTGTCCATGATCGCTGCTGGCGGCTCCACCGTTTTTGGGGGCTGGAGTACTTGGCTCGCAACCAACGAACCATGTAAGTGATGCAACAGTCAATGCAATGCCGGTAAGTGAACGAATCTTCATTTTAATTTCTCCGTTAAAGTGTTGCCCAAAGCAGGGCATTGGTCATCTAAATGGGGTGACAACGTGTCGCCCGCCAAAATCAAATTTCGTCAACAGCAACATCAGCCCTAGCAAGGCTGATCGCGCTTCGACCGCTGAAATTCCAAAACAAACCAGGGTGGATTAGAAACTCACAAAAAGTCGATGTTATCAATCCACCGAGGATTACCGTTGCGACCGGATAGAGTATCTCGCGTCCCGGTTCTTGCCCACCTAAAACCAGCGGTACAAGTCCAATCCCTGCAGTAAGTGCTGTCATCAATACGGGAGCCAAGCGTTCGAGGCTACCGCGAAGAATCATTTGCTGCGTAAAGTCTTCGCCTTCATCTTTCATCAGGTGAAAGTAGTGCGTTACCAGGAGGATTCCATTTCGCACAGCAATTCCACCGAGTGAGATGAATCCGACCAAACTCGCAACAGTTAATGATTGCTGCGTGATTACCAAAGCTAACACCCCACCAATGAATGCTGTTGGCAATGCATTGAGAATCTGCAAGACGATTCGTACGGAGGGGAATAGAACCATCAAAACGACAAACATGCCGACGACCGACACTGCGGCTAAGATCGCGATCAATGTTGTTGCTTTTTGCTGGCTCTCAAATTGACCGCTGTACTCGATGAAATAGCCGGCTGGCAGGTTCAATTGCTTCTGAATCCTTTGTTGAATCTCGGTCACTGCGCTCGCAAGGTCACGACCCTGGGTATTGCAGCGAATCACCATCCTTCGTCTCGCATTATCGCGATTTACCGCATTGGGACCAGCACCGGTTTCAATGTCGGCTAGTTCCCGCAACTCGATTTGGCCACGCCCTCCGGGTAAATCAATGCGTAATCGGCCCAGATTTGCATAGTCGGTTCGATAGGCTTCTTCCAGGCGAACCATCAAATCAAATCGGCGTTGTCCTTCAAGAACCTGAGAAACGACTTCTCCTTGAAGGGCCGTTTGCAAAATTTGAGCAACATAGGCACGAGTAAGACCGTGAAATGCTAAGTCATCTGTTCGAAGCCGAATATGCAGCTCATCCGTAAGTCGAATCGGTTCCACAACCGGTGGTGTCACTCCGGGAATGCTCTCCAAAGTAACCTTTACCTGGTCGGATAGTCGCTGCAAAGTATCGATGTCGTCGCCATGAATCTTGATTGCGATTTGAGCGTACACGCCGGAAACCATATGGCTGATCAAGTGTGCTAGTGGTTGCTCGACTTCAATATCCACACCAGGGACTTCCTCGCGTAGCTCTTTGAGAATCTTCTCGATGGTCTCTTCGCGATGGCGGCCGCTGTCCGGATTCATGCTCAGGATATACTCGCCCGCATTCACTGGGGCAGCATGTTCATCCATTTCTGCTCGACCGGTTCGCCTGACGAAAAACAGAATTTCGCCTTTTGGATTCGCGTCGGCCTTCTGCATCGCTCGGAACTTGTTATCAATCAATCCGCTTGTTTTATTGGATGCCTCCAGTGAAGAACCCGGTGGAAGTGTCACATTGACGAGAATGCTGCCTTCATCAAATTGCGGAAGAAAGTTTCTCCCAAGTTGGGATAACTGCCATGCGGCAACTCCGACCATACTCCACGTGAGAATCAGAAGTAGAACAGGACTCGCCATACTAAAGCGAATCAGATGGCTCGCGATGTTCTTCAGTCCGCGAAGCAGTAGGCTGTCCTGGTCTCCGTGTACTGCCTTAGAATTGGCTAACAAGTAATAAGACAAAACTGGAGTTACTGTCATGGATACCAGAAGCGAAGCCAAGATAGATACGATGTACGCGATCCCGAGCGGTGTGAATAGGCGTCCCTCAACTCCCGACAGGGCGAATAGAGGCATGAACACGAGAATCACAACTGCAGTCCCAAATACCACCGAGCTGCGAATTTCGGAACTAGCCTCATAGACAACGCGTAACGCAGGCTTCGGATTTGCTAACGAATTGTTCTGACGCAATCGACGAAAAATATTCTCGACGTCGACGATGGCGTCGTCGACTAGCTCACCCATCGCTACTGCAATCCCACCGAGAGTCATCACGTTTATCGATAAATGGGTGGCGGTAACGTATCCAATCAACCGAAATACAAGTGTCGTGATGACGAGCGACAATGGGATCGCACTCAAGGTTATGAAGGTCGTTCGGAAACTCAGTAAGAACAAGAACAAAATGATCAATACGAGAAACGCGCCAATCACGAGAGCTTCCGCGACATTGAACACGCCTCGGTCGATAAAATTCTTCAGCCGGAAGAGTTCGGTATTGATGACGATATCGGCCGGTAGCGTTGGCTCGATTTCTTCAAATGCAGCCGCCAGCTTGTCCGTAAGAAGCCGCGTATCGACGTGTGGCTGCTTTACGACAGTGAATACGACGCCGGGTTGTCCGTTGACACTGCCGTCACCGCGTTTAAGTTGCGGACCTTCAACGACATTTGCCACTTGGCTGAGGAGTACCGATCTCTTGGCGTCCATTCGGATCGGAGTGTTCTTTAGATCGTCGATCACTCGAGTGGGTTCCGGTCCTAGCCGACCGAGAACGCGAATCGGACGTTCCGACTCACCCTCAATTGCAAAACCGCCACTTGTGTTGATATTGCTCGCTTTTAGTGCAGTCTCAACTTCGTTGAGTGTGACTTCGTATTCCAAGAGAGCGGCGGGATCGATGAGAACTTGATACTGCTTGCGATCGCCACCTTGAATGAACGCTTCTGCTACGCCCGTTACCTTGAGCAATCGGGGGCGGATAACCCAATCAGCAATTGTCCGAAGAGTCATCTGCTGCGACAAATCAGTCGGGATATCAGTAGCATACTCCTTGCCATCTACGATCACACGAATAGATTTGGCTGTGTTAAGATCGATCGACGCATCGACAAGCGTGCTTGGAACGGACTCCCAACTTGCAACTCGATGTCGGTTCCCAGGTTTCCAAGTTGCGTGTTTCGATTCGCTGCTGCCTGATTCCCAAAGCTCGAGCATCAGCCCTGACTTGGCGATAGGATACAGCTTGCCACCATTGGGGCCTTTCTGTCGGTACATGCCCGCAATCATGATTTGCCCCATGATGGAGGCCGGTGGCGTCATCTGCGGGCGAATGCCTTCTGGCAATACTCCCGCGAGTGTTGCCAACCGTTCTTGGACCGTTTGGCGAGCAGCTCGAATTTCGGTGCTCCAATCAAACTCAATGTAAATTACATTGAGGCCAGCGGTTGTTTGACTCCGAACGGCTTGGACACCGCTTGCACCGAGCAAAGCCGTTTCGATGGGCTGCGTAACTAGCGTTTCGACTTCTTCGGTCGCTAGCCCTGGACATTCAGTCAGAATAATCACACGAGGACGATCTAGGTCTGGAAACACATCGACAGGCATCGTCGTTGCCAAGTAGGTTCCATAGCCGAGCATCGCCATGCTTATGACGACGACTAAGATACGGTATCGAAGTGCATTGCGAATAATTGAGTTGAGCATGATGGTGTTTCCTCAGTGTGCTGCGTGGGTTGTGCCATCGGCATGCACATGGATATCAGCTCGAACACCGCTCGCCGCCTGTGCCTTGAGAACGCGATTGAGCGCTGCCGCTGAACTCTGGGCAAGATACAAACCCGGAGTAATGCTGCCATCGTTGGCAATCACAACATTCTGTCGATCTTGATGGAGTACATTGACGGAAATGCGATTGAATAGATCTCCGTTTTGCTGAAATACGTATGCTTCTGGACCTTCACGCACCAACGCTGGAGCGGGAAGCACTAATACGTTTTGCATCTCTTCGACGGGAATATGGAGTCGAACTCGCTGTCCAGGACGGAATCGCCATACAGCGAAGACCTGACCGTCCTTTTCGTATGAACGAAATTGGTTCTCAAGCGGAACAAAGAACGACAGTGTCCGACTTTGCAAATCGAGTGAGTTTGCAAGATGGCGAATAGTTAAAGGTGTTCCAATGGCCTGCCAAGGTGAAACATCATCATCGCTGAACTCGGCTTGAACTGGCCAGCTGTTCTCCGCAACTTTGGCAAGTAAAGTGGACTCTCTCTTGAATGCACTCCCTTCAATGTACAAATCTTGGTGGTTGGACAGCATCGAGAGAAGTTGACCGGCTTGAACTTGCTGTCCAAGGTCGACCTTCAGTTCTTGTACCTCATATCGCGGACTTTTGTCGTCTTGCTTGGCCTGCTGCTCTTGAGTCAAGAATCGTTGCGGCGGGGCAACCACTTCAATAGTGGATACGAACCTTCCTTCTGCCACCGCATCGATCTGGGGAGGTGTCAGTCCGCGAGTTAAAAGATCCTGGCGAAATCCTTGGATCGCAGCCGCTTGACGCTTAGCTTGATTCTCCAGTTCAATCATCTTCGCTCCAGGGATTGCTCCGCTTTGAACTCCCGAGTCGAGGCGAGCTCGATTTTCGGCGATGAGCTGCAATTCCTTTGTGGCTCGAAAAAGCTCAGCTTGTGTGTTTTGCAAATACTCGCTGAATAATCGGAGTGTGAACAACTTTTCACCTGGCTTGACGGTGTCGCCGGGAAAAGCGTGTACCTCGGCAACTGTTCCGACTGCTGGGGAAGTGACCCCGCGATCCGAGTAACCGGGACGATCGGTGACGACGCCAGGAATTTGGATTGTTCGCCAGTACGTCTGTGGCTTGACGCTCTTAGATACTAAACGCAGGTTCTTTCTTGCCGTTTCGCTCAGCTTGAGCGTCTTTGCTTCCTGCGGTGCCAGCGGCTTGCTCTCGCCGTGCTCGTCCATAGAAAGTTTTGACGACAGCAGCCCGCGGAGTTTGGTTCCGATTTCGGTCATGGAGATCAGACCCGCCAATACGGCAAGCCCGACCATGCATAGAACAAGACTGCGATTTTTCATGAGTACACCCATCGATTGGCCGGCCGTTAACATGGCCAAATAGTGAATAGTTGAGAAGGAAGAGAGTACCCATAATGATGCGATGCAATGATGGGTTCAAAGGCTATAGCGAACGCTGGAAACCGAGTGACGCACGATTGCGCATTTCTTGAAAATGCGAGTGCGAAGTGCGATCAGCAGCGAATGGACCTATTCAACAAATAGATGGGACAGTGTCGGTCTTTGTCTGGCGGATGCCAAAGATCGCGGGCATCGAAAGTCTGATTTCGAACAGCTGTGATTGAATAATAACAATCAAAGTTTTGAATTTGGTCGACTTGATGTGCTGTTCGAAGTGATCTTGAAGCAGGTGATAGGGAGAAGTAGATCGCGTCGTTGTCGTGATCTACGTCGGAAACGAGGGACAATCTTTTGGACTTAGATTTGCACTTTGACGCATCTTTCTTTGCGTGGTTGTGGGAATGCCCATGGTTGTGAGAATGGTCGCGATTCCCCTTCGCAGCGTGTCCACTATGAACATGTGCCCGGCTCTCATGGGCAAGTCTTTGTTCCGCTGACGAACCTGCATGCACGTGCGGGACGTGCGAAAACTGAGCAACGAATAGCGAAGCTATCATCGCAACAGCAATCAGCGGCTTGGAGCGGAAATGAAACATACGGAAGGTTAGATTCGAAATCGCGTACCGGTTGCCGTCGAATCAATGGATTTGCAGATCCAATTCGCGAGGTGACTAAGAAAACTCAGTATAACCGCTATCACCGTAATCGACGAGTCCGATCTCAGGTCTTGACTCGCAACTAGGACACAGGCCAACTGTTCAACTTAACCAAACAACTTGGCCATCGATTGTGTCCGGCAGATTGCCTTCGCGGATCATGTTAAACAGCAAGAGTATGTTATTGTTGGATTTTTTGGACTTAAGCAGGTTGTTGATCACAACGATGGGCGCGACTGCGTGTGTTCCTGCGTTGTTGAAGACCGCCAAAAACTCTTCTCCTGCGAACCTTGCCGTTCTCCACTCCCATTGGCCAGTTTCTAGCAAAGCAGCGCCCCACAAGCACCCCAGTTCTATTGCCAATCTCGCAACTTCTCTCTTCGGTTTACGTGTCCCCGATCGAAGCGATTCAATATGGTCATGTATTCGCTCTACGCAGTGTGATCCTTGACCGTCTTCGTTTATGCCCAATTCATCCTGCGCCTCTTTTGAATACGCGAGAATTTCACTGAAATCTGCCTCAGACAACACGAAACTCTCCGTACCGATGTCCATCTGCCTAAGTCGTACTTTCGGCCGCTGCGTTTCCCACTGAAATGGGACGATGCGAATACTGTCAGTTGCTATCCTTAACAGCGGATGGTTCAAAATCGTGCCTCTTTTGCTCTTAACTCGAAGCAAAATGGCTTGCTGAGCGGATGTGTAGATGTGGATAAAGTCGCGACCTGAGCGGGGGTAAGCAGTGTGTTTCCAATCGGGAGGCAAGTCCCCAATTGCGAGCGTCGACTCCTCGAAGGGAACGCCATCAGGCAGCCGCGCACGTGACTTGCGTTCATCCCCAAACCATGCTTGAATCCTGTCGAATTCCTCCTGTCCTTCCGGTAGTTGAAACATGTGAATAGCAATATGCGAATCCCCCTTCCACGGTTCATCCAAATATGAGATCAATAAAATATTGAGTCTGTTGGGCGCACTGAGAAAATTTGCCGTGTTCAAGCTTAGGTCCGCTAGGTCCTGAACCTCGATGCAACCATATTTGAAACCGCCCTCGATGAAGAGATTGTTTAACGACCTTCCCTTTGTCATGGAAACGCTGCTCCGGGCACGCTTGAGATGGAGTACACATTTGGATCACAGTGAACCTTTGCCGGTTCCGGTTGTTTTCATTGTAATCAATGGAACCAAGATCTGTTTGCGATGCGCTCTTACTGAGTGCGACTCAATATGATCCGGAGTGTTGGTTGCAGTCTGTAGAAATTGGCAAAGATTACAAGCATAACACGGAGGCCTGGAATGCCTAAGACATGGTTAGAGAAGAAAGCTTGCGCAAAACCAGCCCACGTCGTTGTCCTCGAGAAGAAGTTTGCAGGCTTGCAACCTGGGACCAAGCTTTTGATAACATCGCCAGAAATAATCGATCAGTACATGCGAGGTATACCAGCGGGATCGTTCGTCAGTTTCGTGGAGATGCGAAGAGACCTAGCCAAGAGCCATGATGCTGATGCGTCGTGTCCCATAACTTCCTCCATTCACTCGCGAATCGTAGCTGAGATCGCTATCGAAGAGTTGGCTGAAGGTGCCGCACCAAATTCTGTGTGCCCCTTTTGGCGAGTCGTTGAACCTAGAAGCGACATGGCAAGGAAGCTAAGCGTTGGAGCTGCGGGCATCGAGCAATTGCGCTCGGACGAGCTGAAGCGGTAAGTACCCGTCTCTTAGTCTACTTGAATAGAAAGTGACCAAAGTCTCAAAGTGAGCAACGATAAAGCAACTTATCTCGACGTCAAGCCAAGCCGCATCTAGTGCTAGCTGACGTCAAGGACGTTTTGTTGCCTTCGGTGGTGCAGGCGTAGTCGGCGCAGGAGTCGCCGGCGCAGGAGTCGCCGGCGCAGGAGTCGCCG
>CANHVO010000060.1 GCA_947463915.1 Planctomycetaceae bacterium
AGTGTAAAGCGATTGTCTCAATCGCTTGGCGGGCACTTTAAGCTCATTTCAGCCAATCGGCCATGAAGCGATTTGCTGTCTGCAATTGGTTTCGATTGTGGTTCGGCAGCGCAGAAACGATTGAGGACAGTCGTTTTACACTGAAAAAAGGGGCAGGTCTCTTTTTTGCTCGGCCCCAATTACGCTCAGCGCGGTGAAGGATTTTTGGAAAAGAAAACGCGGCTTCACCTCAAAGGCACACCCGGCTGGTGTGCCCCAAGGTGGTGCGAAGACAGAACGAGGACTGTCCGATACAATAGAGTTAGGGCTACGAGCGATTTCAGTGCGCCCAATCCTACGAATCGAAATGCTGCATGGTTGCCGTCGAACAATACCTGAAACCCGAACTTGCTTCTCAGATCAAAAGGCTCGATTTGCGAGCTCAAATGATCGTTCGCGGTTTTTTGCAGGGGATGCACGCTAGCCCCTACCATGGTTTCTCCGTGGAGTTCAGCGAACATCGCCGTTATGCCCACGGCGATGACCCCAAAGATATCGATTGGCTTGCTTACGCCAAAACGGACAAGTACTACGTAAAGAAATTCGAATCCGAGACGAACGTGACCGGGTACATGGTCATGGACTTAAGCCAATCGATGGGCTACACCTATCGCCAACAGTTGACCAAATTCGACTATTGCATTTGCCTTGCAGCGGCTCTGTCCTATCTCATGCTGATGCAGCAAGACCCAATCGGCTTGGTCACCTTTGACAAGAAAATTCGAGCGAGCATTCCGCCACGTTCACGCCGCGGTCAGTTTTCTGCCATTCTTAGCCAGCTGACCAAACTCAAGACAGCGGGCGAAACCGAGCTGCGGGCGCCGATCATGCAGTTGGCCGCCATGCTGCGTCACCGTTCGCTGGTGATGTTGATGAGCGACTTGTTGGCCGATGTCCAGCCTACGCTCGATTCGATTCGCATGTTGAAGCACGCTGGCCACGATGTGATCGTGTTTCATGTGCTCGATGAAGCTGAAGTAACCTTTCCATTTGAAGGGCTAGTGCAATTGACGGACCCGGAGTCGGGTCAATCGTTGAGCGTCAATGCGGACGACATGGGGCAAGAGTATCGCGAGAACATTCGCAAATTTCGGGAAGATCTGAAGCGAGGATTCAATGAAAGTCGCATCGACTACGTGCCGCTCGACACGAGTATGCCGTACGACAAGGCGATCACCGAGTACTTACTAAGTCGCCGCAATCGTTTCTAGGTACGGAGCGCCCTCGCAACATGACGTTCCTACACTTCACGCTTTTGTTTGGCGGCTTAGCAGCAATCGCCCCAGTTCTGCTGCACATGCTTGGTCGGCGTCAACCCAAGCCGATCGTCTTTCCTGCGATCCGATTTGTGCGTCAATCGGCGGTTACTGCGCAGCGTGGTTGGTCGATCAAACGTTGGTTGCTGTTGGCGTTGCGAGTGTTCATGGTGGTTCTGCTGGCGTTGGCACTTTCGTCGCCGCGGGTTCACAGCAATATGTTCGCGACGTATTTGTTGATCGGGCTCATTGGGATGCTGGCTTTGTTGGCGACTGCGGTGGCTCTTACGGCGTTTGGATCGCGGCGAGGTTTGCCGGCGACAATCGTTTCAGCCGCGATTGCACTAGTCTTGTGGGGAGCGGGAGGCACGTGGTTGGGTTTTGCCATGACAGGTGGCCCAAGTGTTGGTATTCCGAGCGCGTCGGGCCCGATCGCAGTTGCGGTGGTTATCGATACTTCACCCACCATGGGTTACAAGTATCACAATGTGACGCGATTGGAAGCGGCCAAAGAGATGGCAACTTGGTTGATGGACCGATTGCCTGTCGGCAGTCAAATTGCCATCGTCAACAACGACATCGGAGTTCGCCTCAATCAAGACCGCGTTTCCGCAAACAGGCAGTTGGACCGAACGATCGTCGAGGGGAAAGCGACGAATCTCATTCAGCGCATCAGCTCCTCGGTGGATGTTCTCAGGAAGAGCGAGCTCGAGCGTCGCGAGATATATGTACTGTCCGATTTATCGATGCCAGCCTGGCGCGATGCAGACACCTCGGATTTGCCCAAGAAACTGGCGAGGAACGAAGAAGGAAAAGGGGTTGAAGGAGAGAATGTATTGTTGCAAATTATCGATGTCAGCGTTCCCGTGGCCGAGATTCGCAATTGGTCTCTGGGTAATTTCAAATTGAGCCAGCAGTCGACCACGCCAGGCTCTCAGGTCACAATCAGCGCGGAGGTGCTGTCGGTCAAAGGGAGTGGCACCGAACAGATGTCCGTCGAGTTGGTGTCAGAGGTTATCGATCGGTCGCAACTAGATCGCGACCCAAAGGCTTCGGCACCAACCACGCGAGTCGTCGATCGGCAATTGGTGGAGGTTCCAGATGGAGGATCGTTGCCGGTTCAGATGACGCTCAAGGACTTAAGCGAAGGGACAAATCATGCCGAGTTAAGATTAACGAGACCGGACCCATTGGAATGCGATAATGTTGTTTACGTATCGGTCGATGCAAGAACGCAAGGGCAGACCTTGGTTATCTGCGACGACAAAGCCGATGCGGACTACCTTTCAGCAGTGATCAATTCTTGGACCGATGCCCCGCCTACTGAGGGCATGTGCAAACTTTGTACGTCGAGTGAATTGGACAAGACCGATCTCACTCGCTTTTCGAGCATCTTGCTTTTTGATCCGGGTATCATTCAGGCCGACACAATTGACTTATTGGATGACTGGGTTGCCAAGGGCGGCGGGCTGATGATCGTTTTGGCATCGAGCTTTGAATCCGCCGATGCACTCAAAGATAGCCCGATTGCGAAGCTGTTGCCGGGCAAGGTAACCGGGCAGTCCAGTCGCCCCATTTCCGACCGATCCGTTAAGCTTTCGTATTCGATCAAAAACCATCCGATCTGGATTCCGTTCGCCATGGCGGTGGACGATATCCCGTGGGTTACCTTTTCCGTCTTCCGACATTGGGAGATCAAGGAACTGGATTCCCAATCGATGGCCATCATGCGGTTCACGGGTAGCGAATTGCCGGCAATCGTAGAGCAGGTGCGCAAGCAGGGACGCATTGTTACGTTCATGCTTCCCACGTTTCCGGAGCCGGAACGGCATGACACACCAGACAAGAAGTGGACTCAGGACTTGAACGGTTGGCTTGGCTGGGCGCTCCTCCAAGGGACGCTGGATTATTTGGGATCGTGGAATAGTCAGCAATTGAATTACTTTGTCGATGAGCCTGCGGTGCTGGAGAACAACACGGCTCAGTTTCCACAACTTTACAAGATGCTGAGTCCTCAGAACGAGGAAACGCGGGTTGAATCGACGGAGGAATCGTTGGTTTACACGTTCACGAGATTCCCTGGCCAGTATCGACTGAGAGGGCAGCGTCCCCAAGGGACAGTTGTGCGAGGGTTCAGTGTCAATGTGGATCGAAAAGAGGTGTCGCTCGAGCGAATCCTGCCTGCGGTTCTGGACAAAGCTATCGGCAAAGACCTTTATCGCGTTGCGAAAGATCGAGACGAAGTGCAGTCGTCGCTTGGTGAAGGGCGTTATGGTCGCGATTTATCCCCGTTCTTGCTCATGGTTTTCGTGATGATGATCATGGCGGAACAAACGATGTCGAGTCGTTTTTATGCTCAAAGCAAACGGGCAGGAGCATAATGGACTGGTCGCTTGATCCCATTTTTGGAAGCTATTTCCTCGTCATCGCAGCGGCGGTGGGCTTGGGGTTTGTCCTATACTTTGTTCGGGAAACGGGACGTGTTTCGGCCAAGCAAGGTCGAGTGCTTTGGCTGCTCCGATTTTTGATGTGCCTCATCGTGCTGTTGGTTTTGCTTCGGCCCGGGATCACGTTTACTCGGCAAAGCACACCGCGAGGGACGGTCGCTGTGATGGTCGATGTTTCAGCCAGCATGCAGTTGCCCTCCGGTGAAGGTAAAGGGACACGATGGGAAATGGAACGTGAGATATGGGAGTCATTGTGGAACGCGCGGGCATCGCTCGGCAAGGACTCCAGTTTGGTTCCGTTTCTTTACGACTCTACGTTGAAACCCATCGGTGATGCAAAGGGAGCGTTGGTCGGGTCGGCGGCTCCGAAATTGCCGGAGAAACCGGACGGTTTTTCTACGGATGTCGGAGGGCCTTTGAATCAATTGATGGCGTCGCCGCTCGAGTCCCCTTTGTCGGCTGTGATTTGGATGGGAGATGGAGCTCAGACGCATGTTCCATCCGGGGGCGACCCGCAACAAGTTGCAAGACGGCTTGCTCAAATTGACGTGCCACTTTTCATTGTGGGCATTGGTCCGAGAAGCGATAGTGAGAACTCGCAGGACCTTTCGGTGGAGGGAGTGCCTGAGCAGTTGGATGTTTACACCAAGAACCAACTAAATCTTCGAGGGCTGTTGCGTTGCCGAGGGGTAGCCAACCGAGAGTTGTCGGTAAAACTCCTGTTGGTCCAGCCAGGCAAGCCAGATCGTGAATTGGCAGTCGATAAGTTACGGCCGACGAAATCGGACCAAGCCGTGCCGTTCTTATTGCCGTTGGTGGTGGAATTGGAGCCAGGCGCCTATGAGCTTGCGGTGCGTGCAGACAAAGTGCCGGGTGAGGCTGTCGAAGAGAACAACGAAGCGACGGTCTTTTTGAACGTGCGAGGTGGAGGAGCTAGGATTCTATACATAGAAGGAGAGCCGAGACCGGAGCAGACATTTGTCCAGCGGGCAATGTCCGAGAGCAAGGACATGCAAATGAATTTCCAATTGATCTACAAAGAGCCGAGACAGAAATGGCCAGTGGATTTGTCGAAGCAGTTATCGGATGGGGTGTACGATTGCTTTGTGTTAGGTGATGTCGACTATCGAGCCATCGACGCAGCTGGTGCCAACGCGATTGCAGATCAAGTCAAGAAAGGAGCGGGGTTAGTCACTTTGGGTGGTTTTTCAGCGTATGGGGCTGGAGGTTGGGAGGAATCGGCCCTTCGTGAGATTCTCCCCGTCAACTTGACTTGGCAGGGGCAGCGGCGGCAAGCCATCAAAATGGATAGTCCGATCGACATGCAAAACCATCTACCGGGCGAGGTTCAAGTGATCCCGGTTGGGGCGACTGAGACGCTACAAATTGATACGCCAGAAAGAAACGAGGCGACATGGGGGCAACTCAGAAAGCTGCCGGGAGCGAACAAATGGGGTGGTGTCAAAAGAACACCGGGCACGTTTGTTTTGGCCGAGAGTCAGCGCAAAGAACCGTTGATTGTAAGCGGTGTTGCAGGGCAGGGCCAAGTAATTTCGATCGCTTTTGATTCGACATATCTTTGGGCCCGGCAAGGCAAGCTGGACGAATTCAAAGCGTTTTGGCGAATGATCATCTACCGGTGCCTGCGGCGCGATGTGGTTGAAGAGGGAATGCAAATGGCCATGCCACAAAGACGGCTCTTGCTGCAGCAACCGAGCGAGATGATTTTGCAATGGAACGGCGGTTCGGAGTTTGCGGAGATGCCTTCGAACATCCAGCTGCACCTGTGGAAACTTGCGGGTCGCAATAGTCCTGCTGGCGAGGTGGATACGGATTTAGGTGAAGTGCAATTGCAGCGCCGCGACGGGCAATCGATGCGAGCACAATTCGCAGGTGTGAAGCAAGGAGGACGCTATGAATGGCGAGCGAAGGTAGCAGGATCGAAAGGGCAGCCACTGGAAGCAAAGCTTCCGTTTGTGGTTATCGATACGTCAGCCGAGACGATGCAGCCGATGCCCGACTGGCAGTTGTTAGCGCAGATGGCGAAACTGAATGCGTCGGCTGGTGGGGTGTTGGTTGCACCGGAGCAGACGGATGAGATCGTGCGGCAGATTTTGGACCGACGGAAGCAGTCGACGCAAACCGCGATCGAAAACCGGCGCCTTGGCGATGGCGTACTGGATACGTGGTCGGCGTTTCTTTTGTTAGCGATGGTGATGATTTGCCAGTGGACACTTCGAAAGAAATGGAACTTGCCGTAGTCGAGATAGGTTCACGTATCCCGGCTTTCAAATGATTTTTTGAGGACGACCGACTGAAGCCGGGATACCAACCAGGGTGAAAATCCGTTTTCTCCGGAAAAAGAGAGAAACACTAGCGCTGAATATCGTCCTTGACTACCAGCAGCCGAAAAGGAAAATTCATTCTCCAACGTTTCAAGCTCTGGAATTGGCCATGAAAATGAGAAACAAGATAGCTTCAGCCTCCGACTCTCATCAAAGCAAAAGAAAATCAAAGCGATTGGCGTTCGAATCGCTCGAAGACCGCAGGCTGATGGCAAGCAACCCGATTCAGATTCAATCGGCACAATCCGAAAATCGAGATTTCTTGGTTCAGGCATCCAACTGGAGTCCATCGCAACCGACACTGCGTGTTGGTGATCGATTTGCAAACACCACTGTTTCGCGACAAATCTCCAGTGACGGATGGTATGTCATTCAAGTGGATTCGGGCAAAAGCATTACTGCTGCAATGTCCGCATACCAAGCCAGAAACGATGTGCAGCTCGTTGCGCCCGACTACAGTTTTTCCATACAAACCGCTCCCAACGAACCAAGCTATGCTTCCCAATGGGGACTAAACAACAGCGGAACAGCCGGGGCGGACATCGGCGCGCAACAGGCTTGGCAATATGGAACGACAACCAACGTGGTTGTTGCGGTGATTGATTCCGGGGTTGATTACACCCACCAAGATCTAGCCTCCAACATTTGGCAGAACGCTGGTGAGATTTCGGGTAACGGGATCGACGACGATCGCAATGGCTATGTCGACGATGTTCGGGGCTGGGACTTCGCTAGCGATGACAATAATCCCATGGACGAAAATGGGCACGGTACCCATGTGGCCGGAACCATCGGAGCTGTCGGCAACAACGGAATCGGCGTGAGCGGGGTTGCGTGGGGGGTAAAGATCATGGCCCTCAAGTTCATGGATGCCAGTGGCTCGGGCAGCTTGAGCGATGCGATCCAGGCCATCGATTACGCACGCAATATGGGTGCGAAAGTCATCAACGCGAGTTGGGGAGGCGGTGGTTTCTCGGCTGCACTTCAACAAGCCATTACCCGATTTCAAAATGCGGGCGGAATATTCGTGGCCGCAGCAGGAAATGAGTCGTCGAACAACAATCTCGTCGCTGCGTATCCAGCCAACTACAGCGGCGTCATCTCGGTGGGGGCATCGACTCGCACAGATTCACTCGCCAGCTTTTCCAATTATGGAACAAGCGTCGATGTTGTCGCTCCTGGTGCATCGATCCTGAGCACACTCCCGGGCAATCGATATGGGAATTTGAGTGGTACGTCGATGGCCTCTCCTCACGTCGCAGGGGCAATTGCGTTGCTTTGGGGACAGAACACAACACTCTCGGCAGCCGCGATCACCAATGCATTACTGAACAATACAGACAACGTGCTGCGAGGCTCGGTGTCGCAGTATGGCCGCATCGATCTCGGTAAAGCTGCGGCAGCTCTGAAGGGAAATTCTGGTGCGGGCAATGGAAGCGGAAACAACTCTAGCGAGAACGGCAATACCTCGACAACTCAGGCAAGGAGAGTTTACGCCACAGCAGCCCCGCGATACTTGGCCGATGCAACGTGGCGAGGAACCACGAGCACCAACGTTCCAATCCAAATTGCCGACGACATTCGAATCGAAGACATCAATGTCAACCTCAGCATCACCCATACTTGGTTACGAGATTTGAGCGTTCAATTGATTAGCCCAGACGGAACGGTCGTTAATCTAATAACTCGGCGTGGAGGGAGCGGCGACAACTTGATCGCAACCATCGATGATCAAGCAACGTCAAGCGTCACATCCATTTCGAATGCCTTGACTGTATCAGGTTCGTTTCGAGGTGAACAAGCCCTATCCAGTCTCCGTGGCAAATCCGCAAAAGGACAGTGGATAATTCGAATAACGGACAACGAACGGGGGGATGTCGGGCAACTGTTAAAAGCAGAGCTGGATATCCTTCCCGCGATTACAGCGACTAGCGCAAAAATTACCACGAAGTCCTTGGGAAGTGCTTCAATGCCGACAACCAACAATGCAGTCAGAGCCAACCAATTTGGCTACTCTGTCGTGGATACCGCGACATTCAAAATATCGGAAGACTCTGTTCAACGTGAGCGTTTTCGTCGAAGCGTGGAGCAAATCTTCGCTCGTTGGCTCTAGAAGAGACGAGCGGGATTCACACGCTCAAAAAGGATTCTCACGCTTTGGGTTGGGATTGAAACAAGCCCGTACCATTTCTGGGTACAATGCTTGTCCCCTGCTCATTTGCTTGAAGGATCCCAACGAACCATGATGACAAACAGTACCGAATTGCCCAAAGTAGCTCGCGTTGCGAGCGTTGATGTGTATCGTGGGATGGTGATGTTTTTGATGTTGGCTGAGATTTTGCATCTCCATAAGCTCAAGGAGATTGCAACCGAGGGGAGTTGGTTTGCTACGGTTGCTGACTGGTTGGCGTTTCACACGTCTCACGTCCCTTGGCGAGGTGGTTCGTTGCATGACATGATTCAACCTAGTTTTTCCTTCTTGGTTGGCACTGCGATGGCTTTTTCGCTGGTTGCCCGTGGCTCAAAAGGGCAGACTTGGTCACGCATGTTTGGGCACGCGATTTTCCGAAGTGTTGTGTTGGTTTTTCTGGGGATCTTTTTGCGAAGTTTAGGGAAACCTATCACTAACTTTACGTTTGATGACACACTCACTCAAATCGGGTTGGGCTATTGGTTGCTGTTTCTTTTATCTGGGCTGAAGCTTCGTGGCTTGATGGTTTCGATTGGGGTGATTTTGCTTGGGTATTGGTTAGCGTTTGTGGCGTACCCTGCTCCAGGAGCTGATTTCCCGTATGCTGACAACGGCGTTCCAGCGAATTGGACGGAGCACTACGAAGGAATCGCGTCGCACTTCAATAAGAATTCCAATTTGGCCTGGAGGGCAGATCAATGGTGGATGAATCGGTTTCCTCGCGAGAAGCCTTACCTGTTTTCGGGCGGTGGTTATTGCACGCTTAGTTTCATTCCAGCGCTTGCGACGATGCTGTTGGGCTTGATTGCGGGTAGGCTATTGCAACTGGAAGCGTCCGTTGGCAGAAAACAATTATTGCTTTGGGCAGCGGCGATTGGTTGTATTGGTTTGGCATTAGTGATCGATGCCGCTGGCCTTTGTCCGATCGTAAAACGCATTTGGACTCCGACGTGGGCACTTTACAGTGGCGGATTGTGCTTTGCTTGGTTAGCGTTTCTGAATGCCATATGCGATATCGCGGGCTTCAAGAGTTGGGGATTTCCGTTTGTGGTCATTGGTGCAAATTCGATCGCCGCGTACGTGATGAGCTGGACGATTAAAGAGCAGATAAACCTGGCGATCATGAGGCACTTTGGTTATTTCGTAGATACGGGTAGTAGTATTTTGGCGGAGCGGTTTGGTTTCGGAGATTCGGGTGCGATCAAGGGATTGATGATCGGAGTGCTCACGCTGAGCGTTTTGTGGTTGATTCTGTTGTGGATGTATCGCAGGCGAATCTTTCTCAAGATCTGACGCAGCTACGAACTGTCGCCGCTATCGCGCAACGCTGTTTCGCATTCTGCTCAATGTAAATTGGGCTTTTCTGTAGGGAAAGTCGTCAAGACTTTCGGCTGCATTGCGTAAACCACCGAAACTCTTGACGAGTTTCGCTACAAAATGCGATACAGCGTTGCGCTATCGCGGCGAAGCGACAGAGCGCACGCAACTAACCAGATACTTACACGGTTCGAAAACGGGACAGCCTTCCAAGCCCCTTGAGGCTTCGCTGGGCGGTTGTGAAATCTGCTCCTTCCTGTCAGAATCTGCTATCGATTCGAGCAGCACTGATTGTTCGCAACCTATTTCTGAACCGTTAAACATTGAAGAGCATCTTGGAATGGAACAAGTCAGCGGCAACATCTACGACTACCCGGTTTATTACGACTTGGTTTTTGCAAGTGATTGGGTCGCAGAGTTCAAATTTTTGGAAGCTGCGTTTGCCAAGCATGTGGACGGAAAGACCAAGCGGGTATTTGAGCCTGCTTGTGGAACCGGTCGGCTGTTGTTTAGGATGGCAAAGAAGGGGTACATTGCCGAGGGGTTAGATCTCAACGAGAAGGCGATTGCGTATTGCAACGCGAGGCTTAAAAAGCATGGGCTCAAGGAAACGGCTTGGGTTGCGGACATGTGCGATTTTACGGTCAAGAAGCCGGTTGACGCTGCCTTCAACACCATCAACTCGTTTCGGCATTTAGGCACCGAGAAGGCGACGGTAGAGCATTTCCAAGCGATGGCCAAGGCCGTGCGACCGGGCGGGATCTATGCGTTGGGATTTCACTTGACGCCGCTAGAAGGGGAAGCATCGGACACCGAATGTTGGACAGCGAGGCGCGGGAATTTGCAGATCAATACGCGTATGTGGCCTCGCGATAAAGACGTGAAAGCCAGGATGGAACGCTTTAACCTCCGGTTTGAAATCTATCGGCCGACGGGTTCAATTCGAATCGATGACTGCCTTGCTCTTCGAAGCTATACATGGAAGCAGTTTGCATCGATGATCAAAAAAGTACCGGAATGGTCTATCGAGGCGGCGTACGATTTTACTTACGACATCGATGAGCCCATTGAGATTGATGCAGGCACAGAGGATGTTGTTTACATACTCAAGCGAAAGTAAAAAGCCGTCTGACGATACAACAATTCCCGTTGCATCAAATCCCGCAGGCTTGCCCTGCGGATCGTTAGGTTTTTCGCTACTCACAAAACGGCTCCTCCCTCGCTTGGCCGCCGAATTTGCCGAAGGCAAATTCGGCGGCCAAGCGAGGATTGCTAGAGACGGTTTGGTAACAAGAAACCTAAGCTTCCACAGGGTAAACCTGTGGGATTCTTTGGGTGGTGGCCCTGATTCGCAACCGAGCTTAGGCAGCGCTTGCAAATATTCGCTGTTGAGGATAGTTTCGGTGGAAGAATTTGTCGGTTGAGAATTCCTCCATTTTGAGTTGCTGAATGATTGCTGTAGATCGAACCAGTCAATTGCCAGACGATCAACGCGTAGTGATTACTGGAATCGGCTTGACGTCCCCAAACGGGCATAATCTCGAGATGTTCCGCGAATCGTTGCTTGAGGGAAAAAGCGGCGTTCGAAACTACAATATTCGTTATGTAGGCGATACTCTGGCTGGCGTTTGTGAGTTTGAAACCACCAAATACCAGAGCAAACGGGACATGCGACGGGGCACGCGAGCGGGAACCGTTGGCATTTGGGCTGCCTCAGAAGCGATTCATCGAAGCGGGCTGGATTGGCCAAATGTCGACAAATCCAAGGTGGGCATCTATATCGGCGTCACCGAACATGGAAATGTCGAGACCGAAAACGAGATTTATTCAATCAAGGCATATGACTACGATACGACTTTTTGGTCGCATCACCATAATCCTCGCACGGTAGCAAATAATCCGGCCGGTGAAATCGCTCTCAATATGGGGATTACTGGCCCGCACTACACCATTGGGGCTGCTTGCGCAGCTGGAAACGCGGGGATTATTCAGGGCGTCCAAATGCTCCGATTAAAGGAGTGTGACTTAGCGATTGCAGGGGGTGTTTCCGAGAGCATCCACACATTCGGCATCTTTGCGTCGTTCAAATCGCAGGGGGCTCTCGCATCGCACGAGGATCCGACCAAAGCCTCTCGTCCATTTGATACCGCTAGAAATGGAATCGTGGTAGCAGAAGGAGCTTGCCTCTACACGTTGGAAAGGCTATCCGACGCGAAAGCACGTTCGGCAAACATCATCGCAGAAATCGTCTCGTACGCCATCAATACAGACGCAACGGACTTTGTGCTGCCCAATCCCGAGCGCCAGGCTCAGTGTCTCCAGATGGCCCTGGACCGCGGCGGATTGACGCCCGATCGAATCAATATTGTCAGTACACACGCCACTGGAACCAGTTCCGGGGATAGCCAGGAATGTATTGCACTTCGCAATGTTTTCCAAGGCTGCGACACCCTTCGGTTCAACAATACCAAGAGTTTTATTGGCCATGCGATGGGGGCTGCTGGAGCCTTGGAACTAGCCGGAAACTTGCCAGCTTTTCAGGACAGGGTTTGCCATGCCACGATAAATGTGGACAATCTAGATCCGGAATGTGCGTTGCCAGGCTTGGTGATCAACCAACCGCAGGAGCTGCCCCGCGTCGATTACATTCTGAACAATTCGTTTGGCATGCTCGGCATCAATTCTGTCGTAATCGTTCGACGGTTTTAGCCCCGCATCAATTCAAAAACACATTATTTCCCCACCCTTTTTTCGGCTACCTTCCATCTCCTTTCAAACGCTTGAGAGGCACCGAAGTTGGCCAGGAGTTTTGGATTCCATGACACCCGCGGAAATCCGTGAAGAAATTTTGGACATTCTTAGTGAGATCGCACCGGATGAGGATCTTTCCTCGATCGACGATAACAAGTCGTTTCGTGAGCAACTTGAAATGGACAGCATGGACTTTCTGGACATCGTTATGGAGTTGCGAAAGCGACATCGAGTTCAGATTCCTGAGGGAGAGTATGGCAATCTAGCCAGTATGGGTAGTACCGTTACTTACCTAGAGCCGAAGATGCGGGACATCGTCAACGCTTAGTAAATTCGGACACCAATCATGGCTGAGTCGATCATGGATAGCATCTCGAAGTACGTGCCCGGATTCGGTTCCTACCGATCCGAGCAAAAGCGACGCGACGACGACTTGGCCGTAAGAAAGTATCTATCAGACCGTCTTCAGGAGTGCAAACGCGAACTCCAAACGTTCATGGTGCCGCTCGTAGACCAAGCGAACTTCGACGCAATCACTCAAGGGGAAAAATTGCGGGCCAACATCGAGACGGCTCAGTCCAAGATTCGCGGTGCCATGGAGGGGTACTCCTCATGGTTTGAAACCACGAAAATCGACGAGGTCAAACTTAAGCAAGTCCTGGATCTTGATAACGATCTTGTCGGCGTCATCGATCGATTGCAACACGAGATCACCAATCTCAATGCCACAACCCCGAATTTCTCAGAAGCTCAAACCGTCGTAGCCAACCTCAGAGATCGGTTTGCGAGACGAAAAGAGCTGCTTTCGAGATAGAGGTCGATACCGCCTAGATCGCAATGGGCTTCTGACTCATTGACGTTGCGAGCAGAACTTCTCTTCAATCTCGTGCGGATTTGCATTGTATTGAAGGTGGCCTTCTATTAGGCATGGAGTTCTGCAGCTCAAGCAAAACAATCGTCAAATTGCGAAAAGCAGGAACAAGCCGAAAAACCACGCAATTGCCAATGTCGTTTACCACATCGAATGGCATTCTTTTTTGAAATTCCGATAATCAAATTTACAGTGAGGTGATGAACACACTGTATCACGATCTTGAAAAGACCGACGACGAACGTCGCCAACTTCTTTACGACGGACATTTACTTGTCTATTCGCCTACGCCGGGCTCGCTGGCACTGATCCATCATGCGCGCGCGTTGGCGGAAGAGGCCTTTGCGCCTCTTGACCCTCGGACCGCTCAGCACGAGATGTCTGTGGAAGCCTATGCCAAGATCCTTGCAGACTTGAAACCAAAGTTCATTCACCACCCACACTCCAAGGAGTGCATTCAACGCATGCTTGGTGAACTCGGATGCAATTTGGAGCAGACTTATTTCGATGTTCCACGCATGCGAACGTCGACTGCTCAAGGTTACTTGACGACGGGTATTGCTTATGCGTTTCATCCTCACCGAGATACATGGTATTCAGCCCCACAGTGTCAGCTGAACTGGTGGATTCCGATCTACCCAATCGAATCCGACAACGCGATGGCTTTTCATCCAAATTACTGGAATAGGCCGGTAAGAAATGGTTCAGCATCGTACAACTATCAAGAGTGGGTTAAGACGAGTCGATTCATCGCTTCCCAACAGGTAACAGTAGATACTCGCAAGCAACCTCGGCCCGAGGAGCCGATGGAATTGGATCCTCAGTTGCGTGTTGTCACCAAGCCCGGTGGGATTTTGATTTTCTCAGGAGCTCAAATGCACTCGAGCGTCCCGAACACAACGAACTCAACGCGTTTCAGCTTGGATTTCCGCACCGTGCATTTGGGTGACTTCATTCATAATTGCGGCGCCCCAAATATCGATTCTGAATGCACAGGAACGACGATTGAGGATTTCTTACGAGGAAGCGATTTGCAACACGTCTCAGATGAGATCACAGCTTCGCATCTGGTATCTCAGTGAGGGATTTGGACATCGCATTCGCGCTGCAAATCTCGACGCGCATGCCTGCATAGAGCCCTACCGAGTACGGCCGCAACTCGTATCGCTCTATTCAGCGAGACTTGCGAAAAAAAGTTTTAACGCTTGGACATTTGCCGCAACGTCGTGCACTCGCAAAATCTGAATGCGATGCAAGGCGAGAGCAAGGGAAACGCCGACGGTTCCATAACAACGGTCGAGAGCCTTGCTTCCAAGCACTTTGGCGATGAAGCCCTTGCGCGAGTGACCGATCAAAATGGGACGTTGGGTTTGGTGAAAAACGCTTGCGCGGTGCAGTAGTTCTAAATTATGTTCATGCGTTTTGCCAAATCCGATGCCGGGGTCCAAGCAGATACGCTCGGGGGCAACACCTTGCATCACTAGCCATCGGTCGCGAGCCTTTAAGTAGCCAAGGATATCGGCGACTACGTCCGCATAAATCGGATTGTCTTGCATGGTTTGCGGCGTTCCCTGCATGTGCATCGCGCAAATACCAACTTGACTCGCTCTAGCCAGCTCGACCATCTCAGCGTCGGCCTCGAGTCCGGAAACATCGTTGAGAATTTCTGCACCGAGGTCAAATGCAGCCGCCGCGACCTTTGATTTGGTTGTATCGATAGAAATGGGAATTTGAACTTTCCCTTGCAGCTTTTCTAGGACAGGCACCACACGACTGAGCTCATCTTCGGGCGTGACGATTTGACTGTAGGGCCGCGTGCTCTCCCCGCCCACATCGAGGATGTCCGCACCCTCATCTTCAAGTCGCTTTGCCTGATCGACGGCTGACTGGACGGTAAAGAATCGCCCGCCATCAGAAAAGCTATCAGGTGTTAAGTTTAGAATCCCCATGACTTTGGGAATGGCTCCAAAGTGCAACTCGCGGGTACGCAACTTCCAAAGAAGTGATCGTTCGGTTGATTGGGGGGGCATATTCATGATGACTAGACGTAGTTTGGCGTAGGTGGCCTATAGTGATCCATATCGATGGATCGGAACCAATCAATGGTCTTTTTGAGACCGTCCCGAAGCGGTACTTGCGGCTCCCAATTTAAATGCTTCTTAGCAAGGGTGATATCTGGACGACGGCGTGCTGGATCGTCAGGCGGCAGCGGACGTTTTTCCAACGCAACTTTGCAACCGGAAATTTCCATCACCAACTCCGCCAACTCTCGAATCGTGAATTCGCCTGGGTTTCCAATATTGACGGGACCGATGAAATTGTCCTCGTTATTCATCAACCGGAAAATGCCTTCGACCAAGTCATTGCGATAACAGAAGGAACGAGTCTGCTCGCCTTCTCCAAATATCGTGATCGGCTGCCCTTGAATAGCTTGGCGAATGAAATTGGACACGACGCGGCCATCGTACGGATGCATACGGGGGCCATACGTGTTAAAAATCCGGACGATGCGAATATCGACTTTGTTAGTCCGATGGTAGTCCATGAAAAGCGTCTCAGCCACGCGCTTGCCTTCGTCATAACAAGAGCGTACACCGATGGTGTTGACATTCCCCCAATACGACTCAGGTTGCGGATGAATGAGTGGATCGCCGTAGATCTCGCTCGTACTTGCAAGCAGAATTCTAGCGCCGCAACGCTTGGCGATTCCAAGCATGTTGATGGAGCCGAGTACCGACGTCTTGATGGTCTTGATCGGATTAAATTGGTAATGCCCAGGTGCTGCCGGACATGCCATGTGATAGATCTGATCGACCTCGAGGAAGATAGGCAACGTCACGTCGTGGCGAATGAGTTCAAAATTGGGCCTTGGCAACAGATGTGCGACGTTGGACTTCTGTGCAGTAAAGAAGTTATCAAGGCAAATGACATCGTGTCCCTCGTCGACCAGCCGCTCGCACATGTGCGAGCCAAGAAAGCCAGCACCACCAGTTACCAAAATTCGTTGTAGTTTCGTCACTATTTCCACCAATTGAGGGGCGAAGGCGGTTTGCTTGCGTTAGCAATCACCAATACGTTGTGATTTTATGGTAGCAGAAAAATTCCATGTACCACAGAAGTACCCAAAAACTTGATTATCGATTGAAGCACCTGTACAATCCCGGAAGAAATTGCGCAAATGACGTAATTCGAACCAACCGGGTTGGGGATTCGTAGGTAGTGAGACTTGCGCAACTTTGACAGGATTTGCTAGTTATGATGCGTCCGGCCCCTTTTCAAACTTTCTTTCAGGAGATTAGTTTCGTATGAAGTCCTTTAAACTCGGTCTAGTAGCGTTGGCGTTGGTTTCTGCAGGCACAACCTTGCACGCAGACGATACCAAGAAGTGCGATGCTGCATGTTCAGCAGACGCTGGGACATGTCCAGTAACTGCTGGAATGGCCAAATTGCCTAAGATCACCTATCTTGTTGGTACGAAGTCACTTTGCTGCGAGGAGTCAGCCAAGGCAACCGCTGCGGAAACCTCCAACAAAGTAGAGTATGTCGTTGGTACCGAAAAATTTGACTGCTCCGAAAAAGCGTTTGCTAGCCTTGTATCCCAAACGGAAAAGTTCGTCAGTACCTACGCAACGCCAAGCACTTGTAGCGTATCAGGTAAGACGACCATCGCTGGTGAGTCTTTGACCTGTTCCGTTGCCGCAGGTGAGCTCGCAGCGAAAGTCAAAAAGGCGATGAACAGCGTGTCGATCTCCTACAAAGTTGGCGAAAAAAGCTGTAGCTGCCCAGTCGAAGCCAAAGCATTGGCCGAAGCAAAGAAAGTCAAAACTCTTTTTGTTGTTGACAAAGACGAAACGGAATGCGAGCAAACAGCACGCTTGAACTTGGCACGAGCGAAGTACAAAGCAGCTTTATTGGCAATGGCACCAGCCGCGAAAGCGGAAACCAAAACAGTAACTCAATAGTTGCTGCGATTCCAATTAGGTGCAGCAAAGCACCGCAAAATGAATATGGGCCTTGGGAAACCAGGGCCCATTTTTTTTGACCTCTTCAAATAGCCTGCCTTGTGTAGCGAAAGTCGTCAAGACTTTCGGATGCATCGCCTAAACGACCGAAACTCTTGACGAGTTTCGCTACAGAATGCTTCGCCCTGTTGTCTTTTCGGGCAAGGGAACACCCCCAAAGTGGTCTTGAAACGGCAAGGGCTTTTCGCGGAAACTGCCGGCTAATTCCTTCCATACTTCAACAAGCGTTGGTCAATATCGGAGGAGCGTTGCGAGGACATCGAGGCTTATGCGAACACAATCTAGCGATCAGATAGCGATCGATCGGCCTGTCCGATGGGATCATCCACTCGATCCTGAGATGCTCCAACGCGATATCCGCTGGATGCTAGACCAGCCCCCGTTCTCGGAAATGAACCCGGACGTGTTTCCTTCACACAGCTCGCTGGAGGACGTTATTCGGCACGATTGTCGTATCCTTAGGTACGAGCCAGGCGATGTGATTGTTCGCGAGGGGGATTACGGAGGAAGTGCCTATCTCGTGCTGCGAGGTTCCGTTCGGGCTTTTCTTGAATCTCTTTGGCAACCGCGTGGGAAGCCATCGGATCTTTCCCAACCGTCGAATTGGATGGAGTGGCTCAAACAGCAATTCAAAATAAAATCCCTCAACCGCTCGCATGGCCCCAACAATCGGCGAGAAGGAAGTCGCAGCGGCCCCCAAACAGCAAGTGCAGACAAACTTCGCCCCACCCCAATCCAACAGGTTGAGACCGCCGAGGGTAAGAGCAGAATTTTTCTTCAAGACATCAATGCAGTGATTGATGGCTTTCAATCCGAACCCCTTGGCGTAGGCGAAATCTTTGGTGAGATGGCCGCCATTACTAGAAGCCAACATCGCTACACCGTGGTTGCTAACGCTCCCGCTATCATGTTGGAAATCCGATGGCAGGGACTTCGGATACTGCGAAGAGACAAAGCCTTTCGTGAGTATTTGGATGCTCGTTTTCGCGAAACCAGCCTGCAAACGCACTTGAGAGAGACGCCACTTTTGCGTTTCCTTGACGACGCCTCGATGGCAAAAGTCATTGCGGGCACCAGAATAGAATCCATCGGTGATCGAGAGTGGTTTGCCGAGTATCGCGACACTCAAAAGCTAGACGTGCAAGCTCAGATTTTGCAAGAGCCGGTAATCGCCGCCGAAGGGCATCCCGTAAAAGACCTCATCCTGATCCGTGCGGGTTTTGCGAGACTGAGTTTTGAGCAAGGTCGCGGGCACCAAACCATTGCTTATCTAGGTCGAGGTCACGTCTTTGGTCTGTCGGAATTGGCTCATCGTTTCCGTTCTCCTGCCAGTAAGCCGCTACCGTACCAAGAATCCCTTCGCGCTCTTGGGTTTGTCGATGTTCTCAAGATCCCTGCCGAGCTGGTACTTTCCCACATCCTACCCAAGATCCGCAGTTCCGAACTTCCCAAACCGATCACGAACCCTCGCTACGATGATGGCGGACTTGTGGTCTCAGATGTTTTGCCACAATCTCATCTGGGGAATTCGTATCAAGTCGAGAGTACGCTCTCGAAACTAGAAACGTCGCTTGTTGAGTTTCTAGTCGATGAGCGTCTCATCAATGGCAAGCAAACCATGATGATTGATCTCGATCGTTGCACGGGTTGCGACGAATGTGTTAAGGCTTGTGCGACCACACATAACGGAACGCCTCGCTTTGTCCGGAACGGACCGCAATTTGGCCCACTTCTTTTTGCTCACGCTTGCATGCATTGCACCGATCCCGTTTGCATGATCGGATGCCCGACCGGCGCAATTGCTCGCGATCAAGATTCTGGGGTCATCTCGATCAATTCACAAACATGCATCGGTTGCAAAACATGTTCGGAAAGCTGCCCGTATGACAACATCGTGATGGTCCAAGTCAGGGACGAAAAAGGGCGAGCCGCAGTCGATCGAAAAACGCAACTGCCGATCCTTCAAGCATCGAAGTGCGATCTTTGCCACGAACTAAAGTCCGGCCCTTCCTGCCAAAACGCATGCCCACATCATGCACTCTTTCGAATTGACACGAGCGATACTGGCTCCATCGAACAATGGTTCAACAAGAGGATTGTTTAATGAACACCAAGACACAAACGCAACCTCGCTCCCTTTTGGAAACACTTCCGACTTTTTCAGCCACCAGTGTTCGGGTTGGACGCAGGCTGATTCCAACCGCGATGGTCATCCTGGGGTGGTTGACGTTGAGGGCATTTCGAGATCGATCGGCTGAGAACCTGTATAATGAGGCATTTGTCACGGGCTACTCTTTGGCCGCGATTTGCATCTTCCTGATGCTGCTTGGTGTTCGCAAACGGGTCATAACGACTCAAATCGGCAGATTGGCAGTTTGGCAACGGACGCACCATTATCTCGGGCTGTTGAGCCTAGGTGCATATGCTCTGCACGCTGGCGTACTGACCACGGGCTGGTTGGAGTCGCTGTTGGCATTGAGTTTTTGGGCAATTGCCTTGACTGGTCTAATCGGATGGTATGTAAACCGGACCTCACCCAAAATGCTTGCGGCAGCAGGCGGCCAGATCTTGCGGCAGGACATTTCTGAAAAATCGAAACTCATCGCAAAGGAAGCGTACACTCTGGCACTCACGGCTGCGGGCAAGAACGACACTGCAGCCTTAGCGGATCACTATCAAGCGAGCTTGAGCACCTTTTTTAGCACGCGGAGAGGCTGGGTCTACCGAATCAAACCCAGTGGTGGCAAAAGACGCAAACTTTTAGATGATCTTGAAAGCATAGACCGCTATCTTAGCGAAGAGGGACGGACACAGCGTCGAGCCATGAGTGTTCTCGTCAGCTCGAAGGACGATCTTGACTTCCAATCGGCCATCCAAAACCGCATCCGATTCTGGGCCGCTTCCCACACTTGGGCACTTGGCTGTTTTGTTGTCCTCACAATTGCCCATGTGATCATTGCCCATCAATTCACGAGCAGCTGGTGACGCCCAGAATGAAACAATATCGGCTTCCAAAACAGTCCTACAAATGCGGTAATTCGCCGTCAGGTCTACCATGCCCAGCAGGGCCACGCGGCAATCGCTGCTCACAGAGCCCATCGGATTCAGACAGCAATGCATGCAGGCCGCTTCGGACGCTGGTATGGTGGAGTCGTTCTATTCAAATGACCGCAACTCTGGTGGCCCTCCTTGTAGTTAGTCTTGCCTGGAGCAATCTTGTCGGGAAGCAATCGATTGCGCCCGGGCCGCTCACTCGAGCCCATGCGCAACTTCTCGTTTCTGCTCAAAGTGGCGACAGCGGACCACACAGTATCGATTCGGAAAACCGCTGCGCATCGTGTCATCCCGGCGGCGAAACCGCGACAGCAACCGCCAGTGCAAAGCAGTCGACACTTTGCTTGAAATGCCACATTCAAGATATGCCCGACGCCATGCATGGCTCGCCCCACGACCTACAAGGTACGGCATTGGCTGAACTAGTTAGAAATGGTGATCGCCCCGATACAAAAACATTTTTGACAAAGCTAGTAAGCCGGTCGCCGATCCAATGGCAGGGAAATCAAACCGAGTGCAGTCAATGCCACCGCGAGCATCAAGGCTCCAAGCATGAATTACAAAACATGACGACGGCTCGTTGCCAAGCTTGCCATCGCGACGCGTTTCACTCGTTTTCCACCGACCACCCCGAATTCAAAGACTACCCCTATCGAGGCGACACCAACATTGCCTTCGATCATATCAAACACCGCGATCTGCATTTCACCAAAAAGGGAGCTGACTTCGACTGCAAAGCGTGTCATGTGCAGGAGGATCAAGTGGGAGTGGTAGGCCAAGTTTTCCGAAGCGTTTCCTTCGAACGCGCTTGTTCCTCCTGCCACTTGGAACCTGTCAAATCTGCACTGCAAGACGGATTGATCGTTCTACAAGTACCGAGCATCAATACCAATGCAATGACGGTAGCAGGTTCGGAGATCGGGCCTTGGCCGACCCAGGCGAGTCAACTGACGGACGGCGTCATTCCAACGATCATGCGGCTTCTCATTGAGTCCGAGCCAGGCGGTTTAAACCTATTGGACCAATTGCCAGCGTCGGGACGATTGGCGGAATTGGATACCACCACCAAGAAAGACCGCGACACGCTTTTGAAACTCTCGCTTATGACCAAGCAGATTATGCAAAAAATGGCGAACGAAGGGCAACCAGGCTTTCGATTGGCCGTTGAGAAGCTGCTGGAGGGAGGGAGAACCGATACCGTTGAGCCAGCTGAGCAACTCGCCAGTCGAAAACCGTGGCTTGATCGATTTGCAAGCGGGATTCCTCCGGATCTGTTTCGAGCCGCCTACGATGAATGGTTCGAAGAGGGGAACTTGAAGACCAAAACGGCGCAGTCAGCTCCGCGAGGCATTAGTACGTTTCGAGAGGCTTCGAGCAATCGATCCCAAGACGACGATCTTTTACTGGGAGGTGAGAAGTCACTCTTGAACCCAGCGGAGGAAGACCTACTAAACAAGGGCGCTTCCGATCTCCTTGATACACCTGGCAAGCCGAATCCGAAGTCCACAGGTTTCAAAGACTCGCGAGCGTGGGATCAGCTTGCATTTGGGGGGTGGATGATCGACCGACAAAGAATGTCGATTGTCTATGTTCCAACTGGGCATGCTGACCCATGGTTATCAAAGTGGATTGAGCTGGAGGAAATGCGGCGTGGTTCCAATGCATTACCGGGCGATCAACGGGCACAGCAAACGTTTGCTCTGGCCCAGCAGTGCCGACAGTGTCACTCTCTGCATTCAATCGAGCCGAGCCAGCCGTCGCCTAGCTCAACTTGGAGCGTATCCTTCCGCAAAGCCAATCAAGGAGGGCAAGACATAATCAAGTCCGATAGCATTTCGAATGAATGTTGGAAGTCAGATAAGCGAGCCGCCAATCTTCGGCCGATAACTAGGTTTGACCATGGTCCACACTTAACGTTGCCAAAGCTAAACGATTGTCAATCCTGCCATCAATTAGGAAAAACCGATTTTATTCCGATGCAAAAGAGTCAATGTTCGAGCTGCCATCAAGCCAATGCAGCAGGCGAATCATGCACGCAGTGCCACCATTACCACGTCGGATCAAAGAGCTGGGTTGGGCAACACAAATAGTCTCATAGGCGTACTGCCCAATAAGCAAAGTACGCCTACGGCTGACTGTTCAACGAAATGAATTTGGAAATCATCATGCCCTAACGCGGAGGGATAACGCTGGTTGAAACTCGCCAAAGCGGTACTTAACCTTAACGGATCTTCGCACGACTGCCTCGGTGTCGTGAAACCAGCAGTTTGAACAGCGATTGCATATCGCCATCCGTTCCTAACAACTGCTCGACTTGAATGCCATCACCCGACCATTCCGCCAACGCAGAATAGAGTTCCAGTGGTTTGTGGACCGCAACGGTAACACGGCACGCTTCATGTTCCACTCGAACCGACTCCACCCAATCTTGATTGGCGAGTCTCGCAACTAACTGTCTCATCTGAGGGCTCACAATCGAAAGCTCTTGAGGCAAATCTGCCAGCATCCCGCGCAACTCTCCCGCGGTGCCAGACGCGAGCAATCGTCCTCCGTAAATCAACAAGAACGAGTCGGTCACTTGCTCAACCTCATGCAAGACGTGACTCGCCAGCAACAGACTGCGGCCCGCTTCGGCCCATTCGATCAGCAAGTCGGTCATTTGATGTCGCCCGACAGGGTCCAATCCGTTGAACGGTTCATCCAGGATAAGTAACTGCGGTTCCGTCGCGATGGCTTGCGCGAGCTTACAGCGTTGCCGCATCCCGAGTGAGTACGTATTGATTGGACGATTCATTGCTTCTTTAATGCCAACCTGCTCGAGTACTTCACAAGTTCGGACACGTGCATCGCTTGGACTCCAGCCGCTCAGCGATAGCATTTGTTCTACCCATCGACGCGCGGTCACGCCAGGCAGCAAAATGTCGCTAGCTGGGCACAGTCCAACGTTTTTCAGGACTTTTGAGTTCGCGTAAGGGTTTTCGCCAAAGACACGCACCGATCCAAGCGTAGGTCGCAATGCTCCGGTGATCAAGCCGATCAAGGTGGATTTGCCTGCTCCATTTGGGCCCACCAAGCCGTAGGCTCCTTTCGGTAAAGCGACGTTGAGATCGTTAACCCCGATCACATTTCCGTACAAACGTGTCGCATGGGCCAAGTCAATGAGCGGTACATCGCTGTGATTCGTAGTTTCCGTTTCTTGATTCGCGAGCTTCATAGATTAAACCTTGAGCATCCTAGCGACGCGCCAACGAGCGATACCGAAGCCGACAATGCTGACAGCAGCACACAAAACCCAGGGACCGGTGAGACGCTGGTCGGTAGGCAGCAACCCGAAGATTTCTTCCTGCAATTGGCCCAAAACATGGTATGGCGAAATCATTAGCCATCGCTGTTGGAGTTTGATGGCATCTTCGGCATTGAACATGGCTGATCCGGTCAAAACCAAGTACGTGACCCATCCCACGATCCAGACCGCGAACCAAGCAAATGCAGCAAAGCGGCTCTCCTGCGTTAGCGAGGAAAACGCCAAGGCAATCGCAGATGTCGGCAAGACCAAAACCAAGGTCGCCAATAGAATTCGAAACGGAATGTCCCAGGTCTGCAGAAACGCAGATGGGTCATTGGATAAAAGTAACCCGAACATGTACACAGCGATCGCCGGAAAAGTGGTGATCATCGCGAGCAGGAAAAACAGGATGCAAGCTTTGCCAAAGACATAGCTCGTCGGCGACAGGGGCCGCGAAAGATATAGCAAGTACCCGCGACTCCGCAAATCATAACTTATTAGCCGAGGTGCAACCAACCCGATGACGACCACAATCCAAAGCGCCTGCGGATAACGAAAGTACCACAGCAGCATATGCGACCAAGCTAAATGGCGTTGCGTGGCAATGTCCGTTGTCTCAGATATGATTTGAGGACGCTCGGCCGCGCGGTTTCGCATTCGATTCCTGGGCCCCATCGGCTCGATGCGCGACGCCAGAAAGCCATTGAACATTCTGCGATAAGAATCATCGCGTGCAGCTTGCTCAAAGAGTCCGACCCCAAACATCGTGATGAGTGCAGGAAATGTCGCAAACAACATAAATCGTTTCAGCCAGGTCCCTCGCCACACGAGCGAGATACCCGTCGTCGCCACAACCGTCCACCGCAGCGATTCCGAAGAGCGATCCCCGTTCCAATTGCGATAGCCGAGATCAAGGATGGGCATAGTTCTTCTCGCTCACAATTTGCATAAAAGAATGTTCAAGGGAGTTTCTCGCTTCATCCATTCGTTCCACCAAAACTTGCTCTTCTTTGCTGGAGGCCCAAACCGTTTTCCGAATCAAAGACGCGTCTCCTTGTACCAGAAGCTCTGTATCGTTTTCGCATTGAACCCCAAGCCCATGTCGTCGCAGCGACTCCGCAAAACGGAGGGCATCGCGAACCACCCGAACTTGTACGCCAGCTTGGAGCGGGCGCTGCATGTTCGCGAGCGAGTCAGCCAACCGAACTTCGCCTCGCACCAAAATGATGACTTGATCGCATACCTGCAGAACATCGTGCAAAATATGCGTTGATAGCAGAACCGACTTTTCGAAACGATTGGCTAACGCGTGAATCCGGTCGAGAAACTCCTCGCGTTGGTTAGGATCGAGTCCCGTGGTTGGCTCGTCCAAGATGATCAACTGCGGGTCGTGCACCAACGCTTGCGCGAACTTTAATTTTTGCCGCATGCCGGTCGAGTACGTTTCGACGTTGCGATAACGCTCTTGTCCAACGTCACA
>CANHVO010000061.1 GCA_947463915.1 Planctomycetaceae bacterium
CGGTGTGCGCGCAAAAAGCTAAATCTGTGTAAAATGGCCCGCGTCAACAAAAACGGCTATCGGAAATACATTTCCAGTCACCGTATGAATAATCCGGGTTTAACAGTCAGCCGTAGGCGTACTGTCAAAGCTGCAGAGTACGCCTTCGGCTGACTGTTAAACGGCTAAATCGACAGTCCGCAAGCCCCCGCAGCTAAGAACTGCCGCCGATACGCGGCTAGGCAAAACCATTTCAATCATACGCTGTACGACGAATTGCAGATCAAAACGCCTTCTCGCTATCACGCCCATGATAGATCGTGACCTGATAGTGGCAAATCGCGGATTCGTTTTCCTGTTGCAGCGAAGATTGCATTGCACAATGCTGGAGCGAACGAGGCAACGCCCGTCTCTCCTACGCCTGCTGGCGGCGCTTCGCTTGGAACGATGTCAACGTTGATCTCGCGTGGCCCATCTTTCATTTTCGCAACAACATAGGAGTCGAAGTTGCTTTCCACGGCGCGTCCGTTCTTGAACGACAGCTTGCCGAAGAGGGCCTGACTGGTTGCCATAATGGAAGCTCCCTCGATTTGCGCTCGAACTCGATCCGGGCTGACGATGATGCCCGCATCAATGGAGACCCAAACTTTGGGAATCGATAGTTTCCCGTCTTTTGCTACCTCTACTTCAATGACATGGCCCGTGTAGCCTAGAAACGATCGGCTGCATGCGATTCCTAGCCCTCGCCCCTTGGGCATGGCTTTCGTCCGTTTCCAATCCGCTTTTTCCGCTGCGCGTCGCAACACATTTTTGAGCCGAGCGATATCGTAAGGATACTCATCCATGGGTGCGTCACGGTTTGCAAGTTTGGCAGCCACCATGTCTAGTTTCCGATCCTTGCCAAGGAGTTCCAATAGAAACTCAAATGGGTCCCGTTTCGCATGATGTGCTAATTCATCCGCGAACGAACACACTGCAAAATTTTGTTGGATATGACAGACAGAGCGAAGCCAACCGATGCGAACGTGCGCTTTGGCCTCCCCCACTTCCAGGCTAAGGTTCGGAATATCGTAAGGCAGATCGGTTAGCCCCATCTCAGCTTCCCATGGTGCTGGAGTGCTCGCACCAGCCACGAAGGTCGAGCCGATGGTTGGGTACACGGCGCGTTGAAGCCAAGCCGATGGCACCCCGGAGTCGTTCATGGAGGCTTCGCAATGAACAGCAGAGATAGCATGATAATAATCGTGATTCAGATCGTCTTCGCGTGTCCAAGTCACGTGGACAGGTCTTCCCATTTTGCGAGATAATAAGGCTGCTTCGACACAGTAATCCGGTTTGCTCTTTCGACCAAATCCCGAACCAAGCAAAGTCACGTTCACGAGGACATCATCTTGCGGCATCCCAAGCGCTGGGCCGACTGCTTGCTGGACCGCTTGTGGGTTTTGCGTAGCAGCCAGAACGTGGCAGGAAGTGACCTTGCCAGTGGCATCCGTTTTGACATCGGCCACAGCACAAGTCGTTTCCATCGGAGCATGTGCCAAGTGAGGCACCGAATAGTCCGCGGACACGATGTTCATTGATTTCGAGATCACTTCTGTGGCATTGCCGACAGACCGCAATACTAGGCCTGGCTTTTGAGCAGTGGCCTTTAATTGTTTGGTAAATACTTCGGAATCGTAGGTCGCATTTTCTCCGTCCTCCCAAGTGATTTTCAAAGCGTCGCGACCTTTCCAGGCCGCCCAAGTGCTATTGGCTAGCACCGCAACGCCACCGAGCTGCTGAAACAACGGTGCACCTTGAAAGGCAGGCAACTCGACAACGTCCACGACGCCGACCATCTTCTTGGCTTCGCTGGCATCGAGCGTCTTCACCTTTCCTCCGACGACAGGCGGTCTGGCGATCACGGCAAACAGTTGGTTGTCCATCCTGGCATCGATTCCAAAAATCGCTTTGCCGGTAACAATGTCGTTCAAATCGGTGATTGGAACGTCTTTGCCAATGAATCGCCATTTGGCGCGAGGCTTGAGTTTCAGCTCGCTCTCTTTGGGCACATCGAGCTTCCTGGCTGATTCAACGAGTTCGCCGAAGCCGATCGACTTGCCGTTGGATTTGTGTTTGATTTGATGATTCTCAGCGTAGCATTCGGAAGCTGGGACACCCCACTTTGCAGCGGCGGCGCGTTCAAGCATGGTACGCGCGGTAGCTCCCGCGACACGCATGCGCCTGAAGAAGAAACGAATGCTGTTTGACCCGTCGGTGTTTTGGTCGCCAAGTCGCTTGTCGCCGATCGCTTGTTGGATCTTGACTCGCGCCCAGTCGGCTTCGAGTTCATCAGCCACAACGCGTGGGAGCGAAGTTCGAATTCCAGTCCCCATTTCGGAACGGTGCGCCAAGCAAGTCACCGTTCCGTCAGGCGCGATGGATACAAAAAAATCGGGGGCAAATTTTTCCGGATCTGCAAGCCCAGCGTTTGCCAACGCCGCACCACCGCCAACCATCGATTTGCCCATCAGCACGAGCGAAGTCGCGGAAACCGTGGCGAGAAAAATGCGGCGAGAGACACTAGGAATGTCAGCACGCTCATGGGAATCAGTCGATGAAGATGCGTTTTCGTTCAAGGCATTTGGGTAGTGTTTGGAAGCGCTCATCGGCTCATCTCCTTGGCGGCAGCTTTGACGGCATCGCGAATTCGCGGATAGGTACCGCATCGACAGATGTTCCACATTTCCGTTTCGATCTGCTCGTCAGTCGGATTGCCATTGGACTTCAGCATGGCCGCAGCCATCATGATCTGTCCAACTTGACAGTAACCACATTGTGGTACGTTAAGATCTTTCCAAGCTTTTTGAACGGGATGGGAACCGTCATCCGAAAGCCCCTCAATCGTAGTTACTTCTGATTCGCCCACTTCCTCGAGGGTGGTCACACAGGACTGCACGGCCGCACCGTTGAGATGCACCGTACAAGCTCCGCATTCGGAAACACCGCAGCCATACTTCGTTCCGGTCATCCCAAGATGATCTCTTAGAAACCATAGCAACGGCGTGTCCAATGGCACATCCTTTAGCTCATAGGATTTCCCATTTACTTTGATCGTTGGCATATCCAAGTCCTACCGTTGATTGGTTCGTCGTTTCTGGGCTAATTGGAATGCGGCCTCGTATTCGTCTGGCGTATCGACATCCCCCACCCTCTCGTCCGCCCCAAATTCTACCATCATTTGAGGATGTCGCGAAACAACTTGATCGACTCCTTCGTTTTCTCCCAGGGCAAAGATCTCCTGCGATAGCCCCCAAGGCAACAGGACAGGGTGTCCTGAGCGGCCTGCGAAGGTCGGAACAACGATGGTGTCCTGGTCGGCGGTCATGTCCACAAGGCGATTGATAATCGCTGAGGAAATCGTCGGCGTATCTGCGGGGGCAACAAAAAAGCGATCGATTGAGTTGGGCTGATGTTTTTGCAAATAGCGAAGTCCGTGCTGAACGGATTCCTTCATGTCGCCGGGAGCGATCTCCGGTTGAACAATAGAGACCTTCCATCGCGAACATGCATCCCTCAATTCTTGGTCGTCGTGTCGGACGATCACAACGACTTCGTCTGTGCGACTACAAGTCCATGCATGGAGAACTTGATCTATCACTCGTGAATTGGAGATTCCAACGGCATCAGATTGAGGCGACGAGCTGTCGCTACCGTCATTTGGCCATGGAAGCAACAATTTTGGCTGTCCCATCCGCCGGCTTCTACCTGCGGCGGGCAAGATCGCATAACATTTTGGTTTGCCGCTCATTTGTCTTTTGTTGAAAAACTGGGTTGACTCTCGGTCGGCAAGCTTTGGGCTCACAATCCATTGCACAACGCGCAATTTTTGAAGTTGCACTGAATTGAGAAATGTAGCTGAATTCGTGAGAATTCAGACACTTTGCAATTAAGACGCGGCCAGAATTCTCACGAATTCTGCTGCGAAATCACAAGTATGCAACTTCAAAACGCGCAAGCTAGTGAACAATGCCCTAGCACGACGCGCAAGCTAGTGAATTTTGTCTCGCATTCACTAGCTTGCGCGTCGCGCTAATGTTACTTGTACCACAGACTACGTCAGACCATTTGTTGTTGAAGTTTCGGGCACGGAAAAATTCATTATGACCCATGATGCGGTTGAGATCGTTCGGTGCCTTCAAAATTTGCTGGAAGGCGGACGAGCGTACGTTGTGGTGACGTTGATCGCGATTCGCGGCAGTGCTCCACAGATCGTCGGCGCAAAGGCCATCGTAACAGACGATGGTCTTGAGGCAGGAACGGTTGGCGGTGGAAAAATCGAAAATGCTGTGATCAAGCATGCGCAGAACATGCTTGAGCAGATTGAAGTGACAAACGAATTTGTTGTCTGGAATTTGCAGACCGATATTGGGATGACCTGTGGCGGTGAAGTTAAATTGTTTTTCGAGATGGAAAAGAGAAACGTTTGGCCAATTGCAGTTTACGGCGCGGGGCATGTGGCGCAATCGCTGATTCGATTGTTGATTCAACTCAATTGTTTCGTCACCTGTATCGATTCTCGATCCGATTGGATAGCAAAGTTACCAGACCATCCCAAATTGAAGAAGATATGTATTGCGAACCCAGTTGAGAGTGTTGCCGTTCAACCAGAGAATACTTTTTTCGTGTTGATGAGCAGAGGTCATGCGACGGATTTGCCTGTCTTGTCGGAAATTCTAAAAACGCGTGACGCACCGTATGTTGGTGTCATTGGCAGCGATCAAAAGGCGAGCGTGTTACGGCGTGAGCTCAAGTCGGCTGGGTTGCCAGCGGAAAAGATCGCCTCGTTTTTTTGCCCGATCGGATTGCCGTTAGGCAACAATACTCCAATCGAGATCGCCATCAGCGTCGCAGCGCAGTTGATCTTGAAACGCGATGAGGTTGCGAGTGTGATGGCAACCCGACGCGACATTACCACGTAGACTTGTCGGATATCGATGGCCAACTTGTGGGTGCCAACATCGGGGTTGTGGGTGCCCGCACGAAGGCGAAGAGACGGTAGTTGTTATTGACTTTGGATACGAATAATTGAGAGGATTTTTTGACACTTGTTTTCGGAATAGGATGATCTCGCCCAAGTCGATGAATGCCCCTGGTTCAATGGTGACGTCTTTATACATGGATTGACTATTCGAACGTTTCTCAGAATTGTTAATGAAACATATTTATGTCTTAATGCATTTCTACTAAGAATGCCGACCACTAATTTTGATGTTTCTTTTGCCTTCCGAGCACAGATTCTGGATTTAAGCAAATCATGCCCCAAGTTTTAGCCCCGGTGTACCAAGACTACTACGAACAGATCTACCAAGGGAAAGAAGATCCTTGGGACTATTATTCTGCTGCGGAACAAGCAAAGTATTGCCACATGTTCGAGACCGCAAAACGACTTAAGCCATCACCGTTACGAGTGCTCGATGCAGGCTGCAGTTTGGGACATTTGACCGAATTACTGGCCGATTACGCGCCGGAGGTTTTCGCATTCGACATCGCAAAGTCTGCGGTGGAGAGAACTCGCGATCGCTGCAAAAAGCTGAGCACGTCAACTCGATTTTCGGTTGAAGTCGGCGACGCGATTCGACCTCACTTTGCGTCCGCTTCCTTCGATGTCGTGTTCCTCGGCGATGTCATTCGCAATTTACTGACAGAACAAGATCAACAATTGGCGATTCGAAATACACTTGCGTTGCTGAACGATAGTGGAATATTGGTTCTTACTGACTGCATGCAATGCTATCACCAGAAAGCATATGCATCGATGGTCGAAAACCAGGGTGGCTTGGTTTTGGAGAAGCTTTATTACCACGACCGCTATTGGCTCAAATTTCGCAGTCTAGTGAAGCAATTAGGCCGTCCTGAGCGGATTCGGTCGCTGTTAGGGAGCACCCGGGTACATCGCACGCTCACTCGGCTTGGCAGCTTCCGCGGGCCCTCTGGTTCAAAACACTTCGGATTGGTCGTAAGGCGAGCCGCAGCTTGAAAGCTACCTTATGCACGGCTATCCGTTCAAAGACCTCGTCCAAGTTGCCCTAGGCGATCGCAAGATTTCGGTACGCATTTCCGGGCGAGGTGTTCCGCTTATGTTGTTGCACGGCTATCCGCTGGACAGCAGGCTTTGGGATCGCGTCGTTCCGTTGCTATCCACTGAGTTTCTCTGTATCGCACCGGATTTGCGAGGGTTCGGATGCAGTGCCGAGGAGTCCAAGTCGTTTTCGATGGCGAATCTTGCGGATGATTGCATTGCGATTTTGGACGCCATGCAGATCCGACAGTCGATTGCCCTCTGCGGCCTTTCGATGGGGGGATATGTTGCCATGGAGGTGGCTCAGCGATACCCAGAGAGGCTTGCACGCTTAATCTTAACGAACACGAGAGTCAATGCAGATGATTCTGCCGGGATCGTGACGCGTCGATCTGCGGCTGGTATGGCGCTGACGGAGGGCGTTCCTAAAGTTGTTTTACCGATGCTTTCAAAGTTGTTGAGTCAGCATACGATTGCGAATCAGCCTGAGGTGGTTGAATTGGTCCGGGCCATGATGCTGGAAACCAGGGCTTCGACCATCGCTTGGGCTCAGCTCGCGATGGCCGGCCGAGCGGACTTCCAAAGGAAGATGCGAGACTGGACGATGCCGGTCGTGTGCATCGCAGGTGCAGAAGATCCGATCTCACCGCCGGAGGTGCTGGAGCGAATTTCGAGGGAATTGCCAAATGCACGATTTCATTCGGTTGGAAATTCAGCGCATTTGACGCCGCTGGAGTGCCCGCAAGAGTTTGCCAAGATCATTTCGTAGCGAAACGCGTGGAAATCGTGCTTTCGAATGTGAAATCGGGGAAGCTTACCCGTGACATGTTCGCTAAATTCGCTATCCTCTGAGAATGTCGAAAACTAACTTTTCAGCAAAATGTCCAACTTGCGGCCGCGATTTCACTGCTGCGGCGACCGCTGCACACATGCCGTTTTGCTCGGATCGATGCAAATTGGCGGATTTGCATCGATGGATGAGCGAAGAGATCGGTATTCCAACGGGCTCCTCGGAACCTGAGGACGAGCCCGAGCCCGAACCGCCTCCTTCTCAACGGCAGTGGAATTTCGATTGATGTCCTTGGATTACCGCTTTGATTCACACCTGACCGAGACACGTTCAACTCAATGAAAGATTCTCCTGTCGACTCCGTAGCAACTCCCAAGGTCGCAATCGACTGGTATCGTGCTACGCCCTGGTGGCCGCTCGCGTCCCAGAGCATTGTTATCTCGTGGCGAGCGACGCACATCTTGTTGTGTGCGGCTGCTTTGCTCGTAACTCAAGTCTGGCTGGACGTTTGCCAGGGTATCTTTGGGGCAGAGACGGCGGGCTTCCACGAGTGGGTGACGCCCTTAGCGAGACCGCAACCTTTTCCTTTGGGCTTGGCCCCACAAGGAACCGATTCGCCTCTCACTGTTTGGGAGAAATTCCTTTTTCCCGTCTTCCAAGGCCTTTCGGATCCAACACTCAGCGGAATTGCGTTTTGCCTTTCCTCTATGATTGGAATCATCGCGATCTGGTCGTTCGTAGGCGGATGTCTGACGAGGCGTTCGGTCGTCGAAATGGGGACCAAGATGACTGCCCCTTGGGCTGAATCCATTCGTCTTGTCTTGAGGCGTTGGCAATCGATCGCTTGGTCGGTGACCATGCCGAGCGGCTTGATCGTGTTGATTGCGGTCTTCCCTTTGTTTCTGGGGTGGCTCTCCAACATCCCTGCCATTGGGCCTTGGATCGCTGGGTTATTGATGATCCCTGTGGTCTTCCTGTGCATTGGCATCGGTTGGTGTGCAGCCATTACATTGTTTGGCTTTCCTCTTTCCGTGTGTGCGATCGTGACCGAAAAAGGTGCGGACGCTTATGACGGAATCTCCAGGTCTGCCGCCTATACTTTTCAACGACCTCTCACGCTCGCTCTGTGTGTGATTGCGGCACAGTTTCTAAGTATGGTGGGTGGAATGCTTTTGTCGATCGTTCTGACGACTGGGTTCCGTGTCATAGAAGCAGCCTTTGATATTGGGTCGTTCTCTTCACTGCGAGACTTCGAATCCATGTGGGGGCCAATCCTCAGAGGAATCGTTCCGCTGCTTTTGGCTGCTTATGGTTTAAGTTATTTTTGGACCGCTTCTGCTGCGACTTATTTGATCCTGCGCAAGGACGTGGACCATGCTGAGTTTGATTTGGTCGACATGGAAGTCGAGGAACGCAAGAGTTTGCCTGAACTGCCAAAAGCCGATTTGCCAAAAGGTGGAGCGGCCGTTCCGGCAAGTGACTCTACGAGCAGCGATGCGAAATCGATTGCCCTACCTGAAAATACGGCCGAGTAGGAAAGTCACTCTCCCTCTGGGAGAGTCGGCCAGAGGCCGGAGAGGGTGAGCTGAGTTGTGCAAGTGCATTTGGCACTTCACCCTCCCCTCGCTGCGCTCGACCCTCCCAGAGGGAGGGTGACTGAACACTCGCTACGCTCGTCTCTCCGTGAGGGTGGGTGACTGACCGTGAGGGAGGGTAACTGAATTTGCGACTTTATGCCTTCTTGTTATCGCGTTCGTGCTCAAGCACACCCGTCACGAGGGTTGTTAAACGGGGTTCCGCATCGTTGGCAATCGCAATGATCTTCTGAACATCTGCTGGCTCCAGGGCATCTGGCAAACACATGTCGGTGATGACCGAAAAGCCAACGCATCGCATGCCACAGTGAACCGCCACAATCACTTCAGGAACCGTTGACATACCAACCACGTCAGCGCCGATCGCTCGCAAGAAGCGATACTCAGCTCGCGTTTCTAGATTCGGACCGGAAACGGCAACGAACACTCCTTTGTGCGCAACAATGTCGTTTTTGCGAGCTGTCTTCAAAGCAGCGTCGATCAAGGACTGGTCGTAGGGATGGCACATGTCAGGAAAGCGAGGCCCAAGGCGATCGTCGTTGATGCCGATGAGTGGGTTGCCGCCGAGCAAATTAATGTGGTCGTCGATTAACATGATATCCCCCGATTTGTAGAACGGGTTCATGCCGCCGCACGCGTTGGAGACAACCAATAGCCCAGCCCCCATCGCATTCATGACGCGGACTGGCAGCGTAATCTGCTTGAGCTCGTAGCCTTCGTACATGTGAAATCGACCTTCCATGGCCATAACCGGCAGTCCGCAGAGCATACCGCAGACCAAACGACCACGGTGCGAGGTGGCTGTGGAACGAGGGAAGTGCGGAATATCGGAATACTCCAAAGTCGCTTCAACTTCGATACGTTGAACGAGTGGTCCAAGACCTGTTCCAAGAATGATGCCGGCGTGAGGAGTTCGCCCCCAAACTTTGCGAATGGCTGCGGTTGCGTCTTGGATCTTGTCGTACAGGTCTAACATTTTTTGCTTCTGGCTTGTGAATGAGAATAGAAATTCGTCGATCGAGAGCGGCCTATTTTACGCAATCGTTTCAAACCCACTACTCATCTTGCCAACGTTTTGTAAGGATTCGAAAAATGCTAGGCAAACCTTCCAAATTCGGCACAATTGCGGGTTCGTTTCCGTTTTTTCGTTTGGATCGCTCTCTCAAGAGCATTCCTACCAAAGGTTGAGCCTTATGTCGATTGTCGTATTCGAAGATCCTCAATGTGAACTCCTGGCTCCGATCACCACTGCCAGGCTAGCTGCGGCGGTTACCTGCGGGAGCTTTCGATTGGTGGATTTGCTGGAACCGTATGGCAGTCAGGTTTATGGCATTTCTCGCCCCTATCTGCAGACCATTCAACGAATCGATTTTCCCGGGCTGAAGATCCCCGACGAGAGTTTTGCCGAGGGAAAGCCCGAGCGGCCTATCACTTTGTTGCTCAATGCTCGAATTGCTCCGACGACACAGAGCTTTGCCCAAATTCAGTCTCTGCTTCGACTCGCAACACAAGCGACCCAAAATCCCGTCCCTATGGTCGTCTGGGATCGTGAGCACGTCGCAGCAGTCATCAACCCTCCTTGGACGGTTGAGCAATTGTTTCATTACGGCTATTTAGGTGTCGAGGAATGGCTGGAGAAGGCCAAAGCGTTTGAGGTGTACGAATGCGACTTAGCAACGATCGCAGTCCCGCACGAATTGATCGCTTGCAACATGGCTTGCATTCGCGATAGCCTGGAGTGGCGAATCCAGCTTGGGCAGAGTGCCGCCGAGGGGCGAACGGGAGTTCCGAGGGTGACACAGTTAAGGCAGATGGGGGATGGCTTGTTCCTTGCCGATGGCGCATCCGTGGGTGAGTATGTCTTGACCGACACACGCAAGGGACCGATCGTGATCGATAGCGGCGCTCAGATCGGACCGTACACACTTTTGCGAGGACCGATCTACATCGGCAAGAAAGCACGAATCTTGGAGCACTCCGCGATCAAGGACGCCGTTTCGTTATCGCACACAACCAAGATTGGTGGCGAGGTGGAAGCGTCGGTCGTTGAACCCTTTAGCAATAAGCAGCACCATGGTTTCCTAGGCCATAGTTATCTCGGTAGCTGGATCAATCTCGGCGCGGGAACATGCAATAGCGATTTGAAGAACACCTATGGTACGGTGAATATGGAGTACGGCTTTGGCAAGGCGTCGACCAACATGCAGTTCTTGGGTTGCATCATGGGCGACTATTCCAAGACAGCCATCAACACTGGAATCTTTACGGGCAAGGTGATTGGCGTTTGCAGCATGATGTACGGATTCGTGACCAGCAATGTTCCTAGCTTTGTGAACTATGCGAGGTTGTTCGGTCAAATGGCAAGCCTGCCGCCCGAGGTCATGGTCAGCACGCAACAGCGAATGTTTGCGCGCCGCGATGTGCAGCAAAGAGGCTGCGACGTCCAATTGATTTACGATATGCACCGAATCACGCAAATGGAACGCGACCGCTTCGGCGACGCATTGGCACTTTAGAGCGATTTTGTGAATTTACTAGGCAGTATTGTGTAGGTGATAGATAGTCGTTTTTGCCGCACGCTACCTTCGCAGAGCGAAGGGCGACAATGTCGCTCGTCGCTCCGCGACGATTGCGTCCACGCGACCGGGATTCTAAAACCTTCATGAGACAACATAATGTTCGTTTCAAGTCTACATCAATTTCCAAGATGATCTTGACTTGAGGTCACTCTCGCCAAGAGTGACCCACCGTGGGGCACACCTGCCGGGTGTGCCCATGCCTGCCTAAATCTATTTTGATCGCTCTAAAAACACAAAGAGCTCGTCGAGACAAGCTTGAACGATCGTCAAATGCTCGACGTCCGGGTACTCTGCATATTTGACCTGACAACCAAAGGCTTTCAGGCTATCAGCTAAACGTTTTGCACCACCCTTGCCGAAGTCCCGTTCGCCCGCCGCAACATAGAACGGAATTTTTTCGAATGCCTCGGTTCGTCTGGGATTTCCTCCTCCGCCGATGGCAGCAACCGCCGTGATGCGGTCTTGCGATTTTGATACTTGTTCGATCGCTTGTGCCGCGCCCATCGAGTGCCCCACCAAAAACACGCGATCAAAGGACACACCTAACTCGGTCTCGATCATCGGAAGCATTGTCGCGGCCGACAGCGTAAGTCCTGTCAGTGGTTGGCGCGGACAAACGACGAACCAATTGCGTGCCTTGGCCAGTTCGATGAGTCGTCCAGCGCCATACGTTTCAAAGAACATGTTTTCACTGCCGCCTGCTCCGTGAAAGGCAAAGATCAATGTCGGCTTTTCGGGGGAAGACGCCGGTACATGCATTCGAACAACTTGTTCCGCTTTGCCGTCCGTCAACACTTGCCATTGACCACTCGGACTTGTCGGCCGCTTCTCCGGCCGTGAAAATGCGATGGACTCAAACTCACTGAGCCAAGAATCCAACGGCAGGTCGCATTCGGAACCTTTACCGCGATCGGCCAATTGCAGCTGCTTGCCGAGCATGCGTGCCGTGCAGAGCGATGACGTTTTCGCAGTCCGTTTGTTGTTTTCGAGCCAGTCCGTCACCGCTTGAATCCTCGGCTGCCTGTCCGTCAAAAAAGAGACGCGAGTGCCAACAATCGGAGCTCTCAATTCATTCTGAACTAGTATCGCCGTGAGTTCGAATTCAGCGGCTTCTCGTTTGTCTAGCTCCCATTCGATCAGAAGCGGCAGTTGCGACGCTGCCGAAGTGCGAGAGGACAAGTCAACCGTTTTCGTTTGCGGTTTGGTTGCATTGGGCTCTGAAATGGGCGTTAGGGTCAGCTCAAGCGATGTGGAATTGAGCCAATCAGCATTCGGGGCTGGATAGATGGACATTAAATGGAGCTCGAGCTTGGCTTGATTTGCGTCGATGACTGGCGGAGCGGAGACTGATAGCGATGCCGCGCTGCGTTGAAAATCCGACGGCTCCTTTTGCATCGACAGCCAAGCGGCATCGAGGCTCTTTGCGGCCCCGCTCAAGTTGAAGCTAAAGAACTCTTGAACGGCTCGCTCCATCGTCGCGGTGCTTGCCGCACGCACTTCTGGAGTCGAAGTCTCCCACAGCAACTCGTACCTTTGTACGCGTTTGCCAAGCTCATATCGAAGGTTCGGTTCTTGGGCAATGGATTGTTGTCCAAGCAACAGTGTCATGCACAGGATAACGATCAAGGCAAGAACGAGTTTTGTGATTCGCATTTGTAAGCAAGTCGTTACGAGTCTATGGGGAAATGAATAAACTAGCCGCATGGCTTTAGCCTGATGTTACTCATGTCTTTTTGACTTTGCTCCCCTCGCCCGATTAGCAAACGCGGTGAAGCATTTTTCGCTGCGAAAAACAGGTTTTTTGTGTTGCGAAAGTCGTCAAGACTTTCGGCTGCATCGCCTAATCGACCGAAACTCTTGACGAGTTTCGCTACAAAATGCTTCGTCGCGGTCCTCGACGAATGTCGAGCACCGTTGGAAACCGGGGCTAGCGCCCACCGGCTAGTGTACGCGTAAAACACATGGCGAACTGGCGATCTATTGAACCACAACTTGTATTCGCGCTGGCTTCAGTGCCCACTTTTCATCGAAGAAGTCGGCATTCGCGATCTTGCCAGGAAACCTTGAATCGGGGGGCGTTGTGATGTCGACGATCGCCCAGTCTGGCAGTTTTGGAATTTGTCGAGCGTTGTTCAGATAATCGTACTCGCGGTAGGTGAAGCTGCTGTTGAGCACGACATACCGATCGGGATTCAACGGATTTGGGAAAATTAGAACTGGAACATGCGTTGACGAAGGGTATTGGACTGAACCAACGGAGACGTTTTCTTGATTCCACTGAATCGGCAGTTTGTCGACAAGCTTTGCGAGAGTCGGATTGCTCTTGGTGTCTCCCCATAAAACCAAATGGTAGTTTTCGATGTCTTCGGGTTTGAGTTCGTCCGATGTTTTGATAATGGCGTCGCCTCGCATTTGGCGATGCCATTCTCGGACGGCCCGATTGAATTCCGACTCAACCCATTGGTCCACTTTCGGATGATTGCCGGTCGCTGTCGGCTTCACGAAAAGAAATGGCCCCATGAAAGCGTCGTCGATCGGTCCTTGTAGGCCATGTTTCTTAACAAGTTCCTTCGCCGGTGGTTCAATGGGTGACACTTGCTCCCAATTGCTGCCAAATTTTCTTAGTCGAATCCCCCAGGAAAGATCGGAGCGTTTGGCAGCGTAAAACTTCTTTCCTTGCAAGTCGACCGAGAGCCCTTGAGCAATAGTGCTTACCATATTGGCATCCAGGTTTAGGCTAAGGTCGGTTACGTTGTCGATCAAGAGGCTGATAGTGCTTGGACTGGAAAATTCCGCCGAGATGGTTGCAGGAATCCAGTGTTCTTTTAACGCATTGATGGTTACCCAATGGGCTTGATTGTACTTCAGTGTCGTCGTGGTGAAGGAAAGTTGCTTAGGCAATTCGGTCGAACGCATCTTATCGAGGATCGCTAATCGTCTTTCGATTTCTACTCTTGCGTTTGGGTCGACTTTGTGGGCTGTCTTCGGTGCGATGATGTGAGTCAGTTCGAAACGCACATCCGCTGGCAGTGACAGGCACGCCTCGGCCATCACGTCGGCTGCTTGTTTCTGCTTGTCGATTTCTCCGCTGTACGCGATCGTTGGCAGCATACGCAAATTGCGAGCCCATACCGGGCAGTCATACATCTGCCATAGTTTTTGCTCGAACCAAGTTGGCTTTAGTTCCTCAGACTGAAACACTTTCAGGAATTGCGGAGTTTCTGAGAAGCCCGCACCTGGATTGGCTGCTAGCCATTTGTCTGGATAGTGGACAGCCAAGTGCCAAGCGGCTGCTCCCCCCATCGAGAAACCTCGAATCACGACACGTTTTGGGTCAAGATTGTATTCTTTGATCGCATGTTCGAGCACTTCCAACGTGTCGACTTCTCCGGCCAGTTTATTGGCGTTGCAGTAGCGACCGAAAGGATGGATCATGATCGTGCCTGGCTCGGGAGCAGGGTCGGAGTTTGTCATCCGAGTTGCGATGAATTGCAATTCGAGGCCCTTTTCGGCACGGCCACGACACCAGATGTCGGCACGAGGAGTGTCAGTTCGGTCACCGGTTTGCGAGGTGACGACACCATAGGGCTGGACGGTTCCGTCCAACTTGGAGCGAAACCCCCTCACCGTTTGAAAAGAGCCACGATGGTCGCGCCAATGTGTCGCTCCAAGCTTCAGTGCTTCGGCTCGTGCAAGTCCTTCTTGTAGTACTTGCTTGGCTCTCTCTGCATCTTTGGGTTCAAAGAATCCGTCTTCGTTGAGGGCCAGCTCGACGGCTCTAGCGAAAATCTCGACATCTGGGAGGTATCGCTGAGTGATGGCGTTTTTCGATTTTCGCAGTTCGCTGATTTGCGACTGAAGCGTTGACAGTTCTTTCTTTAGATTGCTACGCACTTCATCGTCGATTGCGATTCCAGGTGGTGGAACAGGGCGTACCGATGCCGCTTGATTGTCGGCTGGTCCGTCGGCCATAAGACTTGAGGCAATAGTCAAGAGAAAGAGGGCAACCGAGAACCGAGAAATCGTCATGGGGTAGGCCGGATTGGTGGGAGGGAGGGATTCAAAGTGCGGACCCTAATTCTCAATGGTCGGCAATTCTTTGTCCACCGTTTTTTGAAGTTTTAGTGACGGGGTGATTCAGGCCTAATATTCTAACTCCCCTTCTCCTCCTCGGGAGGAGAAGGGGTTGGGGGATGAGGAGGTGCACCCGGGTTAGGACGTCCGTTTGATTGGGCCGCAAGCACTGCTTTTCCCCAAAGAGGACTTCGATGTGGTCTGGGTTCCTAACAATTCACGCAAAAAACACTTAGCGTGCTTCGCCGCATTGGTTCTTCGTCGCTAGGCAAAGAACCCCGGGACTGCCTTTCAGCATGAAATATCCTCCTGCCTCCTCATCCCCGGCCCCTTCTCCTCCTGAGGAGGAGAAGGGGAGAAAAATCATGAATATTGCTCATTGTTTCGCCTTAATCCTTCAAATCCAAAAATAACTAAGTGATCTCGTCCCAAAAGACAGGTCAATACCGAGCTTATAAACTCCCACATATCGCGATTCCTTTTCCCTGGCTATTGGTGCCGATTGAGAGCGTTTCCCATTGTCAATTGAGGTGCGTGTGTTACAAAAGGACGCCTAGGTGCGGGGCTGAACCTACGCCCATTCATTCTTTGTTTTTCCCACCATTTTATTGATCCTTCATGAGTAACATCGAAAACTGCATCATCATCGGTAGCGGACCTGCAGGCTGGTCAGCGGCAATTTACGCGGCCCGCGCCAACCTCCGCCCATTGCTTTTCGAAGGGGCCATGACCGAAGAAAATCGTGTGAATGGTCGATATCCCATGGGGCAACTCGCTCAAACGACCGAAGTCGAAAACTACGCTGGTTTTCCTTCCGGCAAACTCAAAGAGTTCTTGGACTCTGCCATCGGCGAAGATCGAAAATACATGCTGCCTCCAATCGAGGAACATGCACACGCTGTCACTGGCCCGGAATTGATGGAACTGATGCGTCGGCAAGCGACGAACTTCGGCACCCGAGTCATCACCGACGACGTTGTCAGTGTCGATTTCTCGGGCAAACCGCTCAAGCTTAACACGGGCGAGAACGGTACATTCGAAACGCATACGGTCATCCTGGCAACCGGCGCCAGCGCCAATTACTTGGGATTGCCCAGCGAAGAAAAATTCAAAAACAAAGGGGTTAGTGCTTGTGCCGTTTGCGATGGTGCCTTGCCTCGCTTTCGCAACAAACCACTTGTTGTCGTCGGTGGCGGTGACTCGGCTGTCGAGGAAGCGACCTATCTGAGCAAGTACGCTTCGAAAGTTTATTTGATCCTTCGACGAGGTGAGATGCGTGCATCGAAGATCATGCAGGATCGAGCTTTGAGCAATCCCAAGATTGAATTGGTCAAGTTCTCAGTCGTCGATGAAGTGCTCGGCAACGCAGAGGATCTGAGAGTCGGAGTCACAGCCGTTCGCACCAAGCATGTTGAAACCGGCGCAACGACTGAACTTGAGGCTGCCGGCATGTTCCTCGCTATCGGACACACTCCGAACACCAAGTTCCTCGGTGGCCAAGTAGAAAATCGCGAAAACGGTTACGTCAAATGGACGATTCCCGCTCGAACCAACACGAGTGTCGAAGGAGTCTTCGCTGCGGGGGATGTTGCCGATGATTACTATCGACAAGCCATCACTTCCGCGGGCACAGGCTGTATGGCTGCCCTCGATGCCGAACGCTATCTCGCGAGCGCCGGAGTCCACTAAAGAGTGACTGCTCAGGATCAACCGATCGTTGTTCGCGGCGCCCGCGAACACAATCTCAAAAGCGTCGATCTCTCGCTCCAACGCAATCAACTCATTTGCTTCACCGGTGTCTCTGGCAGCGGCAAAAGCTCCTTAGCCTTCGACACGCTCTACGCCGAAGGTCAACGAAGGTACCTCGAAAGCCTGTCGACTTACGCTCGACAGTTCGTCGGACAACTCCCGAAACCCGACGTCGACTTTTTATCCGGTCTCAGCCCATCGATCTCGATCAGTCAGAAATCGACGGGAAACAATCCTCGCTCGACCGTCGGTACGATCACGGAACTTCACGATTTTTTGCGAGTTCTCTTCGCGCGCGTCGGAACTGGCTTCTGCCCGGAATGCAATTCCGAAATCGCTTCGCAAACCCGCGACCAAATGGTCGAGCGTATCCAGTCGATGGATGCAAAGATCCCATTTCTCTTTTTGGCACCCGTCATTCGCGGTCAAAAAGGGGAGCACAAGGACCTGTTTGATGAACTGCGCCGATATGGCTTCAATCGGGCCAGAGTGGATGGTCAAATCTACTTGCTCAGTGAGCCGCCAGACCTAGAACGCCAAATCAAACATAACATCGAACTGGTTGTTGACCGCATTGTGATCGGCCAAACGTCCCGCCAACGCATTGCCGAAGCGGTGGACAACGCGATGAAATTCGGTGAGGGAACGATGCTCCTGTCTCCCATCATCGACACGCCCAAAGAGCAACCAGCGGAAGCACCGGTCAAGAAGGCGAGTCGCAAAAAGAAGACTCCCGCGGCCAGCGAAACGGCAGCTGTTGCGACCAACGAAATCTCACCTGTCGCGTTAAACAAAAAGATGGACACGAGCGATCCGTCTTTGGACATTGTGTTCTCATCGACGTATGCTTGTGCCAAGTGCGGGCTGTCTTACCCACCACCGACGCCACAGTTGCTCAGTTTTAACTCCCCGCAAGGTGCTTGCAAGATTTGCGATGGACTCGGTGAAACGTTTACCTTTACCGAAGAACTGCTGGTCACCGATGCGAGCAAATCGCTCAAGAATGGTGCTATTGATTTGATCGGCAAGTCCACGGAAATGACACGTTGGCTTCGTCGTTCGATCACCTATTTTGCCAATTATGTTGAGCACTTAAAAAAGTTCGACCGGAATTACTTGCTAACGACCCCTTGGAAGAAACTTGAGCAAGAGGAGAGAAACTGGCTCCTGTTTGGATACCAAGGGCTTAAGGTCCAGGTCAAAGGTCGAGCGTTGCATGGCCAAGCGTTTACGGGGATTGTTCCGGACTTGTTGGCAACCTACCGTGCCTCGAAAAATCCGATGGTCACGAAACAGTACGAAAAGTACATGCAGGTCAGCACGTGCAGCGATTGCAATGGCACTCGACTCAATCCGCAAGCCCGCTCGGTTCGTCTTAAGTCGCTAGCGCCAAGATTCAAAGAGGATTCATGGCTGGCGATCGGAGACTGTTCGCGGTTGCCGCTCGATCAATGCGCCGAGTTCTTCGGTAGCCTCGACTTGACGCCGTTGCAAATCACCATCGGCGGCGAAGCAATCAAGGAGGTTCGTGCACGATTGCAGTTCCTGCTCGATGTCGGGCTTTCGTATCTGTCTTTGGAACGAACAGCGCCCACGCTATCCGGTGGTGAATCCCAGCGCATTCGCTTGGCCAGCCAAATCGGAGCGGGCTTGGTTGGTGTTCTCTATGTCCTCGATGAGCCCTCGATCGGTTTGCACCCGCGAGACAACGATCGATTGTTGTCTTCGTTGGAACGGTTGCGAGATCTCGGCAACACACTCATCGTGGTGGAGCATGACGAAGACACGATGCGAGCCGCTGATACGATCGTCGACTTTGGTCCTGGGCCGGGTGTTCGAGGAGGCGAGCTGTTGACGGCCGGTTCTTTAGAAGACATAGCGGCCAACCCAAAGAGCATCACCGGTGGCTTCCTCAATCGAACGCGTCATATCCACAGGCCTGCCGAACGTCGCAAAGGGAACGGCAAGACGATCACGGTTCGAGGTGCTCGGCACAACAACCTCAAGAACATCGATGTGGAGATTCCGCTCGGCTGCTTCGTGGCGGTGACTGGGGTCAGCGGCAGCGGCAAGAGCTCCCTGATCAGCGATATCCTGTCGCCCGCTTTGCGAAATGCATTGCAACGAGCCGAAGATACGCCGGGAGCACATGACAAGATCGATGGCATCGAGCATCTCGACAAGATCATCGACATCGATCAAAGTCCGATCGGACGTACGCCTCGCAGCAACCCGGCTACGTACGTCAAACTGTTTGACAACATCCGCGATTTGTTCGCCGAACTACCTGAGTCCAAGCGACGCGGTTTCACGCCGAGTACGTTTAGCTTTAATACGGAGGCTGGACGCTGTTCGGCTTGTGATGGCCACGGTGCCAACCGCCTCGACATGGAGTTCTTGGCCGATCTTTGGGTGCCGTGCGCGATCTGCGAAGGCAAGCGATATAGCCGTCCGACGTTGCAGGTGGAGTTCAAAGGCAAATCGATCGCGGATTGCTTGGACCTCGACGTGCAGCAAGCCCTCGAACACTTCTCCGCCTTTCCGAAGATCTATGAAAAGCTTCAAACGCTTCACGATGTGGGGCTCGACTATTTGAAGCTTGGGCAACCGTCGCCAACCCTTTCTGGTGGCGAAGCCCAACGCATCAAGCTTTCGCGAGAACTAAGTCGTCGCGCGACGGGCCGAACACTTTATGTTCTCGATGAGCCGACAACGGGCCTGCATTTTTACGATATTGATTTGCTTTTGAAGGTGTTGCAAAGCCTAGTTGATCTCGGCAATACCGTGATTGTCATCGAGCATAATCTGGACCTCATTCAAGCGGCCGATTTTGTCATCGACATGGGGCCGGAGGGGGGGGCCGGTGGTGGTACGGTACTGTGCCAAGGTACTCCAGAGGAGATCGCCAAGCAGAAGAAGTCGTTCACTGGCGTTGCATTGAAAAAGTACTTTGAAACGCATGCGAGAACCGATTCGAAAACGAAGTCGAAGGCTGTTAAGCCGCTTGCCAAAGCCAAAAAATCAGTCAGTGCAAGTTTGGCCTTGCAGGATATACATGTCGTCGGTGCTCAGCAACACAATCTGAAGAATATCGAACTGACGCTTCCTCGCAATCAAATGACCGTTTTCTGCGGTCAAAGCGGCAGCGGCAAGACCTCGATGGCCATGGACACGATCTATGCGGAAGGCCAACGGCGATTTGTCGAGAGCTTGAGCCCGTACGTACGACAATTTGTTGGCCAAATGCCTAAGCCGGTCGTTGAGCGAGTCGATGGGCTTAGCCCTTCGGTGGCGATCGAGCAGCGCAATCTCTCGCATACTCCGCGAAGTACCGTCGGGACCGTGACCGAGGTTTACGATTACTTCCGAGTTCTGTTTGCACGATTGGGACAGATGCATTGCACCCGTTGTGATCAGCCTGTTAGCACCCAGACCAGCGATCAAATCGTCGATCGATTGATCGCCTTGGGGTCGGAAGCAGGGACCAAGGCATTGTTGCTGGCACCAGTTACTCCACATGCCAACCAAACTCCGGAGCAGTTCTTCGCCGATTTGCAACGAGAAGGCTTCGTCCGAATCCGAATCAACGGTCGAACTCAGGAAATCAATCTCCTGCCGTCGTTGCAAAAAAAGAGCCGTTACGAGATCCAGCTTGTGGTCGATCGTATCCGATTGGATGGCAAGGATCGAAAACGCTTGAGCGATAGCGTCGCAACCGCGCTGACCATGGGCAACGGTGTCATCCAGTTGGCGGTGGTCGATGAGGATCGAGCGGAAACGCACTGGGAGACGCATACGTTTTCCTTGCAACTGGCGTGTGCACCGTGTGGACTGTCGTTTCAGCCGCTAACGCCGCACAGCTTTTCGTTCAATTCGGCTGTTGGATGGTGTCCAAGTTGCAGTGGCTTGGGGACTCAAACCGGAACGGACCCGGCGGCCTCGGTTGACGAACTTCGTTCGCTCGAAGATGGGGCAATGCTGTTATGGCCAAACCTAGAGAACCCGTTAGCCCGAGGCATGCTGCGTGCGTTTGGTCGAGAAGCTGGGATTCCGCTCGATCGTCCGGTTTCGCAATTGCCGATGGGTCAGCGTTCGCTGTTGTTTCATGGAATGCCGGATCGTGAGATCGTGGTCTATCAATCCGATATTTATCCGCCAGAATCGGCCGACAAGCAAATTGATCGAACGGTGGCGATGACGTTCCATTACCGAGGGGTCTTCCCGGCGTTGGAGCTCGCATCGAATTCGAACATTGGGCTTCGCATGCGACTCTCCAGATTTTTGGCCGAGGTACCTTGTACTGCTTGCGGCGGAGCTCGTGTTCGTGCCGAGGCGGCGCACTCGCGATTTCGTTCACGCACCATTGCTGAGATCGGACGTATGCCTATCGGTGAACTGCTCGCGGAAACGAAAACTTGGACTCTCGAACGTCGAGAAAAGAAGATCGCAGGGGAGTTACATCGCGAGATCACTCAGCGATTGCAGTTTTTAGAGGACGTCGGCCTAGAGTACCTAACGTTGGATCGAGCGGCCAATACTCTCTCGGGCGGCGAGGCTCAGCGTATTCGCTTGGCCAGTCAGCTAGGCAGTGGATTGTGTGGCGTTCTCTATGTTTTGGACGAGCCCACAATCGGTCTTCACCCTAGGGACAATGATCGCCTTATCGGAGCTATGCATCGGTTGCGGGATCTTGGCAATACGTTGTTGGTTGTTGAGCACGATCGAGATGTGATAGCAAGCAGCGACCAGCTTTGCGACTTCGGTCCGGGCTCAGGGCCATTGGGTGGTACCGTTGTCGCGCAAGGGACACCTAAACAAATTGTCAAGCAGAAGGGCTCCATTACAGGGCCATTTCTAAGTGGAGCAAAATCGATCGAGCTGCCGAGCAAACGGCGAATTGCCATACCGGCTGACATCTCGGCCGCATGCAGCGACTGGACAGACTATTGTGAGCCACCCAAGGGTTGGCTAACGATCCAAGGTGCTCGGGCCAATACGCTTCGCAATATCAATGTGAGTATTCCTCTCGGGTGCTTTACTGCGGTGACGGGACCGAGCGGCAGCGGCAAGAGCAGCCTGATCAATGGGATACTTTACCCGTCGTTGGCCCGATCGCTTCACCGAGCCGACATGCAAGCCGGACCGCACGATAGTATCACGGGGACAAAAAACATCAACAAAGTGTTGCGAGTGGACCAATCGCCGCTGGGCAATTCTCCATCGAGTAACCCGGCAACTTACACAGGTGTTTTTGAGCATATTAGGCATTTGTTTGCGAAGTTGCCTGAGGCCAAGGTTCGAGGTTTGCATGCGGGCCACTTTAGCTTCAACGTGTCAGGCGGCCGGTGCGAAAAGTGCGAGGGGAATGGCCAGATTCGTATCCAAATGCACTTCTTACCGGATGTATGGATCGAGTGCGATGCATGCCATGGCAGTCGTTACTCCGAGGAGATCTTGACGGTCAAGTATCGGGGCAAGTCGATCAGCGATTTTTTGTCGATGTCGATCGGTGAAGCACGCGATCTCACGAGCGAGTTGCCCAAGATCCATGGCATGTTGAAAACGCTTTGCGAGGTCGGCCTGGACTATCTCGCATTAGGCCAAAGCGCGCCGACGCTGAGCGGTGGCGAGGCACAGCGAGTGAAGTTGGCGTCGGAGTTATGTCGGCCCGCGACCGGGGATACGCTGTATTTGTTGGATGAGCCGACTACGGGCTTGCATTTCGAAGACATTCGAAAACTGATGCACGTGCTCAACGCATTGGCGGACAACGGCAATAGTGTGGTGGTGATCGAGCACAACCTCGACGTGATCAAGTGCGCAGACTGGGTCATCGACATGGGACCTGAGGCTGGCAAAGCAGGAGGGCAAGTTGTCTTCGCAGGGCCAGCGGAATCGCTCGTTCGTTATGCGAGCGATGTGAGTTACACCATTCCAATAACGACCGTCGCAACCAAAAAAGCAACCAAAAAAGCGACCAAGAAGGTACCTAAGAAGACTCCTACCAAGTTGCAGCAAGTTGCAGAAGCGAGTGTACAGCCGGCCAAGTCGCGTTCCTACACAGGTGAAGCGCTGAAAGCCGTTTTGCAATCAGAGTAAAACGAGTGTCTCAATCGTTTTTGGAGCTTGGTAAACGCACTTTTTGGCAAAAAAATTGGGAGGCAAAAAGATTAAGCGCAGTGATGGGATAATTTTTTTGCCAAGATTCCTCCGTTTCTAGATAGACTGGACTGCCGATCTGGGGCTAGCACGGATATCGCCTCGTTAACCGTGAAAACATCTTGACGATGTGCTTAGGCGAGCAGTAGGAAAAAACAAACCGCGATTCGTAGCTGGATTCGCCAGAATTCAGTAAGTTCTGAATTCTGGCGAATCCAGCTACGATAGTTTTACGCCTGCCGCTCGCCGTTTCCTGTTGACGTGTCCAAACGCGACTGCTATTCCATTCAGACAGATTGCCCTCTCTTTTCCGGTTCCTACCACTCGAACCGATGGTCCATGGGATTAGGAACGCTCAATACCGATGTTTCGATGCAATCCATTCTTATTTTGCATCAGTATCCTGCAGTCGCTTTTCTCGCCATGTCTACGTGCTGGAGATTTAGGTCGTTTAACAAAGGATCAGGTGTCTAACGGCTATGGGCAGCTTCAGGAGGCTCCTGCAAGTCCTCAAAAAAATCAAAATCAAAGCAGTCCGAATAAATCAACTTCAGCGCCGCGCCGTCTTCATTGGGCTACATCGCATGATTGTCGTGATGACGATAACTTGAGTTCACAATGCTTAAAGCTTGCATTTGGAGTTGTTGGTGCGGCAGCTTACGGAGTCGCTCAAAAGGTCGACCCACCAGGAATACCGTTCTGGGATGTGCAGCAAATCCCGCGGGAGTTCCAATTCAACACAATCTGGTATTTCGAAAGCCGAACGAACCAACAGCTTTTGTTGGGGCAGCCAATGTCCAACGCTTCTCGATTGGACTGGACGGGAACACCTGGCTTTCAAGTTCGCTTTGCATCGCAGCCGGTCTTGAGGCTCGGGCAAGAGTTGATGTTCGACTATGCGAAGCATGATGAGCTCTTTTCGTTTTCCAATGTCACTGACTTTGCGACAAATCCAAACATTTCCTTTGCTGAGAATTCGGTCACAACCGAGCGTGTATCGTCCTTGGCCGTGGGGCAGTGGAATGTTCTCCTTCGGGAGCAACCTTACACCTTTGCCTTCGCCGGAGTGCGTTGGTGGCATCAGGAGGATGAGCTTCGGTTGAAAGTGGTACCGACAGGTGCCGCGTGGAATAATGCGTCGAGATCGGACTCGCCGTTCTTTCAAATAGGCGGACAATACGGTGCGATGGGCACGCGTTGGATGTGGCTCAATCGAATCGGAGTTGGAATTGGAGCGACCAAAAACACGAGCCGCACAACCGCTACGAAGATCATCGGAACATTAGACCGAATTGAAGTTGCTGCAACCAATTTCTCTGCTCTCGTCGACTACAAAACGGAATTTGCGATGGCCTTTACGGAACGCTTTTCAGTCCGATTTGGAGCTCAGTTGATCGGTATCTCAGGTCGAGTTCGTTCGTCGGAGCAAATCGACGTCACCAATTTGGTAACAAGTGAGAGCCGCTTGAACAACGACTCGTTGTTTATGAGCGCTCTCTTTGCGGGTGCCAGTTATCAATTTTAGCACGCCAAGCATTTGCGAACGTTGGGCACGAGGCCCAAGTTCGCTAGGCACAAGAGGTCCCGCAAGGGGCAGCGACGGGCGGGCTGGTCCCGCCGACGTCGCAAATGCTTGGCGTGCTAGACGGCTGGGCTCCCGCGGATCGCGTTCTTAGCACGCCAAGCATTTGCGAACGATGGGCACGAGGCCCAAGTTCGCTAGGCACAAGAGGTCCCGCAAGGGGCAGCGACGAGCGGGCTGGTCCCGCCGACGTCGCAAATGCTTGGCGTGCTAGACGGCTGGGCTCCCGCGGATCGCGTTCTTAGCACGCC
>CANHVO010000062.1 GCA_947463915.1 Planctomycetaceae bacterium
AATTTCTTTGGGATCAAACACCTCTGCACGCGCAAGTCTGGCCATCGCAGAAACCTCCGTGAAAGAATGATCAAATCATGATTAACACTAGGAATTGAACCATATGAAATACCGAAAAACAACTACCCACAAGTGGTGTTTCCCCGTTTGGCGTTTGCCGTTTGGCGCCCGCAAGTGGTGTGTCCCCGTTTGGCGCCCCGTTTGGCGCCCCCGTCTGGCGAGACTCAAGTGGTGTGTCCCCGTTTGGCGTCCCCAAGTGGTGTGTCCCCGTTTGGCGCCTTCCCGTTTGGCGAGACTCGTTTGGCCTTTGGCGCCGACCGTTTGGCCAAGTGGTGTGTCCCCGTTTGGCGCCGACCCGTTTGGCGAGACTAGACTAATCGTACACAGATTCTGGTTTAAATCGCCTTGCCAAAAGTCCTGTAGCTTTTTCGGTATGAATCTCCGCGAATAGGATACCTTCTTTACCGTATGGTTGATGTGCAACAAGGACTCCTTGAGGATCGACAAGTGCCGATGTTGTCGACGATCCTCGAATGGCACAGTTCACCGTGGCGAAGTAGCAAGTGTTTTCTGCCGCTCTACAAAGAGCAGCTTTTTCATGAAAAGTGTTTGCAGGATCGGCAAACTGCGATGGAATGTATTGGTCATTGTCCACCACGTCGAAATGCGGGTGAACGACTACATGAGCGCCGTTGCGTGCTGCCCAGCGAACGGTCTCTGGGTAACGCCAACCCTCGTGGCAGATTACAATACCAAAGGTAAGCTCGCCGCAATGGAAAAGACTTCGTCCAAACCCTGGAACATAGATCGAATCTTCCGAAGGGTCCAATTGTACTTTGTCTTGAAAACCAGCAAGTGTCCCGTCGGGGTTTGTCACACGCGCAGTTATCATCGGCCGATCCTTGTCCAGTCGTTCAGTGCCGAGAACCACGCACATTCTCAATTCGGCCGCATGGGCATCAATGACGGCCCAAGCTCCATCCAGCCAAGCTTGATCGGGCATTTCTGTGGTCCCGATACGATAGCCGGGAAGAATACACTCTGGAAAGCATACTAGGCCTGCACCCCCATGGGAGGCCGTCTCCATGGCTTTTAGAACGATCTCAAGCGAGTCTTGACGGTTCAGCGGTACGCGGGTGTTGGCGAGGGCGACTCGAATCGTGGAGATGATTAGTCTTCTTAGAAAAGCAAGTATTGAGATAATGTCAAAAGCCAGCGCCTTGCAATGCATTGCCGATATACTGTCCAAGGCGGACGAATACCCTAGTAGATTGAAGTCTAGCAAAGTTTAGCGAAGCAGACAAGCATTTGCCCAAACGATTCGGCCGTTGACGTTGGCCAGCCATCCGTCAAATTCAATCGCATTCCAACCCAGCCATTTAGAGAATGGGCCTCCGAGTTTGGGTGACGTAACGGGACTTGACGCATTGCCTAGAATGAACGAGTCAATGGCTGATTGAACAACCCACTTGAATATGAACCGTTCGAAATCTGATTTGCCAATAAAGAAATGCGTCGTATGTGATCGTCCGTTCACATGGCGGAAAAAGTGGGAAAGAGATTGGGAGCAAGTGAAATATTGCAGCGAACGATGTCGTCGATCTAGCATCAAGAACCAATCATGCGAAACTCATCCTTCCGGGAAGGATGCCTAACGTGCAGCGAGCCAAAATTCATCTGGTATGGCTAAAACGTGATCTGCGATTGGACGATCACCGTTCGATTTTTGAAGCTTGTTCAAATGGTCCAACCGTGGTTCTGTATGTATTCGAGCCCCAGCTTTGGGCCATGCCTGAAATGGACCGGTCCCATTTCGATTTTATCGTAGAATCGCTCCAGGAGCTTTCTCGTAGGCTCTGCAAAATCGGTGGGCGACTGGCAGTTCGCGTTGGTGAGTTACCCGAAGTCTTCATTGACTTAACGCGAACAGCCGACATTGCGGGCCTTTACTCGCATGAAGAGACCGGAAACGGCTTCACTTACGATCGAGACAAACGTGTTTCGAAATGGGCTCGGGGAATGGGTATTCGGTGGATGGAGTTTTCTCAAAACGGGGTTGTCCGGCGTTTGAAGAGCCGAAATGGATGGGCGGAGCTTTGGCTGTCAAAAATGAATGCGTCAATTGTTCCAATCCCAACGCGTATGATGATCCCGAACGATTTTGATTGGGGGCGAATGCCAGCAGGTAATGAGCTTGGTCTGGCAAAGACTACGAAAACAAACCTGCAGCAAGGTGGTGAGTTCAAGGCGAACGAGACCTTGGATTCCTTTCTAGCTATTCGGGGACTTAACTACCGAAAAGGAATGTCGAGCCCAGTTACTGCCGTAGAAAATTGCAGTCGATTGAGTCCGTATCTCGCTTGGGGCTGTATATCGATTAAATCGGTCCATCAACGCTTAGCGGCTCGGCAACAGGAAATTCGAAAAGCCCCAACTGGATTATTCGACCCGCGTTGGTTGGGGGCTCTTCATTCGTTTTCGTCCAGGCTAGCTTGGCACTGTCATTTTATTCAAAAGCTCGAGGACGAGCCGGAAATCGAATTTCAAAACATTAGTCGGTCCTATGATGGTCTTCGCGAAAACGACTTCAATCAAGAGCGATTCGAAGCATGGAAGTCAGGTAGAACCGGCTATCCTATGATCGATGCTTGTATGCGAGCGCTTCAAGAGAACAGCTGGATCAACTTTCGCATGCGAGCCATGTTAATGTCGTTCGCGTCCAATCATCTATGGCTACATTGGCGTGCAACCGCAATTCACCTCGCAAAGCACTTTCTGGATTTCGAGCCCGGCATACATTTTTCTCAATGCCAGATGCAATCGGGTACAACAGGCATTAACACTATTCGCATTTACTCACCTGCAAAGCAATTGATCGATCATGACGCGACAGGATTGTTCGTACGGAAGTATATTCCCGAATTGGCTCAAGTTCCGGAGAAGTACTTACCCGAACCGCACCTTATGCCCATGAACATCCAGTCGCAGTGCGGTTGTATCCTGGGCCGCGACTACCCATTGCCAGTCGTAGATCATCGAAAGGCATATAAGGCTGCAAAAGAAAAGATATTTGCGATTCGGCAAACCACTGCGGCCATCGACGAATCCAATCGCGTATTCCTAAAGCATGGCTCCAGGAAAAAGCGAGATCCGCTTCCTAAACCTAAAAGAGCATCGGCTTTCCGGCAACTTACTCTGTTTGACGACATCGATGGTCCCCGATGATACCGATAATAAGCTTAAGGGTATCTTGTTCCAGTTTGTCACCAATGGATGTGGGATAGGCTTCCAGCCTGTCAACCGCAGTACCGACAGGCTGGAAGCCTATCCCACGTTAACTAAGAACCGCAACACTGGTGCGCAACGCCCGTTTAGTGTTGGACTACGCAAGTGCAGTAAACATGGGGGACACTCCACTTTGTTCTTTAGGCAGGGACTACCCCCAAAAAATGGGGTGTCCCCGTTTGGTATCCCGTGGAGCGAGCAGAAAGGTTTAGGTCAGTTCGATAGAAGTTTACCCCCTTAATTAGGCTGCAATTCGACGACTAGATCAAAAGCAACTTCGTTTTCATCGTCCCTAGGTAGTATTCCCTTTACCATCTCATCGACTTTGATTTTGCTAGTCGCCTCACTCGTGACCTTAAAAAATGTGCTCTCTCTGTGTCTTGGCAGATTTCGAATGGCAAGTCGCCCATCTAGGTTACTGGTACCTTCGAAAACGGGTACATGAATCGTCGGAGCTTGGTTGATTTCATTCCGGATCTGTCCCCTCAGTACGGCAATCAAATCAAACTTTTGACCAAGCCTGGCGACGCCACCTTTTAAATGGAGCTGATTCGGCGAACATGCGGCGTTGATTCCTGCGACCGGTTGGCCATTTTTGTCAATGATTCGAATGTTCGCATCGAAGGTCCTGTTCATCCCCAAAACAACTTGCAAAACCTCGTCCGCAACATCAAAAGTTTCCCCTACTATATAGGAGGACTTCTCTTCCTGAAGTCCAACCCAACCATCACAGATTGCGATCAATTGGATCGAACCCGAGTTGGGCATCGAAGCGAACTCGAATGACCCATCGGCGTGAATATCGGCAAAGCTCGTGAAGACCAGTGACGGCATATCTTCATCCCATGTTTTGCCCGCTGGAGAGGGGGCTTGGATAGCAATCACGGAGCCCTTTATGACTGGGCGAATTACTGATTCAGCCAGCTTGCCACGGACCGCGATCCCCGGTCGAAGTTCAATTTCCTCTAGCTTGACTTCAGGTTGATTCTCCAAGTCGAACCGACATGATAGAACATCGCTGAAACGATGGAGTCCATCCTCACTCGGTTGCACAAGCATGATCTGCTGATTCCCAGGTTTCATACTGCGGCAATTCGCTTCGTTGAGGGTTGGGCGATTCCATCGTGTTAAGGCCCCCATTCTCGTTGTTAAAACGGCGAAGGGCTTGCTGACCGGTTCGCCATCTTCGTCCACCGCGTCGAGAGCTAACGCGACACCCGGAGAAAGCTTTATCTCATAAGGCTTCTCGTTCGCTTCTCCAGCTGGCACGACGGCTTTAGCATCACAATAATCCGCATGGTAAACCGTAATCTTGATCGATTCAACTGGCAGATGCTCACTGAGGTTAGCGACTTTGGGGTACTGAATCTTCGCGATTCCGTTTGACATCGATTTGGATGGCATTCTAGGAACTTGCTTGGATGGCCAGATGAATTTCTCGTTGATCAGCCACGGATCAACAACTGCGTCTTGAATCGGTTTGCCTTCTTGATCGACAATACGTATCTCGCGAGGCAGAATCTCGGATTGCCCATAGCAGACGGCGAAGCTGGAGACCGAAACAACCAAAGGTAGGAATAATGTGGATAACGGTCTCATTGCGTTTCTCAGGGAACCAGGTGTCCGAAGTTATCGGATGGAAGACTAATTCTCAAAGGTATCAAGGCCAGGCAGTGGGAAAGCAGGTAAGCTGTAATCAATCTGCCTTAGTTGGAAAAAGCGGCGAATAATGCCAGGATGTCTTTTACTGGGCATTCTTACAACTAGACACATTTCTCGAAGCGAATTCTTTCGCCCAATCTGTTGCTTTTCGGTCTAAATTCGGACAAATCTTTTTCAATTTGCGGTCTTCAAGCAGTTGTGACCGCAGGCCAAGCAGGGGAAAGATGGAGAGTACCGCCAAAATATTCGTACCTCCATCCAAGCCTTCGAGGATAGACAAAGAACTCCTCCAATGTCATTTCTTGTCGCAACTCATTCATCGCAAATTCGTGATCGCAACAACGCGCTCCCCAATTTTCCTTGCTCGAAATTGTCGTTCATGAAAGACAACATTTGGCAATCGATTTCTGTCCTTTTGCCGTAAAATCATGGTTTCGATTACATGATAGACATTAGAGAAGCACTTTGAGATCGGTTCTACCCTGGCTAAATATGAACCGTGCATGACAGGGACCGAAAGGATGATTATGCTGGTCTTTTCACACTGGAACGCTCTTCTCCTTACTTCCAAATCCTTCACCATGACCACTGCCTTCTCTCATTCATACCGGGTAAGGTGTTTTTGCGTCTTAAGCTTCGTGTTTTCTTTCACCGTTTCGATAGCAAGAGGGCAGGAACCGGAACGGCGAGTAAAGGAGAGTTGGCAGAAGTCCAAGGTGCGGGGCACTCCAGACCGTCCGCCACCTTTTTCGCTGAAACGTGCCTACCCCAAACTAAGTTTCCGTGCGCCCATTTCGATCCATTCATTGCCGGACAGCGGGCTCTCAAAAGCAATCGACCAGCAACGGTTGGTTGTGATCGAGCAGTCCGGAAAAATTTGGTCCTTCGTGGATCGGGACGACGCAGACAAAAAGGAATTGATGCTCGATTTGGCTTCACCACCCCCAAAACATTCGGAGTGGGGCGATGGCAAGGGACTCAGCGTAAATGCTTTCAGCATGGCCTTCCATCCTAAGTTCGCCGACAACAGATTTGTCTATGTTTGCTATTTGATTCAAAAGAACGGAGGGATGTTGCCTAACGGTACGCACATCGCAAGGTATCGGATGTTGGATACGAGCCCGCCGGTGTTGGACTACGCAAGCGAGGAAACGGTTTTGCGATTTGACTCCGGTGGTCACAACGGATGCACGCTCGCATTTGGGCCGGACGGTTACTTGTACATTTCCATCGGGGACAGTCGAGATCCGACTCCGCCTGATCCGCTGAAGACGGGGCAGGACATCAGCGATCTCTTTTCGTCGATCTTGCGAATCGATGTTGACAATCCATCTGTAAAGCGAGACGGAACGATATTGCCTTATAGGATTCCGAAGGACAACCCCTTTGTTGGGCTACCAAACGCACGCGGGGAAGTGTTCGCCTATGGGCTGCGAAATCCATGGCGAATGAGTTTCGATCAAGCCACGGGAGAACTCTGGGTTGGTGATGTCGGTTGGGAGGCTTACGAAATGGTTTACCGAGTACGGTCTGGTGGCAACTACGGATGGAGCATCAAGGAAGGGCCGGGCGACGTGATGCCGGATGCCCCAATTGGCCCAACCCCTATATTGCCGCCGGACATTACCCTCTCGCATGCCGATGCCGCATCCGTCACGGGCGGAATTGTCTATCGGGGAAAGAAACACGCTGAGCTCGTGGGTAACTATGTGTTCGGCGACTGGATCACTCGGCGATTTTGGGCCGCCTCGTTTGACGAAAAAACCGTACTACAAGTTAATGAAATTGCCGGCGGAGAAGTCAAGCCGATTTGCTTCGCCACCGATTCAAACGACGAGTTATTAGTACTAGAGTACATCCAGTGGGATCAAGATGGCGGTATCTATCGATTCGTTCCAAATCCTGGGTTTACCGAGTTTCAAGACGAATCGTTCCCAAAGCGATTGGCCGAGACAGGACTATTCAAGCAACTATCAAATCTTGAACCGAACGCTGGCGTGTACACCTATTCCCTAAATGCGCCGATGTGGATGGACGGGGCCAAAGCAGAATTTCACGTCGCTGTCCCTGGCCCCGACGCTATCCAAGTGTACCAATCGGCGCAGCCTACGTTCGATTGGTTCAATAGCAAGGTAAAGTTTCCCAAAGACACGGTTCTTGTCAAAACTTATTACCTCGAGCAAGGGGAACACAAGCATCGTATCGAGAGTCAGTTGAGTCACTACGGCGGAGTCAACGACTGGAGATTCTATTCCTATCGATGGCTTGACGATCAGTCCGATGCCGTTTTGGTTGGTGCAAGCGGCGAATCTCGTGTTTTGAAAACAGAAGTTGCTCAGGATTTCCGGTGGAACTACGCCGCACGAAGTCAGTGTCGCATTTGCCACACCCCCTGGTCTGGCGACGCTTTGGGCTTTATTGAGGAACAACTTCGTCGCCCCGAATTGAAACGTGACTCGTGGCGTGATTTGCAAAGCCAAGGTGCTACCGAATTCCCAAAGCATCACGACCCGCGTTCCAATGAGCAAATGATTGCAATGGCGAGTCATGATGATGCGACCGCCGGTCTAGATCGCCGAGCTCGCTCTTATTTGCACAGCAACTGCGCGCACTGTCACCAATTCGGTGGAAGTGGCTCTGCGGCCTTTGACGTTCGATTCGACAAGTCGATGGCCGATACCAAAGCCATCGATGCTGTGCCCCTTAAAGGCGATTGTCAGCTGGAGGATGCAAAGCTGATCGCACCAGGGGAGCCCTATCGGTCTGTGCTTTACTATCGACTCGCCAAGAGTGGCAGCGGTCGAATGCCTCACATCGGTGCGGAACTGGTCGACATCGCCGGAGCAAAAATACTGCACGAATGGATCAGCGGGATGCCTAAGAACGAAAAACACCGTAATTTTCTATCGACACTGAGCGCCCCGCAAGGCAATATTAAGCGTGACGAACGACTCGCTGCCGCGCGAGAACTTTTGGCATCGAATAGCGGTGCCATGCTCCTAGCCAATGCGCTGGCGGACCGCGCCGTACCGTCTTTCATGCGAGATGACATTTTGTCGCTTGCCAACCAAAGTATCGAGTCGTCTCGCGATCTGCTTGAGCCTTTTCTACCTGCAAAGCTAAGGGTTCCGCGGCTCGGCACCAACTTCGATCATGCGGTTGTACTTAGGAATACTGGCGACGAACTTCGTGGCAAAGAATGGGTGCTTAAGGGTGGCGGGCAATGTTTGCAATGCCATCGGTTCGGCGATCAAGGCAAGGAAATTGGTCCGGCACTTGAGAACGTGGGCAGTAAATTTTCGACTCCGGAGCTAATGCTAGAACATCTCATTTATCCATCCTTGCTCGTGGCTCCGGAATACCGATCGATTTCGATCTTAACCGCGGACAATGAAACGATTGTCGGCCGCGTTTTGGGACGCACTGAAAAGGAAGTTGAGATCATGATCGCAGATGGTTCACGCCGTATAGTACAGACATCCGCAATCGAATTGGAGCGAGAAAACAAGACTTCGTTAATGCCTCAGGGGGTGCTGGCGTCGATGACGGCTCAACAAGCCAGCGATCTCATCGCATTCTTGCTCTCGCAGAAAGGTAACAAAGAGTAGTCCCATCACATTGGATTCGAAAGATAAGTAGCTCGCATGCACATTCAACTCAAGGAAATAGGCTCCGAGGTTGGTGCTCAAACCCTCCAGATCATGCGTCCTCCCGGAATGGCAGTGGATATACAGGGATGGATATTAACGGTCCTGTACAGCCTCGGACTGTTGGTGATCATTGTATTGGTCCCAATTCTTGGTGAGCGACGACTTCTTCTTGAAGCGGGAGTTCCGTCTGTGATTGCTTTGGTGATGGCAATCCCACTCGCTCGATGCGGGATGAGCACGACGCGTTTCGAGTCGATACCAAAGGCGTGTGCGGGGGCGATCCTGGCTGCCCTCTTGTTCGTTCCACTTGGTTTCTTCATCTGCATCTGGGTTGTAAGTTCGCTCAACCGGAAGGAAGTGCATAAGGCAAGCCGTACATCCACAAAGGAAACGATAGATGCGGGTTGATTGGATCGAAACTGTTACTCGAAGGCACCTTAGAAATCCGTTATGACAATCTACATTGTGTTGCACCACGAGATTATGGGAACACCGGACGATTGCCGTGCGGACGAGATGGTGTTCTACACTTGCGACAGCATGAGAAAAGCTTTGGGACTGATCAAGAAGTCCAAAGTTGATCGATGGTCTTGGTGGGAGATTCAGTCGCAAGAACTTAATAGCCTTGACTGGCCTGAGCATGTAGGCTTCTATGGTCCAAGGGGCGGTGTACTTACCAAACCACCATACGACAAATGCGTGGAGCTATTCAAAAAGGAACGTAGGACGTAGTCTTTGCCAGCCCAAAGGACGAGTATGCTCGTAGATGGTGCGAAGAAGCAACTTGTCGTGGATCAACTCCTGGAGTGGGGATATTCTGGTAGCATTTATCTTGAGTGCTGCAATAGACAACTGATTCAGGAGTCTATTAAGCTCTCTCAATGACATTCAGGGCAACAAGTAGCAGACAATTCGGCGGAAATCATCAAGCACTATGAACGATTTGAAAGACATATACAATCCTTACAAGCCTTCGGCAGAGCAATCGAGTATGCCAGTGGCAGAGAAGCGTTTGGCATTTCTGGTTGGTTCTCGAAATGGCTTTCTTTGGTCGTTACTCCTTGCTGTTCCTGCATCTATCGCTCTCTACGATGAAGCTTGTCTCGGAAAGGCAAACCACTTCGATCCTATTACCTTTGCGAGAACCTCAGTCCAACTTACAAATGCACATCGAATAGCTGCATGCGCGGAAGCAATTGCAAGCGTATCTTGCTACATTGTCTTGCCCTGGTCTCTCGTTGCAGGAGCTTTCAAACACGGAAAGGCGAATCGAAACAAGGGAAATTACGGTGAACAAGGAATCGAACATGATCACGCTTGAAAACTCCATTTACCACCAAGTGATTCACTTTGGCAGAAGATCGCTCTCAAGGTTGTTACCTATGCCGGAAGGATCATTGCGGCGTGTTTCAACATTCAGCGGTTTTGTCGTTGCGATGTTTGTATGGGACCACAATGCATTCTCTCAGTCGAACCGAACAATTCTTGACCAACCCGTCGAGCAGCAGCGGGCTGTCGAGAAAATCATTAAGCTAGGAGGGGACTGGGAAGCCCCAAGTAAGACGGTTTTGATTGGCTTCCAAGGAGACAAATTTACGAACGAAACATTCGCATTGCTTTCGCCACTCTCGGATATGCGAATCCTATATCTGAACGATATTCCGGCGGACGATAGGATGCCAAACTGTTAAGGGCAATTGAATGAGGTTATATTGAACTACTACGACTGGCGAAACGCCGTATTCAATCAACCGATTCAAAGTTTGGAGAAAGCCGACTACGAGAGCGAAGCCTTCTCTCTTGGACTCGCTGAAGCATTGGACCACATCGACCGAGCGTTGATGGATGATGGCATGTACTCGTTCACGGAGGAGCAACTCGTCATCGGGTTTTCGCTCATTTACGGCAAAACTTTTACCGACTATCCGTGGTGCTACACTCGCTTGCCAGAAGAACGTCGCATTCAAGGCATTTTGAATCTGCGGTTGCTCTACTCTAGATACTTTTTGAAGTATTGCTCGCCGAATTACCTGAATACACCCGGCCACTTGGTAGCCCCATTGTCGATGGATCACTTGTGTTTCAATTTCTGGGATCGTTTCAGCCTCTTTCCTTCCCCTGAAATCGGTCCCCGATCCATTCATGCCGGACTTGATGTTATGGAAAGTGCATTGGCTCTACCCAATGACAACATTACTGTCTCTGCTTTTGAAGGTATCTGTTGTTGGGCATTCGCATGCAAAGGCGAAGGAATCGACCGCCCTACGGCACTCATGCAAAAATGGCGCGCCAATCCCACAACCAAGAGCATCGCTGTCGTAAATATCTGCGAACAAATGATAGGTTCCTTGCTTGATTGATTCGCAAAAAAGACCGCACTTTTGCGACTTCAAGCTGACCAGTTTGACAAATCAGTGGGGTCGGCTCAAACTCGATGGCTTACCATTCCAACCAACCGTTCAGACTCGCATTTTCCAGTTTGAGGACTTCATTTGGATCATCAAAACTGCTCATTCATTCACCCAGTTCATGCGGTGTTCCCCTATGCTGATCTTTCGCATGAATCGGTATCGATGGAGCGTTTCCTCGAACTACTCGAAGGACTCGACATGGAAGATCGCTATTTGATGACCGACAACGTGGCCTCTCTCGTTGGCATGAAGCCACGCAAGCGTCAGCATGAGCTGGACAAGCAATTGAAACGCTTTCGGCAATTCAAGGAAGCTTGTCGGAACTTGGAGGCGGACAAGGCTATATCGTTACGTGGAATCATCCAAGCCATCATCAATCACCACTTCCGAAAGGCATGGCCAGATACGGCCTCCATGCTTTCGATGGGTTCTTTTTCCAAACAGAGTTCGATTCTGTCCTGCAAAACGGAAGTGCTGGAACACAACACTCGTGAGCTATGGAAAACGCAAAGGGTCGATACTTGGAGTCGCATCGAAGCGAACACTTTGTATATTCTGTTCTGCGAGCAAGTGGTTGGACCGCTTATCGGTTACTGCTAATCGTTTTGCCTGAGACCTTGGAACAAAGATGCCTGCACCTAATCCCTATCAACCAAGCGGAGGTCATCCAGCCAAACTACTTGACGGAACCAATGCAACGAAGGGGTTGGGTTCGTTTTTAATCGTTCAGTTCCTAGCTTGTGTTCCAACCGAGATGGTATTGCATATCGCTGTACTCTGCTTTGAGATGGGATGGAAAACCGTCGCAAAACATTGGCATATGCCTTCTTCAATTGTTTCGCTTGCGGTATGGGGCATGGCTGCTTGGTTCCCTCTTGCGTTTTATGCAGTCTTCAGCAAACGAGTTCGATCGGGCGGGGCAGCATGGTCAGGAGCGGTAGGTGGGGCTTCTTTTGTAATCGGAATGCTGATCCAAATAATGGTACTGGCCGTCGTTCCTCTCCAAGTTTCTCGATGGCTAAAAAGCGAGGTGCCTTTTTACATGTGGGTTGGCCTATGCGTTTTTGTATCGCTAATTTCAGTAGCAATTCTCGGTTACTTTGGCTCGAAATCCGAGGCAGCGAAAGACAGCATTGCAGAGTAACTCGAAGCGTAAATCAAGTGCTAACTGCGATTCCTCCTTCTTACGAATGCTCGACCACGCTTGTTCGAAGCCCTTGTTGATATGAGATCGGAGATGTGGTTGTCAAAGTTAGAGTGCTTTTGGTTCAATCCACGAAAAACCGACTTACGATGAATGCCACCTCGCTACTTGCGAAAGTGGATACTGTACAATTAGGCAATAAAAAATCGATTTGAACCAAGAGGCGGATCGGGTCGGTCTGTCACGAAAGGGGAGTTGTAAATATGAAACGCATACCGATGATCGTCATGACTGCATTTGCGGTCGGTTTCATGGCGGCTTTGATGACTGTGTCCGGTTGTAGCGAAGTCGCCACCCGAACTTTAACCCTGTTCCAGCACCAAGGTACTTTGACCGACACTGGTCCATTCCGCATCGATACAAGTGAAATTCCACTTGACGCCATTCAATCGCAAACGGAAACAGGTGGCCCTGGAAAAGACACAGGTCGCCCTGGAAAGCCTGAGACTCGTTTGAACCTGAATAGCAAATACGAATTTGAGATCGTGTTGCGGCTTGTTGATAAGAAATGAGCGAACTCCTGCATCTAAGGTTGACGTATCGCAAGCCGTTTTGCTTTGTATCGTGAGTACATCATGGACTTCGCCGCAGCACTGAGTTCCGATTCCGTGTGGGGTGTTGGACTTCTTGGGGCAGGGCATCCCGTAGCAGTCAACTGTTTGAGACGCATCATCGAATCTGCTTTGCGTGCGGAAGAGCATGAAATTGTGAAACTGAGAGCTATAGCACTTCGAATGCTTGCCAAGATTGACATTTCTTTGGCAACTGGCTATCGATCCTCCAAAGCATGGTTAGAGCTTAGGGATTCGTATGATTGGTGGCAAAGAGAATCGCCAGTGGAGTGGCTAAAAGATGAACTCCAGTGGCTATTTTGATTAGGTCCGATGTCGGTGTCTCGCCTGACTACACTCAAGATTCGGGAAAAGGACTGATGTGATTCCGATACCAATGACCTTTGCACACCGATTAGAAGCCTTTGCTTGGACCTTGCTTGCATCGGTGATCTTGTTTTTTGTTGCGAAATGCTATCACCTTTTAAGTTCGAAAGGGGATTGTCGAAAACTTGTCTTCGGTCAGCCCATTTGCTGGTGGATTGCTTTGTCCTACATTGTCGGTGCAACATATGGCATAGCAGCTTCAAATGATCGGAGGTTCCTCTACAATACCGTGGCAGGAATGGGAGCAATGACAGCAACAATCGGCTGGTTCATTGGCTTTTGCCACGGTGGACTTCGAGTGGATCGTGTATTCCCATTAGTCAAAAACACGGTTGTTGTGGACTCTGAAAAATCAAATCAATCCAATTCATAGATGCGGTTGCGTTCCACATATCGCTGTAGGTACTGTAGATAGGCAAATCCAAAGACTTGATCAAATATGGAGAATGAGAATTCAACCAACCCGTTCGAAGCAACAGCTCAAGTAACGAATGCCGTTCGAGGTCGTGGGCGAATGAGAGCAGTCATGGCGGCATTTTCGATTGGGTGTTATGGTTTGGCCGTCGTCCTGTATTTTTGTTCACAGTCATGGACGTTTTACACACCCTATTCCACTGAAACCGCATGGGAATTATTTTGGCAGGGACAAATGACAATTGAGATTGGCGTAACGTTTGGGATGTTCGCACTGAACGGATCGGTTTTACTTGGCTCGTTATTTCTGTTGCTTGCTTTGATCCCTTTGAAAAAACGGTCGGTCGATAGCGACACCGAAGTCTAGCTCGTCAAAGTCCCAGTAGCGGCTAGTTACAGCTTGATTGACAATTGATTGATGACAGTCCAAACTCTTTGGCACATAGATTCCCATGTTCGACCTCATCGAAAGTACTCGCCCTGTACTATGGACCCCATAATCGCAAGTGCAAAGTTCGACTGCGTTGATCAAAGAGGCAACACCTTCGAAACGACTGTTGAAATAGGAGCTCCCGTTCCGTATTCAACGAAGCATGGCTCAACCGATTTTCGGTGCTTTGTCGCTGTGCTCCCGCTGAATGTTGGACGGGAAATGGGGGGGAATGGAACCGACTCTCTAATGGCACTTACTTTCGCAATTGAAAATGTTCGCCAAATTCTGCGTGTGTTCGTAAAATTGGGTGGCAAAGTCTACTTTAAGGGTTCGAAAACGCCAATCGATCTTGATGATCGATGTGGATTTTTGCCTGTTAACGATAACCTAGTAAGACCTGAATATCGAGAGTGAACTAGCAATGCTCATTCTTTGCGTTGTAGCATTCATTGCAACAACTGCGTTCCTTCGCCAAGCGAAGCTTGCTGGCGTGCATCCAGGAAAAGCTGCGAGCATTCCATTTTTGGCATTAGGCTTCTTCTTGATTATCGAATACTTGATTGTTTGCATCATGACCGAAGTTGCCCTTGCTTTTGAGCTTTCAGACAACTCCGTGGCGTGGATTCTATTGCCAATGTACTTGTTCATGGTTCTGGCGTATCTGGCTCTGATCCGTAGCATTTGGATATTGCTTGCTTCAAGGGCAATCGCACGAAGCACCATTGTCCCAAAAGACTCGAATACCGAAACATGACAAACAGGTGTCCATTGGACTTGGGGTACGCAGATTGGGTACAATGCACGTTCAGAAAGCAAGTTGCGTTTCGGATTGATGGGATGACTCCCAATAGGATCGCAATCCAACAACTACGACAGCGGCGATCTGGAGCCAACTCAAACAGAATTGCAGTTTTTGGAGCCAAAAATGCAAATCGCACGAATAGCCATCTATTCCATCGCATTTATGGCTTTCGGGGTAATTGCTCTTGTGATCGCAAATCCGTACCTCGTCAAGATGTCATTTAGGTCGCAGGCCGAGAGAGACTATCTCAGACTGGTAAGCGAAGCGAAAACGGAAGTCTACATCGCATACCCTGAACTGATTGAAAGGATGGTCAAGGACAAACAATTTGCGGCAACAGTTACTACCGTGCATCTATTGGGACCGAAAGGTGAAAGCATGGATTTCGCATCGCTTCGGGAGTTACCTAACCTTGCGACAGTCACCGTTGACTATTGCCACGAAGTTGAAACCGTCATTTCGACGCTCAACACATTGACGGCCCTGAAAGAAGTGAGATTCTTCTTTTGTTTCCGTGAAGAGGTTATCCTTCAATCGTTAGATAACCCAAGCCTGTCAGAAATTTCGATTCATTCGCATCGCCCCGTTCCTAATGCCGATCAGCTAGTGCGTGAGACGATGGATCGATTGCCAAATTGCACGATTAAACTCACCAATGATTGACCGAAAACGACCAACATCGTATGAAAATAAATCCCTACCAACCAACATTGAGCGGGTCAAAGAAACCGTTGAAAGGCATTCGGTGGTTTCGTCGTTTTGCCATTCTGAATGGCGTTTTGTTTTTAGTTCCAGTTGTCTGTGCCTTGGCTACCTATTTTATTTTTGAAGCGAATTGCATCGGTCTTAGCGGAGTGTCTGGAGTGATGGAAACGGAACTCGCTGTCAGTGAGCGCCTAAAAGGGGCCAGGATAGATGCAATTCTTGACGATGGAAGATTGCAATTCGAGCACTCTTACTACGTTAGTAAATCGGAGAGACCTGCCAAACTGGTCACGCTTTCGGGAACCATCGACGCACGACGCCCCAGATCGACGTGTCGATCTCCGCCTCGTACTTCGTGGCGTTCGCCCCTGTTCCAGGCACCAAGAGCACCTTGAACAAGGATGTCCGAAACAGGTCGATCCCGCGATTGGCCGGCCACGCATAGAGAACAAGTCCGGCATCGTCGATGTGCTGCATTTGCTCAGTTGCCATAGCTTGCCCTCAGTTTTGGAGTGGAATGACGCTTAAGGTCTTCCGAAGACTCTCACAAAACCGACACAACACAGCAACCTTCTCGCTAAAACCAACGATTCCTAACCGCATTTTCATTGACCGCCACACACCCCACCTGTAGTCTGGTCAGTCTCAGTCCATCCCCTCACAGAGACAAAACCATGCATTTCGCCCTGATTGTTTTACTGCTTGTGCCGTTCGCTATTGCCGATGACGAGAAGAAACCAACCGCCAAAGAGACGGTCGTGTTGTCGCCTGAGAAGCAGATGGAAAAAGCGATTGCTGAGTACAAGAAGCTATACGCCGAGAGTTTACAATTCATCAGCTCTCCCGCGTTCAAATACAACCCTAAAGCCCTAAAGCAAATGCGGGAGGCAGCAAGTCGGCAACGCCTGGAAGTCATCGCTCTCCACAAATCGCTAGGTATTGAGCGAGACGGAACCATTTACGAAGCCTCAACGACAAAGATGCTTGAAGTGGAAAAAAAACTAGAAAAATTACGGAAGCGCCTCGCGGAAAACGCAAGTCTGCTTGAGACAAACCCGGAGTCTTCCTCAGCTCTCGAAGAAGATACACGGAAGATCGCAGCCGAGCATGTACCACTGGCTTGCGAGCTAGTGACGCTCCTGCTTGTGCAGGAACTCAATAAACCGCTCGCAAAAAGTCCGCAGTAGTAACACAAAAAAATCACCCCACCGAATAGGCGGGGTGATTTTCACTTCTTACGGAACGATCACGCAGATCAGTAAGCGTTGATGTCGGTCAAAAGATCCTGAAGGGCATCTCTAACGGCGAGAAATCCAGTCGCCTGCGCTGTCCTGATTGTGGCCCAGTCGTTAAAGTAGTCTATGTTGCTAGTCGCAAACGCTCGCTGATCTTGGATTAGACCGGACAAGACATTCCAAGCCCAGTACCCATACCAGCTATAGAGTCGCTCGATTTCTGCACGGGCTACGGACGTTTCTCGGCAATTTGGGTCGGCCAATCGAGCGGTGTAGCTAGTCGTGAAAGAAGTCTTGCTCGTTGTGTTGGGGGCATTCCGTCACCCTGACGGAATGCTTCTGCAGGATCTTGACTTCGCTGGGCGGCACTCCGTTGTCTTTAGCAGCTTGGGCAACCGTCTTAACTTGCTCAATTAGCTCCATGGAGCCATTTGGCGCTGGCTGATTTCCTCTTTTTGCCGTACTTTGCATGGCCGCTAGTAAAGGTGAGTTCTTTCTGGCCACTGCCGGCTATTCGCATAACCAATGAAATCGTTGGTGAAACGGTTGTTTGTAATCGCTCGCTCGTTTGGTTACAAATCTCCCTGCTTTCAGGGGTTCGACGCATTTGAGTGTCTGATAGACGGTCACCGGAAGAATGGACTTCGAAGCCGCCCATTTGAAGATCGCCACAACTCGCTTCATTTGAGAATTGATATAGGTGCGAGTCCGCTGGACGATCCGCTTGGTCTTGTCCTTTTTGGTGATGACGGTCGGTTCCTTCAGCAGGGAACGAACCGCTTCGAATTGCAACGGACCAAAGTCGATTGCATTGGTTGGTCCATAAAGCTTCCTAAGAACCATCAAAACTGGCTTCACTCGCAGCCATTCGGATTCCGGACCGTCACCGTAGTACGCCTGACAGTGCTTTTTGTACCCGGCCAGGAGTTCTGTAACGCTGATCTCGTCAGGCTTGGCACCGAATGTTGGTGAACAACCCGAAGCGAAGTACTCGTGTTTCAGGCGGAAGTACTCCGCCCTTGATAATGCCGAGTTGTGCGGGCCCAGGTAATAATCCCGGCCGGCGATGGTGACGATGGCTTGGCCCGACTGTTTGTGAAGCCGATATGCCGGCCCGTCCGGGTTTGGACTAGATCGTTTTGGCTTAACCTTGGATTTGCCGCCCGATTGATGCTGAATCACCAGCTCGTCGTAGATTCGGCGACTTTCGTCTGTGCCGTGTTTGCCTAGATAGTGGTCCTTGCGATTAAGGGTGACCACTGCTTGACCGGTCGCCTTGTGCAACCTGTAAGAAGGAACGCTCATACTGTCTCCTTGAAGACTGAAAATTGACGCTACCGCTTACTCACGCGGTAACTACCGTTTTCAATCTTGGCCTACAGTACTAACCTTTCCCAAATCACTTCGCCAACTCTTGGTTTGGACCCAGTGTTTTCGTTGGTCGGTCTAACCGACAAACTTAATACACCGGAAGCAACGCTTTTCGTGCCAATTCTCTCTGCGCTCGAAATTCGTAAATCCTTTCATCGCAATCGCTTACGAAGTTCAAGAGCCGTAAGGCTGTTTCACTACGAAGTGGTTCGAACGGTGGGTTAACACCACATGGCCGAATTAGAATCGTCGCGACCACTTTACTAGTTAGCGTGATTCCGACTCGCCCCTAAATGCCTTAGTGGGGTTACGATATCGGATTGAAGCATGGTCCAGGCACATACCGGCAGCCGCTGGTGATGGGCCGCGGGTTGACAATCCCTGGTAGACATTTAGCTCGATGTCCTCGACAAACAGCCGCACGGAGCCGTCCGCAAAACGCATAGCTATCATGAAATTTTCAAAAACAGGTAGGTTACGAAAACCATTCGCACACGCACTATGGGCAGCTGCGATTCTGGTGTCATTCGTTTGTGCCAACTTGACACCTGAACCTGTTTTGGCTCAGGATACGCAGGAACTTGATCAGTCCATTCTGCAACTTATGACGCGAGAGAATGTCAACGGGCTCGCAGTTGCACTGATTGAGAACGGAAAGCCTTCCTACGTAAAAGCATTTGGCTACAGAAATGTGGCAAAACAACTGCCGTTAACCGTCGACACCGTAATGTACGGCGCTTCCTTAACTAAGACTGCTTTTGCCTACATGGTCATGCAACTCGTAGATGAGGGGAAGTTGACCCTCGATGCGCCCATTACTGAATTGTTGCCTCAGCCACTAACAGACTTTGAGGACTACCGGGAATTAAGCGGGGATGACCGATGGCGATTGCTGACGCCACGAATTTTATTGTCACACACAACTGGCTTTGCCAATTTTCGGTGGCTAGAACCAGACAAAAAATTGAGGTTTCATCATCGCCCAGGTACACGATACGGCTACTCAGGAGAAGGGCTCTATGTCATGCAGCTCATCCTAGAAAAAGGTCTTGGCCTCGATGTCGGCGTCGAAATGGACAAACGCGTCTTCGAACGCTTCGGCATGAAAAACACTAGCATGACGTGGAGAGATGACTTCGCGAACAACCTCGCGGATGGCTATAAGGTAGACGGATCGATGGAGCCACATGATGATCGTTCAAGCGTAAGCGCGGCAGGATCGATGGACACGACTATCAACGATCAATCTCTTTTTTGGGCCGGAGTTCTACGTGGCGAAGGACTTACAGGAAAGGCACTCGCAGAGATGAAGCGACCACAAATTGCGATTGCTTCGAAGAGTCAATTTCCGACGCTTTCGGAAAAATCGTCGGTAGAGAACAAGTCTATTCAGCTTTCAGCCAGCATAGGATGGGTGAGTTTTCAAAACACGAGCGGACAAGCATGGTTCAAGGGTGGGCACAACGATTCGACTGGTAACATGGTTGTTTGTTTTGAAAAAGGATTGCGTTCCGTTGTCCTTTTGTCAAACGACGTTCGTGCCGAAAAGATCTATCCGGAGATTGTCGAGATGCTTGCTGGAAAAAACCTTGTTCCCTGGACTTGGGAATACGATTGGATGCCCGCGCGGTAGCATCCGACGGAAAGCGGCCTTTCCGACCTCAGTTGGAATTGGAGGATGCTTTCCAGTGGCAAAGCACCATTCAACTGCCTTTTGCTCCTTTATGATCCGCCCCGATGTTCTCAACTCGCGAATAAAAGTACTTCTTAGCAATTTCAACAACGACCACGTAAAGTACCGTTAGCCCAATCAACATCGCCATTAGGCTAGCGGGAAGTGGGACGAATCCCAAAAAAGATTGATGTGGGAGATAGGGTAGAACCAAAGTGACCGCGATCACTGCGATGGTGCTACACAACAACAGCTTTCCAGGCCTGCTTCGGAAGCATAGTCGACGTGTTCTTACGACTAACGCGATCACCAGCTCAGTCAATAGCGACTCGATGAACCAACCGGTGCGGAATTCATTCTCTGATGCACTAAACACATATAAGAGAATTCCAAATGTTAAAAAGTCGAAGAGCGAGCTTACAAGACCAAAGAGCACCATATAGCGACTGATAAACTTGTTGTCCCAACGACGTGGTTTGGCTACCCATTCTGGATCGACGTTGTCGCTTGCGATCGTCGTTCCTGGAATGTCGGACAGGAAATTGTTAAGCAGGATCTGCGACGCCAGTAGCGGAAGGAACGGCAAAAACATCGAGGCTATTGCCATGCTAAACATGTTGCCGAAGTTCGCGCTGATGGTTGTCAAAATGTACTTCAGCGTGTTTGCAAACGTCCTTCGCCCTTCGTCGATCCCTTCTCGCAATATATCGAGGTCTTGTTCGAGTAAGATCAGGTCAGATGCATCTTTTGCGACGTCGACAGCCGTGTTCACCGATATCCCCACATCGGCGGCATGCAACGCGGGAGCGTCATTGATGCCGTCTCCCATGTAGCCAACGACGTGCCCTGTCTTTTGCAAGGCCAAGATGATTCGTTCTTTTTGGTTGGGATCGACTTCGGCAAATATCGAGGTGCGCTGCGCGGCATACCAAAGTGCCTCGTCTCCCATTGCGTTAAGATCAGTTCCAGTTAGCACGCCATCCATGGGCAAATTGACAGATTCGGCGACATGTCGCGCCACCAATAGATTGTCGCCAGTTATCATTTTGAGCTGGACCCCTCGCTCAGCAAGATCTGCAATCGCTTTTGCCGCATCAGCCTTGGGAGGGTCGAAGAAAAGCAGAAACCCCGCGAACTCGAGTTCCTTCTCGTCGTCGCGTGAATACGAATCCTTGCTCGTAGCTATCGCCTTTGTAGCCACTCCCAAAACGCGAAATCCTTGGCCACTCCATTTGCGAAATCGCTCATCAATTTCGGCAAGTTTCGAATGGTCCAAAGGACTACATGATCCTGCACAATTCACCGAGTTGCACACCTGCAACACGTTGGCCATCGCTCCTTTGGTGATCATCGTCCGCAATCCTTTCGAGTCTGCGACAATCACGCTGAGTCGTTTGCGATTGAAGTCATAGGGGATCTCATAGATCTTTTTCTCAGTGCTAATATCGACAGCCGACTTTTTTCCAAAGGTACCAATCGCCTCGTCTAGGGGGTTGTTTAAACCAGTTTGATGCGTTGCATTGAGATAGGCCGATCGAAGCACTCCGCTGGATGCCACTCCGTTTGAATCAAGTGCTTCCTTAAGAATGACTACACCGTCAGTTAACGTTCCTGTTTTGTCGGTACAGAGCACGTCCATACTCCCAAAGTTTTCGATTGCGTTCAGCTTCCGAACGATCACTCCGCGTTTAGCCATACGTTGAGCCCCGTGCGCCAACGTAATACTGATGATGGCGGGCAAGAGTTCTGGGGTTAAACCAACGGCTAAGGCGAGCGCGAACAACAAGGTCGAGGCGCAAGACTCACGCCAAGTAAAAAGAGTTTTTATGTAGTCGAGTTTTCCGACACAATCATCAACAATTCGGATGACTTTTACCACGTCAGTTCTTTGATTGGTGATGCAGCGAAATCCTCTGTAACAATTCGCACGGCTCGACATCAGGCTTCCGTCCGCCACAGTGAGCCGGAACATCCGAAGTTTGAAAACGTCTATTTGTCAGATGTGGGAAACATCCCCTATGTCATCGATCAGACGTTTGGTGTCGAAATCGAAATCACAACAAGGTCTGGCGTCCCAGAAATGAATGAGGAATGGAGAAAAACTGGCACCGAAATTGCGAAATGCCTTGCCCAATTTGCCACTTCGCCTGTCTGTCCCGGTGCGTTGAACTACCATGAAAACTGCGATCACAGTCGTTGGGTGGTCGAACGCGACTGCAGCGCGGGCTGGGAGGTGGTTTCGCCCATACTACAAAACGCGGAGGGCTTCCTAGAACTCCAACGTATTTGCGATGGATTAACTGAGTTTGTCTCAAACTCAAATCTACACATCAACTATAGAACTGGGTTGCACGTCACTCTAGGCACGCGACTCAATACTGATGAACGTCTACGTGGTTTCATGAAACGAATTCAGCGATTGGAACCAGGCTTGTTCACGCTGGTTTCGCCATCACGCCTTTACGGTTTTGATGGCTACGACTACGACACTGATGTGTGGAACGAATATTGTATGCCAATTCGAGAGTCCATCACCGATGTCGAGAACCTACGCATTGATGAGTTCGTAGACGAGGAAGACACTCGATATCACTCTGTCAATTTAACGCATGCCTACAAAGACGTGCAAAAATTGGAGATCCGGATGCATAGCGGAACGACTGAGTTTCAAAAAATTGCGCCATGGATTAGCCTGTGGATGCAGATCTTTAATCGATCCAGGTATGCGTGGGAGGGAAACGGATATGACGGCGATGTTTTCAATGAACCAGACAAAGAGTTGGATCAAGACGAAGCGCAACGCGAAGACATTTTTCATCTGCTGGAAGCCGAGGGCATCTATCTGAATGCGGACATGTTGCGTCTCCTAACGAATCGGCGCACCCAACTTCGTAAATCTTGGGAGAAAGTCATTCCCAAAAGAGTATCTTCGTGGGCTCGAGCCGGTTGGTATGCGACTTCAGCGCAAACTTCGACTGCAACTCCAAGCACATGACGTTGAGTTCAACGGGTAGAACCTTTTTTTCCAATTGCATCTAGCATTGCGAGGTTCCACAAGTACGGAGCAAGACAGAAATGGATCACGTTGAGCCAAGCATCAAAGGGATGCACGCGATATTAGATTCACCGGTATTCGCTCTAGCAAATTTGGCCTGTGAGGCTTTCGGCGGATTGTCGGGACATTGACACAATCGAAACGGCGTTAGGAAGAACGCAGCCGAAATGTGCTAACTCAACATTGACGCCGATGCGTCAGCAGCCCCCAAGCGATCTAGCGCTGCCGTCAAAGATTGATCGCATCCGCTTACGACACTTTTCAGATTTACGTACGGACGCAGAAGCCGGGTTGTTCGCAATCGCATACTGCCTCTGAATTCGCAACCAAAGACGACCATGCGAAAACTTCACACGGTCGCCTATTTTGGTAACACCGGTTAACCCGAGTCACTAGCCTAGTCGTCGAACAACTTCGATAGCTTTGTTTCTATCGGCTTCCGCGTACACCTGCGTTACCCCCACTTCGCTATGTCCCAGCACTACCGCTGCTGCTTCCAGGCCGTCGGATCGCCGAATAATTGTTGCAAGCGTATGCCTTAGTTGATTAGGAGCCCAAGCATGGTCAGAATGCCATTTTTTTAATGCTTGGCCTTCCAGATCTTTTGGCGCCGGGAACGCTTTCTTGCAAGCGTATTTAATCGCTCTGCCGTACGATTGGGTCGTATAGCGATTCCTGGGTTTCTTTTGAGGCTTTGGCGTTCGGTTTGATCCGGGTTTGTTTCCACAGCTTAATGGTGTGGTGCGTTCACTGTGACGTTTGTCGCGTTGCTGCCTCGTCGATTCAGCTGCGGAAAAACAATAGCTCTCCAGCGACCGGTTCAAAAACGGCTCCAAAACTGCTTGCGCCTGTGGCCCTACGTAGATCGTTCTAGATTTGCCCCTCCACGAGGTCTTATGGTCGTCCAGGTGGATTTCCCAAAGGTCGGGAAGAGTCTTCACAACCATCCCTGGTTTTAATGCACATACCTCGCCAGGGCGAGCACCGGTCAATCTCTGAAATCGAACCATTGCGGCGACGACATTCGTCATCCAAGGAACAGTGGCTTCGACGATGGCATCGTCGATTGGCTCAACGGGTGGTCTTTCATGAGCTTGGGATCGCCCCTTACGCAGTGGGTCAACGCATTTCAGGGCATGATGTATCGAGGCCTCCATCTTGCCTTCTTGCACCAACCACTTAATGATCCTCAGCAAACGCTTCATTTGCTTGTTGACATATTGGCGTGATACTTGGCGACTGATCCACCACGCCCGAATAGCCTTGAATTGAACCGGTCCAAAGTCTGCCGCTTTTGTGTCGGCATAGAGTTCCATTAGCGGTTTGGAAGCCAGGTGGAGGTTTTCGTACTCGGTAGATACTCGGTAGTAATCCTTGGCGTAAGTTAGGTAAGCGACCACACATTCTGCGATGTAGATCTCATCCGCCTGAACCTGGAAAGCCGTGGAACGGTTGGAAGCCAGGTATTCGGCGAGCAGTTTGTTGTATTTCCTGCGACTTTCGGGGTCCTGGAATTGGCCGAAATAGAAATCCTTGCCTCGGATGTTGGTAATGCCTTGCCCACTAGCTTTGTGGAGGCGGTAAGAGGGTAAACGGACCATGAGCTGAGCCTTTCAAATTCGAGTCGGTATAATACCGACTGACCATTTTTGAAAAACAGCGATCTAACCACGTGGTTAGGTGACGTTTGACCAACGAATCGCTTGGTGAACTTTAAAATACACCTATCTGGGTTCGAACCAGAAACCTTCGGTTCCGTAGGTGGCTTTTATTGATCTTCAATAGCTTTGAAAACTCTGCAATTCCAG
>CANHVO010000063.1 GCA_947463915.1 Planctomycetaceae bacterium
GTAGTATTTCCAATGGATGGAATGATTTCTTTGAGTACGAAGTAACAACCGCGGATGGTGCTAAGTTCAAGTCGTATGTTTCGATTTACGGCCAGCCTTCCAGAGTTGAGCCGCAAGGTGTTGGGGCTGCTGCCGTTTCGCTGAAAGCCTTGGATGACAACAACAATCCCGTAACTGCTACAGCAAAGGGAGATGAGTTCTGGGTCGAAGTTCTCGTGCAAGATGGACGAGAATGCGGTGAAGGAGTTTTTTCTGCCTACGTCGATCTTGATTTCGATACCAATTCGTTTGAGATCGTGGGCGACGCAGAGCACACGGGATATTACACCAATGGCGTGTCCGGTGAGAAAACCAACACCGGTTGGAAGGACCTTGGTGGGTTCAGTAACTCCCCGACACCGATCGAATTTGCTCAACAGACTTTCGTTCGTTTTAAACTGCGCGCGACCAAAGATGCAGCTCTGAATATCACTTTGTCTCCAATTTCCGATGTCGCGAGGCATGGTGTCACGTTGTATGGTATAGACACAATTGTTCCAAACGAAAACCTAACCTTCGGTTCACTTCAGTTACCGATTCGAGTAACTAGCACTGCTAGTCTTTCGCTAAAGGCTTATGATTCGGAAAACAAACCGGTTACTTCGTCCGTCAAGGGAGATGAGTTTTGGGTGGAAGTGACATTGAATGACGAAAGAGTCGATGCACTGGGTGTCTATTCGGCTTATGTCGATGTCGCATTCGACGCGAACGCATTTGAAATTGTCGGAGCCGCTGAATCCTTAGGCGATTTCACGAACAAATTCTCAGGTGAAAAGGCTAGCGAAGGATGGCGAAATCTCGGTGGATTCCGAAACTCGGCGATTCCAGCTGGAGATGGGACTCAGTCTCTCGTTCGGTTTAAGGTCCGCGCAACGGAAGATGCGGTTTTGAACATGACCGTATCGCCCAGCAATCGGCCCGGTTCCGAGTTCACGTTATACGGAGTCGACACGGTGATCCCAATCGCAAACATCACTTCCGCTTCTCTTCAATTGCCGATAACGCCAGCCACCCCGAAGGTATTTGACTACGACGTGAATGCTGATGGGATCGTATCGCCAATCGACTCTTTGATCGTGATCAACCGCCTCAATCGTGAAAGTGTTGACGCAGCCTTCGGAGGTTCGATCTTAGCGAATTCGAGCAACATCAAGCTGGACGTGAATCAGGACGGTATCGTTTCCTTGCTGGACGTTTTGACGCTCGTCAATCGCATTAATGAGCCCGTTGTGTCGGTCGCAAATTCCATGGTTCCAATGATGAATACGATTGAAACCAACAGTAACGCGAAGAAGAAGTGATCTGTTAGTCTTTATTTGGCTCTGACGAGCTTTTCTCGTCTGAGCCAACGGTTAACAGCTAGAAACAACGCAATTAGTCGTTTAACAGTCAGCCGTAGGCGTACTTGCTGCTTTGACATTACGCCTTCGGCTGACTGTTAAACGAAATGCATTTGGAAAAGTATTCAATCAACAAGCCCCAAGCCAATAGGGGCAGAGCGTTTTGACACGGACGAAAAACGAGTTCTTCAGCTGCGACTATTTCAGAGTCGCGAGAAAGGCGTAAAGATCTGCGACCTCTGCAGGGGTTTTCTCGTTGAGGAGTCCAGCTGGCATCAAAGACTCCGTCGAATACCCTTGGTCCTCGATATTGTCTTTATTGACTCTGACTATCTCGCCAGTGGCCGTTTGGAGAGTCGTACCATCTGCGGCTGTGTAAACGATCATTCCGGTAAAGATTTCGCCGTCGGTCGTCAAGATACGCAAGGAACGGTATCGATCCGGGATGGTCCTGCTCGGTTCGAAGATCGCAATGGAAAGATCGTCTCGAGAAAATCGTTTTGCTACCCCAGACAAACTTGGCCCAAGTGAACTTTGACCGCCATGGCACAAAGCGCATTTTTCTTGATAGATCAATTGCCCACGCTTTGCGTCTCCAGGAACAGCATTCGCGGCGGTCAACAAAGATCGCCAGTCAAACGTGGATGGTGGTAGGGGTAACTTTGCGAAGCATTCTGGTTCAAGTGTATTCTGATAGTATGCTTCCCAATCTATCCACAGATCGCCCGCAGGTGGAGCATTGAGTTTCAGTTTCCCAGCGATATTTCTCGCTCGCGCTAAGGTTGGTGCACGCGGTATCAAACCAGTTGTATTGATCGAAACAGATACGATCGGGGCTAACGCTTGCCATTCCCGCTTGGCATCTTCAATAGAAAGGCCACTCAATCCGCGCCAAGCTGAGGGCCAAAGATTTCGGTCTTTGCTTTCGAGCGCAGACAGGAAGAGCCCATAGTCCTTTTCACTTGGATTGGCGGAAAGTAAATCGACCGCAGTGGATCGAAGACTGGTGACTGCGGTTGACTCGCGAATTACTTTGGCAAAATCATTATCCATTGCGGCTTGGGAGGCAAAACGCAAGACGGGGACCGACCATTCGGACGGCTGTGTAGCCAAAAGGTGTTTGCGCATTTTCTTCCTGGCTGCTCCTTGGACATCGCTTGGAAAGGCCATGACCAAAGTCAAGTCCTCGGCATTGCAGGGGACAGGTAGATCTACAAAAGCAGTTCCCAAGTTCGAATCACGCCTCAAAAGCGCGGCCACCAATTGCTGAAGTCGTGTAGGCCATTGGTTATCGGTATACAGCCCCCGAGCTTTGACCTTCCGAACAATACCAGCCAGTGCGATTGCCGTTTTCGTCGTCATCTCTTTGGTTCTGGCGAACTGGCAATTTGCGGCGCAACACAACGCGTGAATATCTGATGTCGGATGGCTGTCTTTATTGACTTGATTTAAGCAGTACGCAAGCGATTCTTGGTCTTTGGGCTCGAGCATGGCAAGGGTGCGTATGGCTTCCGAATGGACCAATGGTCGATCTGATTCAGCAGCTTGTTTTGCCAAGAACATAGCCCATCCGATCCACGCGGTACGTACATTCGGTGGTAGGCTGGATGAGCCTAGTCCTTTAAAGCCGTCAAGTACATCTGGCTGCGGAGGCTCTTGCTGTTGCGGCAAAGAAAGACGGCGTTCACCTAACGCCGTTTGCAGAACCGTAAGAAACTCTAAGATATCGCGGGTCTTCCATTGAGGCTGGTTCTTAGGCACCCAACTTGCGAGCGCATCGAGCAGTGGCGTATCGATCGTGGACTGCGACGTGTTGTAAAGCTGTTTGGCGATCAGATAATCAACATGGTTGTCTTCGGTTTTCTTTGCGAGTGGCTTGGCAGAGCGTGCTAAGGCCCAAAGCCATGTGCGTCTCAAGGAATTGCCTGCTTCGCTGTCGTCTACACGAAGACTCGACGCGGCACTGAAAGAAAGCTTTCGCACTCCATACGCCTCCCAACGCAATCGTTCATCGGCCCTCCCGAGATGCGGTTCCCAATTGGCTTGGTCATTTGCGTCCGAATTGAGCGGAGCTGAAACGAGTTCCATCGCCGCCAGGCCATCCAATAGTTTATTGTCGGATGCGGCGATCGAAACATTTCCCCTGCCTAAGAGCCACCAAGCAGCGACTCGCGTGGATCGCGATGCGGAACTGAGAGCATTTTGAATTTGAGGAAACCCAACTGGAGTATTTAGTCGAGAGAGAACTTGAGCGCATCGCAGTTTTGCATCCGCAATGATTTCAGGCTCGGCAGAAATCGGAATTTCTCCCAACATGACGCCTAGGATTATCTTCGTACTAACTTTCTCAACGTCGGGCAACCATTTTGCTTCGGACCAGCTATCGAAAGGCCTGTTTGCTGAGAGTATGTTCACGAGAGCCTGAGATTGCTCAGCCTTCAATTGCCCTTTTGAAACCGAATCGGCAAACCAGTTTTTTGATTCGGACACTGGCAAGCTTGCATGAGCGACAATACGATAGATGGCCCCAGTTGTACCTCGACCACCGACACACACCAACAAACTTCCGTCAGCTCTGACACAGATATCGGTTGGGGCAAAACCCGTGGTGCCGGTTGGCTGCATGAACACTTCGGCAGGGACTTTGTTCGGAATGCGTTTGTCCTCATCTATGTTGCGAGAAGGATAAACAGCAATCACTCGACCAAACGTCCAATCCAAAACAAACACTGCGTCATGGTACTTCTTAGGGAAGGCGCGATGCTGATAAACAGTCACACCCGTCGGAGACCCTCTACCTAATTGAGCCAGAACCAGTGGCATTGTGATCCGATGATCTTCGTCTTTCCACGATTGTCCGCACCAACCTGCATCCGAGCCTGGCCCCATAACCATCACGCGAGTTGGACGATACCAAGGCAACGTCGCTTCCCGCTCGCAATCACTATCAAACGTGACAATCTGTCCATCGGGCATAAAGTCGAAGTCATAGCAGTTACGCATGCCATGGGCCCACACACCTCTTTTCGAGAAGTCGGGACTCATTCTCCATATCGTTCCGCTGCGGGAACGCGTTACCGGGCTGATAGGGTCATTCTGCAGTTTGGAAATGTCCTTTGCAAAGTTACCAGCAATCAAATACCAATATCCATCCGGCCCGCGTCGGATTGCATGCGCGTAGTGCTCTTCACCGGTTGGAAGCTCCAGAACCTTTTTAGGGTTTGGATCGGCAATCAAATCACCATCGTTATCTTCGCTTAGCCAAAGGCCACCTTCGCCAACATAATAAAGTTTGCGACCTTCGGACCAAAGTCCTTGTGCCCCTTGCTTGGGATTCGACCACTGAAAGCTTCGATCGTACTTGCCGTCATTATTGTCATCCACCAAGGTTCGGATGTAACCTGGTCCCGAAACCACGGGTCGCCCAAGCCCATCTAGCGTCATGCAAAAACAGTCGTGGACCAGGGTATCGTCCGCCACGCGTTCCACCGAAAATCCCTCTGGAACAGAAAAGGGGAGTGTTTCGTCTGCTTGAGTAGGTAGGCCGACTCCGAGCGACGCAACCAACATCCATATGACATTCAAGCGACAGGTTTTCCACAACCTCAAATTCAACACAGAAAAACTCCCAAAAGCCGGCGTACAAGCAAGAAAATCTTGAGGAAGTGATTAAGAGCCCCCCCCGCCTATAATATCAACGCTTTTCATTGCTTGAAAAGGCTGAATCCCCTAACCTTCCTTGAAATGGTGGGCATCCCCATGGCTTTTATTCTTCAGTAGATGCTTTGGAGACCGATAGTCGTTTTGAATTGCTGGAATCGTCGTTTAAACTAACCAGTGAAGTACGATAACAAAGTAGATAAAAGTCGATTCCCTTTTACTTGAGCCTGAGACGCTAGCCGATTTTTGTACAATTCGGGAGCTCGGCAAACGTCCAAGACTCAATTTTGTCGACTGTGTCTACCATACTATTTGGTTGATAGGCCACTTTCCCAATTCGCTCGAGGCTAAGCTTTGTCTGACGCAAATTCTCAAATGCTCGCTTTTGCGTGTCCAAAGTGCCAGAAGAAACTAAAGGCCCCGTCGAATCTAGCGGGCCAAAAGTTGTCCTGCCCAAAATGCAGTTCTCCCATTCGAGTACCAGGGGTCGTTCTGTCAAAAAATGACGACGATGATTGGCTGTCACTGAATAGCCAGCAGGAATCGCCCCCGCCTCAGGAAGCGAAGAAATCATTAGAGGAAAAGGTCAAACCTTCACAGTCCAAGGCGCCGACGGCAAGTCCTGCTCAAAACGAGTCGCCAAAACTTCCTGATTTAGTCGACCTAGACGAGCTTCGATTAGCGCCGCCCCAAGAGTTGTCTGCGAACAATTCCCCATCCACAAAAACGCCTTCAGGCAGGAGCTTATTCGACGACGATCTACCTGATTTGCAGCCGTTTGACGATCCATCGTCGACACCAAGCAAGAAACCGCCGGAGCCAAAATCTCCAGTCGCGGCAGCCGAAGGCACTCCGGCCAAGCCACCACTGGATTTGCCAGACATCGCATTACCTGACCTCGACTTGAGCGATATACCGCTTGCACCGTTGGAACCATCGAAACCCAAAACAAACCAATCCAAGGGTGGGAAATCGCCGATATTGTCCGGTTCGTTAGAGGAACTGTCGTTGGAAAGCGCCTCTTGGATCGGTCCATTGGATTCAATCGTCGACGAAGAATTTAGTTTCCCATGCAAACTCTGCGGTAGCCTGCTTTGCTCAAGTCGCTCGCATGTGGGGCATCAAATACGTTGTCCAGACTGCTATTCTGAATTTAGTATTCCAAGCCCCCCTCAGAAAAAGAAGAAAGCGGAAGTCAACATTGATGCAGAGGTCGCGAAGGTCACCTTTGCCCCAATCGACTCACTCAGCGTTCACGGAACAAACAGTTCAAGCGAAAAAACCAAGGAGATACTTGATCGAGCCGAACAGACCTTGGAATCTGAGCGTGAAGAATATCAAGACTTAAGTGGGACGTTCGACACCAAACGTTGGATGGGTTTCTTGTTTGGTTTTCTCACGGACCCTTTGGTCATTGCCGCAGCTGTTGGACTTGGATTTGTCTGCGGCTTCTGGTTGTTTTCGATGGCTGCAATGGGGACCTGGGTTAGTCTCGAGGGAGCCCAAGTGCTCATCGCTCAGCTGGTGATCTTGTGTGTGTTTGGTGTACCTATTTTCGGAGCCATCTGCATGTGCGGAATCGCAATCCTGACAATGGCAGCCAACCGAGCAAGTCGAGTTGCTGAATGGCCATTCATGAAGATGTCCGAATCGATTGGAGAGTGCGTTATGGTCCTAGCCGCAGTTATCGCAGCTAGTATACCAGGCGGAATGCTCGGCGCAGTTTTCCGCTCCTTGAATGCTCACCCTATGGTTTCCTTTGCCTTTATCATGCTTGGGATTTGGGCCGTCACGCCCATCTTGCTCCTCTGCATGATTGACACCAGTTCGATCTTCCAACCCTTTTCTAAAGCCGTCTTTCAATCGATGAAGAGCCGCGCAGAAGCTTGGGGCGCAATGTACATGCAAACTGGGATGGCGTTTGCCGCCTTCTTTTTGCTGATGGTGTTGACCGGTACGGCACCGCCTGTCGGTGACTTTGTCTTGGGACTCGCTTTGCCGTTCATCTGCTTCTTCATGTTCAATCAATATGGCGTTTTGGCTGGCAGAATTAGCGATGTCACCGAAATGGGATTCGAAGGCGATTTTTCGGCGGACTAATCTATAGATTGGCTTTGATCTCTTTGAGCAAAACCGCTTCGGGAGTACGTTTGTAGTATTCATCGAGCGGATAGCAACCGGAAGATAGGCCATTCCTTGGGGCTGTGGTGCAATCCGAAAACGTTCGACAAACCAGCTTCCGTTCACTCTTGCCGTGATGAATGGCATCCATCAGCTGCTTAGGGTACGACAAGACCATTCGCCCCAAGCCGATGAAATCAATCTTGCCCGATCGCACTTGGTGTTGACCGACACCCGGCAGAAACTCCTGCAAATACGAGTAACCTGAGCCGACCATTAATGTACTCGGAAACTGAGACTTCAACTGTCCTGCTACGTTCAATTGTCTCGCAACCGAAATCAACGGATCTTCATGCGGTTGGTAACCATCCGACGGCGGATAGGCTGCAGGCCGAAGAATATGCGGCGTGTAGTAGGGACTGCCCGCCGATAGATTGAGCAAGGTCACTCCAAGGGACGCAAGTGATTCAATCAAAAGTCCGACTTCGGTTAAGTCATGCTTTAACGGATCATTCTCATCAATTCCGAATCCCCATTGGTATGGGATCAGCTTCGAATAGTCCGTCGGCATTCCCTGGCCCTGCTTGCCAGCTTCGGCCGTCGATTGGTCCGATATGAATGGCACAGAATCAAATGCGCTGATGCGAACGCCGATCCCTAGCCCAGGCGCCGCTTGCTGAACCGCTTTGATAATGGAAAACAGCAATCGCGATCTGTTCTCAAAGGAACCTCCGTAAACTCCAGACCGAGATTTTGCACCTAAAAACTCGTGCAAAAGGTACCCGTGACAGCACTTGATGTCGACAAAATCAGCCCCCACTTGCTGTGCGATCGACGCAGCTCTGGCATAGTCACCAATCAGCTCGTCCAGTTGCGTGTCCGTCCATACCATTTCATCGCTATCGACTGAAAACTTCTTGTCCAAAATCGGATGGCGATAAGCAACTCGCGGCTCCCAACGCTTCTTGTCGTTAGGCCGACAAAAGCGGCCCGAATGCGTTAGTTGAAATCCGATAACCAAGTCGTCGACCTTGCCGTAGTGTTCTCGGTGGCTCTCGACCAGTTTACCGCGGAGTCTCTCGATATCTGCTTGGTTCTCTTTGAGCAATAACAATTGATTTGGGTTGGCACGGCCGTCAGGTCGAACGGCCATTGCCTCTCCTCCCCAAATCAACTTGGCGCCACTTTCGCCAAATCGTCCCCAGCGTCGCAAAGTCGCTTCCGAAGTGCCACCGGAAGGAGTCGCATCCCATCCCTCCATCGGTTGAATCGCAATACGATTCCCTATCGTCTTCGTGCCCCATGAAACAGCCGACAAGATAGGTGAGGCTGCGCCTTGGATGAGAGGATCGTCTATCTGAAGATCAATTCCAAGACGTCCTATATGCATGCGAAAATCCGCTGCTGACTTGAGTGACGTTAGCTTGGTAAGTGTGTATGGCATTGCAAATTGGGATGAGAAAAGGAAACAAAGATAGATGCCAGCGGTTTCTCCGGCCTAAGTTGAAGATTTTAGCCTGAATCTAAGTTCAAAGCGAACGGGGGGCCTTTTGCACACGAGCCGAGAGTCCATTTGATTCAGCCGTTTGGAGTTCGCGATTTCGATAAGGCGTGCGGTGGGCCAAAATATACTTAGCCCGACGCGCAAGCTAGTGAATCGGATCGCAAATTCACCAGCTTGCGCGTCGTGCCAGCCCAATCTTGGAACAACAATTGCTCTCAGACAAATTCTTAGCGAGTTCGGCGATTTCCCCACGCACATCCGCTCAAATGTCTCAAAAGTGCCCACACAAGAGGACTAACGCAATGTCTGTCTATACGATTTTGGTTCCATTCGATTTCAGTTCCAATAGCATCCTCGCTTTGGAAAAAGCCTGTGAGCTGGTGCCACCCATGCAAGCTGAGTTGCATATGTTATATGTCAAGGAAGGGGCAGCCGATGTGGACAGCCAACGCCATTCCATGAACCGACTTTTGACCGCATTGCCGCCGACTTTCGAACTGCAGCACAATGTCCATCGCGAAGTTTTGAATGGAACGATCCACGAAGAGATCATTGAATACGCAAAGAAATGCAATGCAAACCTAATCGTTATGGGGTCGCGAGGTCGATCTGGCGTTCAGTTGCTGACACATGGAAGCGTGGCTCAGCGAGTGACGCACGACTCCCCATGCCCAGTTGTTTTGGTCAAGCCCAACATGCTCGACCAGACTCCTATCCTTGATGAAGTCGATAGCACATACGTTTCGCTAAAGGAAACGGACTCCCCCGCTCTCGATTTACTTGCGCGAGCCATTAGTTTAAGAGCCACTGACGTGCATATCGATCCACAAACTTCGGAACTTTATGGCGTGCGATTTCGGATTGATGGAAGTTTGGTCACTTACTGCACAGTCGACTCCGGAGTGGCAGCGCATTTAATGCATCAGTATCTAAATTTGGCCAAACTGGACATTTCTGAACCGTTTCGACCTCGGGAGGGACGTCTGATGCTCCCATCCAGCATGCGAGATTTCGAAGCGCGTCTAACTGCCACACCTGTGTCCGGTGGGGGGGCAATGTCATTGCGGCTTTTTTCGAAGGACAATGTTTTTCTACCGCTTGAAGCACTGGGCTTCAGCGGAGCAGGACTTGAAACGGTAAGAAGCATGTTACGAGGCAGCGAGGGACTCGTCCTGGTGACCGGACCAACTGGATCGGGCAAAACCACCACCGTGTACTCCATGCTTCAAACGTTTGGCAACAGAAACCGGAACATCGTTTCGATTGAAGACCCGGTTGAGTTTGACGTTCCTTTTGTTCGGCAAATGAATGTAGATGAACGACATGATGTTTCGATGACAAGTGGTTTAAGAACACTTTTGCGAATGGACCCTGACATTATTTTTGTTGGTGAAATCCGCGATCCCGAGAACGCTGAAATTGCTCTGCGTGCAGCTAGCTCAGGACGATTTGTATTTAGCTCGTTGCATACTCGGGATGTAGCTTCTACGTTGACCGCGTTTCGCGATATGGGAGTCACAAATCACTCGATCTCAGGAAACTTGATCGGCGTCGTTAACCAACGGCTGGTGCGGAAACTTTGCGAAAAATGCCGCAAGCCCGGCGAGTTTAACGAACAGGACAAAGACCTTTTTCGTGCGCATGGTATCGAAGTACCAGCTGTGGTTCTCGAGCCAGTGGGTTGCGTTGAATGCCGAAACACTGGATTCAAAGGTCGCTGTGGCATCTTCGAGTGTCTAAAAATAGACGATGGAATAAAGAATGCGATCGCCGAAAATGCGACGGAAGCGGAACTCAGACAGCTCATACGAACACAAGGCATCGCTAGCTTAACGGCTGAGGCTTTGGGTAAAGTCCGCGAGGGTATCACCAGCTTTAGCGAGGCGGTTAGCGTCAGATGGATACCATGCTGATGCGAGTGAGCGTCAAGACGAGAACCCGACCCTAGCACGACTCGCAAGTTTTGAAGTTGAACACTTGTGATTTCGCAGCAGAATTCGTGAGTGAATCGGATCGCAAATTCACTAGCTTGCGCGTCGTGCTAGGTTCTTAGAACTCGCCGCTGGGCTAATGCGACATCGCGTACGTTAGTACATTGATAGCCAATGCATATGCATCGATCGAAAAGCGTTGAAAGAACTCTTCGTTGTCCCCCTCGCGCTCCCAACCGTCAGCGATGTCGGTATTGTGAGTGGCAACAGCAACCAATCGACCGTGATCGTCGTTCAGTCCTCGGAAATGGACCTGCGACAGATCGGCGTCGCCACCGTTGGGAGATTTGTGAATCCAAGCTGGATCGTAACTGACACCGTTGCGTCGATAGAATTGCAACGCCGTGATCTGAGGGCACTTTTTCAAAGGGTAGACCGAAGACATGATCGGATGATCTTCAGGAATTTCAAACCAATTCCAATTCGGCGCGACTTCTCTCATGTTGCCTTCGAAGTTTTCCCATTCGGCTTGCCCCCAGAAGTCATCGACCCACAGGAAACCTCCATTGTCGAGAAATTTTTTAAGGCCAATCTTTTCTTCCCGATTCAGCGATTGCCAGCCTGGGTCGCTCATGAATGCGAAGGGATGGTCTCGAAGCTTTGGGTCGGACAACCTGAGCAGCATAGTCCCTTGGTTTGCTTTGATGGTTGTGAGTTGATTCAGACGAAAGGTCAAGTTCTTTGCGCCGATGGGGTGGTCTGTTGCCCACCGCGGTGTCCAACCGTGGTCGCCTCGATAATAGGCCTCATTTCTTCCACCCACGCTGTCGTAAACAATGCGAACAAAGGTGAAGTAATCTGCGCGATACGTTGACAGGTCCAGGTCCGATTCCTGGGCGCGAAGACTGCTGAGCAAGGGCAAGCTGACCAGGAAAAATAGATGGAGTTTCGTAAACATGAGTTCAACGGAAATCAGAACGTGTTCTCAGCCTTGCCCTCCCGTTGATTCCCAACGATTGGGAATTGCAATCAGGCAATCGTGAACTTAACGTTGAGACAAGCCACTTGCTAGTAGCGGGACTCTTTTTCCTGCTTGATTCGGCGAATTACGTTGGATTTTGATGTTTCGTCCATTTCATATGCCAACATCAGGCCTTGGATGATCGTCTTCAATCGAAGTCCTTGGCTCATGACCGAGTCACATCGTCGGTCGCGACTTCTCAGCGGGTGAACTTCGAGATTGAGCAACGTACAAATATTGATATGGTGGTCACTGCGGCCCGTTCTCATTTCAACTTCGACTACTTCTACAACCAACTTGAACTTGCCAAGCCTCTCGTTTTTGGTTGATGGAATAGGGGCTTTCTTGCAATCGATTTCCAAAGTGACGCGATCGTTGTCGACATGGCTCACGGTTGCTTGGAATTCATTGACAATCCCTTTCAGCTTCTCGAGTGCGACATTTCGAGGGACGTTGGTTACCAGTTCAAACTTTTGAGTCAGTTCCGACTTGGGTCTAAGCCAGGACCACCAGGAGGCGTCCCTGAGGGGCTTGCTGTCCGAGTTGGGCGGCGAGAACTTGCCATGTGAATCAAGTCCGAGGCCGACGACACGGTCTCGGCCACTTTCCTTGGCGATGATCAATCCTTGATCGGCACGCTCCAAAACCGACTCTCCGGAATCACCCGGCAGAACAGTACTGACGCCGAAGCTAGCAGTGATGCATGCGTTTCGAAGAGCAGCGATCGGGGTTCGTTGCAATCGTTTACGAATCGACTCTGCCCACTCCTTGGCTTCAGAGAAATCGCATTCGCTGCAGAGGAGCACAAACTCCTCGCCACCGAATCGCGCGACGAAATCGGTTTCGCGGCACGAGTCCTTCAAGACTTGAGCAAACACGATCAACGCTTCGTCACCAACTTGGTGTGAGAAGTTGTCATTGATCCGTTTGAAGAAGTCGATGTCGCACATGATAACACTGCCCGGGCGGTTCGTGCGTTGATGGTACGCGACGAAGTCAGGGAGCTGGCGATTCAGTTCGCCACGATTGGGAACCTTGGTCAGTTGATCTTGGCAAGCTCGTTCGCGGAGATGAACGATTTTTTGTTCGAGAACCGCCGTTTCGCTGATATCTTCTAAAATCAGAGCACCGCCGCAAAGGTGACCGCCATCGTTGAAAACGGGTACTACATCAAGCTGAATGTGAACAATCGGAAATCCGTCTCGACGGATAGAAAGCCGTTCGGTGACTTTTTCGCTGGTCTGCATTAGTTTTGCAAACGGGCATTGCGATGGTTCAAGCGGGAAGCCTTCCGTGTCGCAAAGGTAAGCAAACGCGGTATTCCAGGTTTGATGGTAGACAGAGGCCGCAGAATTGCCAGTCATCCGTTCGGCGGTTGCGTTCCAATCCAGTACACGGAACTCGGAATCAATGAAGATGACGCCGTCCTGCACATGGTCCATCATGTGTCGATAAAACGTGTCATTAAGTTTGTGAACGAGAGCGCTCCCTGCCCGTTCAGAAGGACGAGTGGTTGATTGATAATCGACGCGGTCTAGTTCGAAAAATGGACGTTGTTCGCTCAAGTCAAGCGATTTGAGCCAGCGCTTACTCGCAATTTCCAACACATCGGGCTTCGGATTGAGAACCACGTCGGCGAAGGATCGGACTAGTTTTGGATCAAATTGCAGTCCGCTCTGCCGAAAGATCTCGGCCAATGCCGCTTCGCGGGACAACGGATCCCGGTAAACCTGTTGCATTGTCATCGAATCGTAGGCGTCGATGATGTTGATGAGGCGGCTAGCTACAGGTGCGATTTCAGTCGATTCGGAATGTGTCGAAGAACTAAAATTGGTCCCAATACCAGCGATCGTCATCAGCAAATCATTCGATGCGCCTGCAGCTCGCAGGATCTCTAAGCCGACCTGAGGATGCAAATCCATCATGGCCTGCTCATTTTCAGAAAGCTTTTCTGGTTTTTGAAGCACTCGATCGGGAATACCGATCTTGCCGATCTCATGCAACAGTCCCGCAATCTCGAAAAGCTGAAGATTCTCCTCGTCGAGTTGGCAGGTTATCCCCCATGCCGATGTCCATAGTGCTACACGAAGTGAGTGGGATGCGGCAGGACCGTGTTTCGCACGAAGAGACACATAGAGACTCGACAAAACTCCGAGTCGAGCGTGCACCATTTCGTACTGCAATCGGCTCAAGGACTCCGAGCCAAACGAACCATTCGTCGAGGGGCAAACGAACGACCATGGGTTCCGATGCGGAGAATTGTCAGGAATGGGTTGAAAAGACGTGGTTGCGTTCATCACTCAGGCAAATGAGGGGCTGACTATCGTTTATGCAGAATCCACAAACGTCAATGGAAAACCGTAAGTCAGAAAGGCGGCTGGGGCAAATAGAACGTCAAGATTCAGAGCAGGGAGCCTGCCAAAACGAAGAAAAGTTGCGTTTGTAGCGATTATTCTAAATCGCCGATGCGGTGAACCATACCGCCACTTTACCGATAGCGATCAAAGCGACTATGATGAACTAGCTTTTGCACAGGCGGGAAGAAGTTTAGTTTTCGTGAGGCTAGGAATCGTATGAAATCATCGTGGCGGCTAGGAAGTACCAATTTTTACTTAGCGTTTTTGTTAGCGAATTTTCTTGAACCATCCACGGTCTTCGCACAGTTGCCTACTGGATGGAAAGCTCACGATTGGGATCGAGAACGTCCGCAAGTGGTCACGCCAGGTGTCGCGAATTTACCTCTCCCAGCCCCGTCCGATGCCGTCGTTCTTTTCAACGGAAAGAACTTGGACGAATGGCGTTCGGCAGACGGCAGCCCGGCCAAGTGGATTGTCAAAGACGAAGTGATGGAATCGGTACCAGGAAGCGGCTACATTTTTTCAGCGAAGTCGTTCGGCGACTGCCAACTGCACGTCGAGTGGGCTTCTCCGGAAAAAGTTCAAGGGAAAAGTCAAGGACGCGGTAACAGCGGCGTTTTTTTACAAGGATTGTTTGAGGTTCAAGTTTTAGATTCCTTCGACAACAAGACTTATGCAGACGGTCAAGCGGCCTCGGTTTATGGACAGTACCCCCCCTTGGTCAACGCCAGTCGAAAGCCGGGAGAATGGCAGTCTTATGACATCATTTTTCGCCGACCTAGTTTTCAGGATGGGAAATTGGCACAACCCGCTCGCATTACCGTTTTGCATAATGGCGTTCTCGTTCAAGACAACGTTCGTCCGCTAGGACCAACATCATGGCTTCAGCACAAACCGTACGAGGCGGTTGCGGAGAAACTACCGCTCTCTTTCCAGGATCACGGAAACCCAGTGCGTTATCGAAACGTCTGGCTTCGCGAACTTCCGCCAGAGATAATTGTTCAGCCTGAAAAGCCATATGACCCGGTCATCGTGGCGCTTACGCCAGAACAGCAGGCAAAAATTGCGGGCAAATACGTCCGAGGTGACGGTGGATTATGGGAAATTACGCTCCGCGACGGGAAACTTTACTTTTCAGTTTCTGGAACGCCACTTGAGTTGATCGCGCACAGCCCCGAGGAGTTTGGGTTAAAATACACAGCGGGCAAGGTCACGATCGCATACGATACCGCCGGTGCTCCCACAGATTTGCAGTTTCACATGGGCGGCGACGTCTCAAAAGCCTCCCGCTCGAAATAACTTTTTGACTTGATTTCCTGAGCTCCCGTTTCATTCCCTTGCTAGAAAAAACGCCTCCATTATGGATCCCGTCCTCATAACGATTTCACTCGTTTTCGGATTGTTCGTATTTGTTTTCGCCCTAGTCGTTCTTGCGATTTTTTCTCGCTACTTTTGGCTGTGGATCCAGTCGGTCATGACGGGTGCCAAGGTGTCCGTAGTCGACTTGCTCGGAATGATGTTCCGTCGGGTCGATGCTAAGACCATCGTGCGAGGAAAGATCATGGCTGTTCAGGCTGGTATTCGCGACGAAGATCTCACGACCAAAGCTCTCGAGGCTCATTATCTTGCTCGAGGGAACGTCCCCCAAGTGATTCGCGCGCTCGTTGCTGCTCGAAAGAGCAAGCAAATTACGTTGTCGTTTCGTGAGGCCGCAGCCATCGATTTGGCCGGACGAAACGTACTCGACGCGGTCCAGACCAGCGTTTACCCAAAGGTGATCGATTGCCCTCCCAAGGGCAGTGCAGTCGCCTTCTTGGACGCGATTGCCAAAGACGGTATCCAACTCAAGGTGAAAGCGAGAGTCACTGTGCGTGCCAATCTCCAACGCCTTATCGGTGGTGCAACGGAAGAGACCATTATCGCTCGGGTTGGACAGGGCATCGTAAGTGCTATCGGCTCATCCGAAAGCCATAAAATCGTTCTAGAAAATCCCGACGTCATCTCGAAAGCGGTTCTAGCAAGCCGCCTCGACGATCAGACTGCGTTTGAAATCGTTTCCATCGATATCGCTGACATCGACGTCGGCGAAAACATCGGTGCACGACTTCAAGCAGACCGCGCCGAGGCTGACACACGGGTCGCTCGGGCAAAAGCTGAGAGCCGACGCGCCGAAGCCGTAGCCACCGAACAAGAAATGATTGCCAAGATCGAAGAAAGCCGCGCCGAAGTTGTTTCCGCAGAAGCGGAAGTTCCCAAAGCAATCGCTGACTCGCTCTTAAGTGGCCGCCTTAGCATCATGGACTACTACAAATTGCGGAACATAACGGCTGACACGGAGATGAGACAGAGCATTGCTGGAACCAGTACGACTGGGCCGTCGAATCCTGCTAGGTCCAATTGATGTTCATGAACTCGAAATGTTTGTTCGACTTGTAGCAGGAATTTGATTATGGCAGATGACCTCGACGATTTTCTCAAGCAAGCAGCGCAGCGTCGTCAGCAAAGGCAGCAGCAACGCTCGAATCGCCCACCTGTCGTCCAGCCAGAACCCGTACGCCAAACACCAACTCCTCGCTTGCAACAACAGGACCCAATCCCTGTTGCTCCTGTCGTCGAATACGCAAAGCCGTATGAGCCCACCGTCGGCAATCTTTCGACAAGCCTCCCGTCGGCCTCACGGAAAAACGATTTAGAACAAACCGATGAGCGGTTGCAGGCACACGTTGAGCAAGTCTTCCAGCATGAACTAAGTAGTCTTCGACAAACAGAAAGTAAGCCAAAGAAGAAACAAAAGAAAGAACAGCAACTCAAGGAAACTCCAGCTACCGCCGTGGAAGCGCAACCAACAGCCAAAGTTTCGTCTGCTTCTCTGGCCGCCCAACTTCGCGACCCCCAATCCTTGCGCATGGCGATTATTGCTCACGAGATCATGAAGCGACCTTGGCAATGAACGTTCCGGATTTTGCGAAAGGAGTCGACGGGCTGCTCCCTGCTATTGCCCAAGACGCTTCCTCCAAACAAGTTCTCATGTTCGCTTGGATGAATCCTGCGGCATTCGAAGAGTCCCTAAAGACTGGCTTTGCAACATACTTTAGCCGATCGCGAAATCGGTTATGGCGTAAAGGTGAGGAAAGCGGGCACCGTCAAAGAATCGTCGAGATTCGTGTAGACTGCGATGCCGATTGCATCTTAATGCTGGTCGAACAAAGCGGAGCGGCTTGTCACGAAGGCTACGCGAGTTGCTTCTTCCGAAAACATTCGAACGAACAATTTGTTGTCGATCGAGAACGTATCGTGGATCCAGGTACGGTTTACCAAAAAGCAAAGGGATAGTTTATGCCCGAACTACCCGAAGTGGAAACGATGCGCCGCGGTTTACTACCGACCATCGGCGGCATCATCACTGCTGTCGTTGAACCGGATATTCCCTATCGCCCAATCAAGATCGATCCATCTATCAAGGAGTTCCGAAAGCGTGTTCTTGGCCAGGAAATTGTTGCCGTGGACCGGATCGCAAAACGAGTTTTGGTGAAACTCAGTTCGGGAGACTCGGTCGTCATGCAACCCAAAATGGCCGGGATCGCGATGATTTCTATTCCACCGAGCGAGCAGCACACTCGCGTGGTATTTGAATTGAGAGGTGCTGCAGTCCCACGATTCCTTTATTGGGACCGTCGTGGGCTTGGGACGGTTTCGCTGTGGACAGAGGCTCAGATTGAGGAGCATCTCGGACCTGACAAGCTAGGTCCAGACGCTTCCATTGTAGATCAAAGAACATTTGCTGAGCGGTTTGGGGCGATCGATCGGGAAATCAAAGTGGCGATGCTGGACCAACGTGTGGTGTGTGGCATTGGCAACTTGTATGCAGCAGAAATACTTCATGCCGCAAAAGTCCACCCAAGCATTCGCTGCAAGGAGCTCAATCGATCAAAATGGAATAGGATTCATCGAGAAACGATTCGGATTTTGAATGAAGCGATCGAAAAGGAGGGCTCCACATTAAGCGATGGCACGTACCGCAATTCGCTCAACGGCGAAGGGAGCTACCAAAACCAACACTTGGTGTATGACCGCGAGGATGAACCATGTTTGACCTGCAAAAAAGTCGCGATTCAAAAAATTGTCCAGGCTCAGCGAAGTACGTTTTTCTGTCCAAAGTGCCAAGCGGCCGGAGGCTTAAGCTGTAAGCTGTAAGCTGTAAGTTGTTAGCTGTAAGTTTTCAGTTTTCAGTTTTCAGTTTTCAGTTTTCAGTTTTCAGCCTTTAGCCTTTAGCCTTTAGCCATGCTCAAATCTTGTCACTGTTGCGGCCTTATTCATCAGGTCCCGTCATTGAGTCACGACGAGCGAGCGCAATGCACTCGATGCGATAGTGTTATCGATCAGCCGAAAAATCGGAATCGTTCGCAAGCCCGAACGGCAGCGGCTGCCGTCGCAGCGATGGCTTTGTTTCCCGCCGCAGTCCTGTTGCCGATACTCGAGGTCGAACAGCTCGGCCATCACCATCAAAGTGGTATTTTGGGGGGCATCGTCGAGCTGTACAAAACCGGTAGCATCCTAGTCGCCACGGTCATTTTGTTGTTTTCCATTGTCTTTCCCCTCCTCAAGATTCTGGCGTTGGTCGAGCTGAGTTGGCTTTGTTTAATGCGGCAGCGACATCGCACGTGGACCTATCGCCTCATGGAGCAAATCGGAAAATGGAGCATGATGGATGTCATGCTATTGGCTTTACTGGTAATGTTGATCAAGTTGAGTGGAATTGTGCAGTTCCATTTTGGCCCAGCTTTGATCGCGTTCGTTCTGTGTGTGTCCATGAGTATGATATCTGCTATTTGTTTCGATCCCCACGCGATATGGGAAACGCCATGAACGCCTCAACGTCAGGTGCCAACTCAACAAAAGATAGTTCTTTACCCTCGATGGAACCCCAAGAGGTTTATCCCATTGCATCTGTCAAAAATTTGTCCGAGGTCTCGGCCAATTTCCGAACGCGGCTTTGGTGGCTAACCTTGCTTTGTGTGCTCGTTAGCTTGGGTTTGTTTTGGTATTCCAGGCAAGGGAGTGGCGAGTTAATCGCGATTGACTTCAGCGATAGTTTTGGGCTGAAGCCTGAGGATCGACTCAAGTTTCACGGCGTTGAGATCGGGGCCGTAGAAAAGATCGAGCTCAATCCAGAACGCAATGGCGTTGTCGTCCATGTTCGCATGGCGCCGCAGACTCGCGCGCTGGCCTCGGAAGGGGCTCGTTTTTGGATCGTACGCCCATTGGTTTCACTCGATTCTATCCAAGGTCTCGATACGATTTTGGGTGCGAAGTATCTGGCGATCGATCCGTCACCGACCGGTGGAAAGCTGGCGACTCGGTTTCAAGGTCTCGATACGGCACCGATCGTTCCACCGAGTGAAGGATCGCTCGAGATTACGCTCGACGGAGACTCGCGAGGAGGCCTTGAAAGCAATGCTCCCATTTTATACCGAGGATTTCGCATTGGCAGGGTTGTTCAAGTAGGATTTGCAAGCGATGCAAAGTCGGTACAAGCACGCTGCGCAATCGATCCGGAGTATCGCGATCTGATACGAAGGAATAGCAAGTTTTGGAATCGAAGCGGGTGGCGATTGGACGTTGGTTTGTCAGGGATTCAATTGGACGCAGATACCTTGGCTCAAATGTTTACCGGCGGGATCGAAGTCGCGACACCGACCGAACCGGAAAAAAATGTGGGGACGGGGCATCGGTTTAAGCTTTACGACAAACCGGACAAGGAATGGGCTCAATGGAAACCATCGCTTGCTCACGGTGAAGCGTTGAATCGGATCGCATCGAAGATGCCTCAGCCGATCCGACTGGCAATGCGTTGGCAGGAGAGATCGTTCGGATTTCGAAAAAATCAGCAAAGGGCGGGCTGGTGCCTCCCCTTGGATGACGGTCGCGTGTTATGCCTGTCGGAACAAATCAGCGCACCGAACTCGGCAATTCCAAACTCCATTCAATTTGAGCTCGCCGGCTTGACACTCAATGCGGATCAGTTGATTCAACCCTCGGGACCTGTGTCTCCGGAATCGATTGCTAGTTCGAACACACGATTTTCGATTGTAGAATCGTTGCCAGCCGATACGACACGATGGCCCGTGAATATGGTTAGCTCTAAGTTGCCAGACCAAGTCTGCGATGTATTCCTTGCTCATCCGGATGCGGCCAGTGTTCTTGCGATCGATGCCGCACGATTAAACGTTCGCGATTCGGCTTGGATGATCGACGAAATGGTTACCATTGGGAGGGACTACCATGGGCTCCCAGTCGTCTCAGCTGCCACGTCGCAAGTTATAGGTTTCCTTTCGATCCAAAAGAATACACGGGTTATCTTGGCTCCTTGATTTGGGTAAACCGTGGCGTAAGCCAGGAGTGACTGTCATCACCCGCACACTGGCTTGTTGATTCAATCGTTTAACACTCAGCCGAAGGCGTACTATGCGGTTCTGGCAGTACGCCTACGGCTGACTGTTAAACGAATTACTTTACTCCAACGAGGACAACGTCAAAAATGAAAGCTGCCTACATTCGAACGACTGGCTCACCTGATGTCATCGAGTATGGTGATTTGCCCGAACCCGTTTGCGGTATCGATCAAGCGATCGTGCGGGTTGGGGCTGTGTCGGTGAACCCAATCGATACGTACATTCGAAACGGTGCCAACTACTGGCCGCTTCCCAATCCATACATCCCTGGTTGCGATTTGGCAGGAGTCATTGTCGCGGTTGGCGCTAACGTCAAACACTTGTCCGTCGGGCAACGCGTTTGGGGGAGCAATCAAGGGTTGATGGGCATGCAAGGGACGTTTGCAGAATTGTGCGCAGTCGACGCTCAATGGCTTTATCCGTCGCCGGACTGTGCAGACGATTCGGAATTGGCGGCTATTGCGTTGGTTGGCATAACCGCCCATTTGGGACTGTTTCAGCATGCGATGTTGCAACCGGGCGAAACGATCTTTGTTCGAGGCGGAACAGGTGGCGTAGGTTCGATGGTCTTGCAAATGGCCAAAGCCATTGGTGCAAAAGTGATCACGACAGGCGGTAGTGCAGCCAAGATTACCAAGTGCCGTGAACTCGGTGCAGACTTTGCGTTCGACTACAACAGCTCAAACCTAGCTGATGAAATTCGGAAGGCAGCCCCAAACGGGGTAAACGTGTTTTGGGAAACACTGCGGGATCCGGATTTCGATCTCGCGGTGGGTGCGATGAGTGAGGGCGGTCGAATGATCTTGATGGCCGGTCGGGATGCGCGTCCCCAGTTTCCAGTCGGTCCTTTTTACGTCAAAGGATGTTCGCTGCATGGGTTCGCCATGTTCAAGGCTTCAGCAACACAACAACAGGTCTGCGCCTCAGATATCAATCATTGGTTGACCTCGGACCTCCTCAAAGCACAAATCGACAGAATTCTGCCCCTGAGTGATGCGGCGCTAGCACATCGACTCCAAGAATCGAATACGGTTCAGAAAAAGAGTGTTTTGTCTGGAAAAATCGTGTTGAAGGTAGGAGGTTAGGGCTAGGCTCCTGCCGATGGAGGATGGGACTATCGTTCCGTCCATGAGACTAGATCGGGACAATGGTCAAACTACCGATGCGACCTCGCTCTCGCAAAACGCTAGCAATTAGATTTCTATAGCATCGCTGGACGAATATCCGTAAACTCGGGTTATGTCGAATCCAATCAAGAGCCTTGAAATCGAACAACTTGCGGAAGTGAGAACTGCCGTATTGAAATCCGGCAAGCATTGGATTCGGAATTTCTTTCCCAATCTTCGGGACGCTGCAATTCGCTGGAGCGAGGACGATGCGAGCTCGCTCGCCGCTTCGGTCGCATATTATTTGGCGCTTTCGATGTTCCCGTTGATGCTGTTGCTCACGTCTGGCTTTGGGATCTTTTTGCAATTTTCTAAAACGGGCAAGAAGGCAGAGGAGCAGATCCTGGTCATGGTTGAGACGCATGCGTCTCCCGTCATCAAGAAGCAAATTGAGCAAGTGCTGACCCAACTACAAAATCAGTCGCTTGTAAGTGGACCGTTCGGATTTATGGCTGCGACTTTGGCGGCGATTGGGATTTTTGCTCAAATCGATCGCGGCTTCGACAGAATTTTTCGAATCCCAGCCCAGAAAGACTCGGATGTACGGCGAACGATTTATCGTGTGATGAAAAGCCGTTTCCTTGCATTCATGATGCTGGCGAGTTTAGGCGGTGCAATTCTTGTGATGTTTGTTGCGGGGATGGTGATGGCGCAGTTTCGATCGATAACAAGCTCTGCGGTACCGAGCATGCACTATCTGCTTCCGATCGCCGAATTGGCTTCCGACGTTATTGGAAACGGATTGCTGTTTTCTTTGGTCTATCGATGGTTGCCCAAGAAATATGTGTGCTGGAAAGATGCAATTCGCGGTGGGTTGCTTGCAGCCTGCATTTGGGAACTGGGGCGATTTGTGCTTGGAGCGTTCTTGATCGGGATGCGATACTCGTCTGCCTATGGTGCTGTTGGATCATTTATCGCGATCTTGCTTTGGTGTTACTACGGGATATCCATTTTGTTTTTTGGGGCTGAGTATGTGCAAGTACTTCAGCTTCGACGTCACGGAAGCCCAACTACCGGCCATGCGACAGAAAGCCCGACGAACGAATTGCCAATGCTCGCGATGGTTCCGCCCGAACCCGTCCCATCTGAATCGATGGATGGTCCTGTCATTGGAGAGTTAGAAGAGACAACACGAAAACGATTTCCGGTGCCATCAGAGTCGGTCCGACAGACACCGCGCCGCGCGTTGGAAAAATCGAATTAAGCGAGAGAGTTGATCAACGAGCCCGTCTCGTTCCTAAATACTATTGGTGCTATCGCGCACAACACCGATGGACAATCTCGCACGAAATGGGTGCCAAAAGAGTACGTCACAGCATCTTGGCACTCAAAGCATTTGCGACCGCGGCGGGGCAAGCCCGCCGGTCGCTTCTCTCTCGAATTTGGGCAAATGTTCGGAACTGGCTTATTGTGATTAGGCGAGAGGCAGTATGAATACCACTTTAGCACGACACGCAAGCTAGTGAATTTACTGTTCAATTCACTAGCTTGCGCGTCGTGCTAGGCAAAGTGGCCCATGCTACGTTCGGTAGCTAACTAGCTTTTGCATAGACATCTTCAAGATGTCCCCATAGTCGTAGTGATCTACGTCCTCGCCCAGCAGCTCAACTTCGTAGAATCCTTCGTAACCATATTGCTCGATGGTTGACACCAAGCCAGCCAAGGGAACATTCCCCTCACCCAACAAGCATCGATTTTGTTCGCCCATCGGGGCCCGTTTCGAGTCGCCAAGCTGAACCAATCGAATGAAGGGGACGATCGAGGGCAACCAGTCAATGACATTGGGATCCTGGGCCATGTGGTAGCAATCAAAAACGATTCCACAATTGCTGTTCCCAATTCCAGAGATCACATCCAAGGTGTCTGGGACACTGGTCAAGAACGTAAACTCATGGGCACATCCAATATGCATCGGCTCAACGGCCAATTGGATTCCGACCGCTTGGGCCGCTTCCGCCAAAATTTTCAAAGCTTGAGCAAGCAGTCGCTTCGCATGATTGCGAGTGTGCCCTGACCTGCTGCCAGCAAGAATCACCAAACAGTCGGCCTCTAACTGTGCTGCAACATCAATTGCATCTAGAGCATCATGGAGCGATTCCTTGAAGGTACTACCATCGCTGCCGGTAAAGCCCCCAGCCCAATTGAGCGACGAGACTTTCATCTTTTGATCCAAGAGCAACTCACGCCCCTTGGATTCACCGCAGTCCGAAAGCTTTGGACGCCACACACCAATCGCATCGAAACCATGCTCCTTGTACCGAAGAACATCTTCTTCAAAGCTCCAACGGTATGTCGAGAGCTCGGAAACAGCCATTCGGGACATCCATGAAGTTGGCATCAAATCTCCTGCGAGTGGGGGCAATCGATCAGTTCAATCGAACAAACGACCAATTCGATTGTGTCGCAAGTATCTCCGTCTCCAATCGCCTGTAAAGAAGGGCTTAAGCGATTCCCACCATTTTCGTCATTTGGGCGATGCCGCTAGCCAAACGATCCATTCAAAGCTTCTAAATTTACGCAAATCACCAACAGCCGCTGCCTGCAAAATTTCGAGATTTTAGCAGGCCTGATGCGACACGCCTATTTTTCAAGCAGCAGCAATGCTCAATTCATATGCAATCGCACCTCCCTTGCCCCCCAATTTTTTTGCGAGTTATTGCGACCGGTTATTTTCTTGTTTTTTTTGAGGAAGCAAAGGCACCATTCAGCCGTCGAGATGGTTGCATAAGCTCCTTTTATCGCCTCAATGACGAAAGCGAATGCCGTCATTCGAAAATCAAGTTGATGGATTGGTACGCAAGCTGCATTTGCTTATAGAGTATCGGAAGACTGATTTTGGGCGTGTGTGTGTGTAAAAGTTCAATTTTATATCAACCGAAACAATGGCACCGCGATTTGCTCGAGGCTGGCTGGAGGAGGGAGAGGACCTTCAGTTGATCTTGATCTTGTCGCGGTGCCTTTTTCATTTTTGGGCACAA
>CANHVO010000064.1 GCA_947463915.1 Planctomycetaceae bacterium
ATGGGGACGAGCAAACCAATCACAACATTGGCAGAAAGATCGAACGCAGAAAGATGATTTGCGAACATTTTTCTGCGTTCGATCTTTCTGCCGATTGAGTCTACTTTGCGATTCGAGGGCACTCTCGTATTGCCACGGTGTTGCTACAATGATTGAGTCGGGAGCAAATAGCTGGGAGGCCTCGGCATTGGGCCCGTTGGATATCACATGGATAGAGCCTTGGAGCTAGTATGCCCCCTCTTTTGTTGACGCACGGAACCGTTGTGTTGCCAGATCGTTTGATCTCCAATGGCGAAATTGTTTGCCAGGGAGGGAAGATCGTGTACGTCGGCAAATCGATGAAACGGACAAGAAGCAACTTTCAAGTGATTGACGGGAAAGGAGGCTTCATCGCGCCGGGATTCATCGACATACATGTGCACGGTGGCGCCGGTGCGGACTTCATGGATGGCACGGTTGATGCAGTTCAAACAGCATGTCGTGCTCATGCAAAACACGGAACCACCACTCTTTTTCCCACAACGACAACGGGCAAACCCGAGCAAATCTTTGCGATGCTGCAAAGCTGTAAGGAGGCCAGAAGAAAGGGAGCTTCCGTCGCTCGCATCGCGGGAGTCCATTTGTATGGTCCTTATTTTGCAGAAGACAAAGTTGGTTGCCATTCCAAAGAAGGCCGACGCTCCCCCACGAGCGAGGAATTCGATCTCTACTTTGCAACTGGACTGATCAAGATTGCCACATGCGCTGCGGAACTTCCGGGTGCTGACCTGTTCTATCGCGCGGCGAAGAAACGACGATGTTTGATTACTTGCGGTCACTCGAACGCGAGTTGGTCGGAAATGAAAAGCGCGTTCCATTCCGGGATGCGCCATGTTGATCATTTTTGGTGCGCCATGAGCTCGGTTCCATCGCTACGTCAACGATTTGGAACACCCATGCAAGGGAGCATGGCGGAGTTTGTTCTGATGATGCCCGAGATGAGTACCGAAGTGATCGCCGATGGGTGCCACCTTGCGCCGGAACTTTTGGAGTTCGCATTCCGAATGAAGGGAGCTAGCAAGTTACTCTTGGTGACGGACAGCAATCGATCTCTCGACATGCCGAATGGGCGATACCGTTTTGGTTCCAAAGTCGATGGGACTTGGTTTGAAAGCGATGGTAAGGTCGGGAGAGATCTTTCGGGAGGCCTTGCGAGTTCGGTTATGGGTATGGACCATATGGTACGACACATGTTCGAAAGTACCTCCGCGACTCTTCCCGAAGTGATACGAATGGCAAGCCTCACTCCCGCCGAACGCACGGGCATTGCTCGCCAAACTGGGAGCCTCGAACTTGGAAAGCGAGCCGACATCCTGGTACTTGATGGGAACCTAGAAGTCCAGAGAATCCTCATCGGTGGACGGGAGGTTGTATGAACTTATTTGATTCGAGGTTCATTAGTTCTTTGCGAAGCTTCACATTGACTCAGTTAGGCTAGTTCAACTAAGCACATCGCCACAACTAAAACGTATTAATCTTCTGCGATTGAATCGCGAATGCGATGGGATTTTTCAGCCTGGGGTTAAGTTCGCACCGCGAACGAAACCCCAGGTATTTCGCTCCGATTGATCCGGAGCTCTGAAGGATTTCATCCGTGGCTTTCAAATGCCACTGCTCCGCAGTTAAGTCTGCAGAGATGGCCTTGGCCCCGTCTGGGCTCAAGAACGCAAAACAGCAATCAACCCTAAGACGTTCACTTCGTTAGCGGAACGGCGAAAACCGTCCTGTGACTAATCACCGAATGCCGATAAAACCGGCGGGCACGCGCCCATCCGCTACAAAAACAGGATCGAAAAGGAGTGCCTTTGGTCGATAGCCATAAGCTCTCGCTTCGTAATTATAGCTCCAGTTTCGAGCCCGTCAGCTCATACCATTTCTCGAGTTGTTCGGGCGTCAAACGTTTCAACAAGATTTCCATCACTTGTTGCATCTGTCCATTGCCCGCCTTCTCCATTCTGCCGTCCAATGTGTTGGGTAGAAGAATCTCAAATGGAATGGCATCTTGATTCATTCCAAAGAAAGTTACGATGTCGCTTTGGATGGCCTGCAATTGCTCTGTTGACAGTTTTAGTTGCCCAGTGACCACCATGTCCCTCAATCCCGGCGGGCCTTGCATTTGGACCGCAATCTGTTTGAGCCGTAGTTTTTGATCGCTAGTGAGGATTTGGTCGGCAAATGCCATGTACTTCTGTGCCAAAGCGAGGAAGTCGACATCGCCTGGCTTTAGTTCTGTTTGAGTCGCAACAGCCAACGCATTGGATTGTTCTGGCGTTAGGCCAAGTTCCAATTGAACCTGTAGAAGAGCGAGCAGCCGAAGCTCACGAATTCGCTGAACCAGTGTAAGCCTAAACAATGTTCGTTCAGCGCGATCGCGAGTCTCTACCAATCCCCTTTGAACCTCCGAATTGTCGTGCGTTTCGTCGATCAATGACTGATAGTACTTGAGCGCGGAGCTAAGCAATCGTTGCTGCAACACTTCCTCCATTGGGCTGATGCTCAGTTCATTTTCCGCCATGCGAATCATTTCATCCGCAGCTGCTTGAGCGATGGAGAGACGCTTTTCGGCTTGGATTGCTCGAAGCTGTTCTCGTTGCAAAGCGGCATCTGTGAGCGTGTTCTGGTGGGTTACTGTCGCCGTAACGACGGCTAGCGAAAGTACGGCCGCAACCAACGCGAACAAAAGACTCAAAACCGTCGATGGATGTCGCCTCATCCATTTCCGAACATGGTCCACCATCGTTGGACGCCGGGCCAGAATGGGGTTCTCATTCAGAAAACGCCTCAAATCATCAGCAAATGCTTTTGCCGAGTCATATCGATCACTGGGCGAATGCCGCAGCGCCTTAAGAGTGATGGTTTCCAATTCTTCAGGAATCGATCGGTCCCATTTTCTCAATGGGATCGGATCGGAGTTTAGGATTTGATGCAAGATTTCTTGTCGATCGCTCCCTTGACACATCGTTTTTCTGGTCAGCAATTCGTACAAAGTTGCTCCCAGGGAATAAACATCGCTGCGCTCGTCGACCACGCCTCGATGCCCTGACGCTTGTTCAGGGCTCATGTAGCGCAATGTGCCAAGTAGGTCGCCAGTTTGAGTCATCTGCTCGTTCGTTGCGATTTGAGCGAGCCCAAAGTCGGTGATCCAAATCTTGCCAGTCACATCCAAGAGCAGATTCCCTGGCTTGATGTCCCGGTGCACGATGCCGCACGAGTGAGCATAATCCAACGCGTCCGCTGCATCCGCAATCATGGCAGCGATCGTCCTGTTTCGATCCCGAGTTTGATTTTTTGAGCTCAAACTGCCAAGCGACTTGTTGCCACGAAAAGTGGCATCCTGATGACTACTAATTGTGGACGCACCCCGGTCGGACAACTGCCTGTCGGTCGATTGCAATGGACTATCGAAAACCGATGCTGAAATGGGCTGCCCATCTATCAACTGCATCGCGTAGTAGTGCGTTCCACGCTCGCAACCGACGGCGTAAACCGGGACAATGTTGGGATGATGGAGTTGCGCTGCCGACTGTGCTTCGACCAGAAAACGCTTTCGATGTCGATCGTCCAATGCAGCCGCAAATGGCAAAACCTTTAATGCGACACTCCGAGCTAGCGACATCTGAAATGCTTCGTAGACAACTCCCATGCCGCCGCGTCCAAGCTGTCGAATGATTCGAAAGTCGCCCAAAGGTTCAAATGCCGGCCGATCGCATTCGCCAAGGATCGGGAAATCCTTTTTGCGACCCTGCCGCTGCAAGGTAAACGCCAAATCAATCCCATCCAAGCACTCGACGACTTGATCTTTCAACTCGGGGTATCTATCAAGAAAGGAGCTCCTATTCGGTTGCTCCCCAGATTCGAGCGCTCGGAGATATTCGCGGGAAATTTCCATCAAGCGGCAATCGACAGCCTCACTGATTTCCTTTTGCACCTCGGTAATTGCCCATGGGTCAAGTTTCATCGGATGAGCTTTCGGCGAACTCTCGTTTCAATTGCGTCATCGCCCGCAACCATAGTTTTTCAACGCTATCGATGCTTTTCTGCATAGCTCTTGCTATCTCAGGGAAAGTCAATCCATCTAGGTGCCTGAGAATTATGGTTTGACGGTAGTCGGCAGGCAACCGCGAAACGGCCTCGGCCACCAATTTCGACTGCTCCAGTCCAACAACATGTTCACTGGGTGAACTCTTGGGATCGACTAGCATGCCACCCAACGAGAGCGACGACTGATCGACTTGGAATTGGATACGTTCTTCGATGCGGATGTCGCGTGACTGCGTCCCCAAGTAATGACGCATGGTGTTTGCGAGTCGCGTCGAAAGTATCGCCTTGAGCCAAGCGACAAACTGATGGATTTCCACACCCTCAAATTTTCGAATCGCACGATGTGCTTCCAGAAACGTTTCTTGCACAATATCGCAGGCATCGACTTTGCCCTGCAAGGCCCGGCCGATTTGTATCTCGGCGAGCATTTGCAGATAGCGTTCATACGAAGAGAGAAGCTCTCCTAAAGCGAGTTCATCGCCAAGTTTTGCTTTTGCAATTTGTTCGGCAGTTCGCATGAATGCTGGTCGTGTTGGTTGTGTCCTGTGTTATCCGCTATTTTCAACAAGGCTCGGTCGGAAATCAATCCTTAGCACGACGCGATAGCTAGTGAAGCGGTTCGTAGAACGACGCGCAATGTTGTGAAGTGGAGCGTAGATTCACTATCTTGCAAGTTTTGAAGCTGCATTATTTGTATTGAGGGCCGAAGGCTCGACACATCCTTTGCCGGTGCCGTGAGGCACCGGACTTGCTAATCCAAAGGATTTCAAGGCCCGAAGGGCCGACACACTTCGATCATGTGTCGCCCCTTCGGGGCTCGTCTCTCGATTGGTCTTCACACCGTGGCTTATCAGCCACGGCTAGGGATATGTCGGCCTTTCAGGCCTAATTTGTGAAACTTCAAAACTTGTGCGTCGTGCGTTCGTTCGTAAATTCACTAGTTTGCGCGTCGCGTCAAACAGGTTCACTAGCTGGCGCGTCGTGCTATGGCAGCATTCATGCCGCTGCTCCCCTTAGCGAAGGTCACGAACGAGACCTAGGTACCGCCGCTGAAAGTAGGAAAAACTGCAAATTCTTCCAAAAAGCCAGCTGTTTGGCCACGAATTGAAGAATTTTGCAATTCCGCGGCGGCATTTGAGATGACGTTGCGACGTTTATCTTGGAGATCGCTCCACCAGGAAAACAAAAGCAACTAAGGTTCAGCACAACCGCATGAGTCTTCAAGTGAAACGAACCATTAGCCGTTGGGCGCTAGCCCCGGTTCTCGACGAATGTCGAGCAAATGGAGAACCGGGGCTAGCGCCCAACGGCTTATTAACTTGAAAAACACATGCCAAAGTCCTTCGAAGGAGAAAATCATGCGTGCATTGAATGCAGGAACAATTACAGCGCGAATACTTTTTTTGTTGATCTTGCTTATGGTCGATCCGGGATTTGCGCAAGATCGTCCCCATGTGCAGCAAAAGGAATCGAAAGACCCAATCGTCGGAGCTTGGGAGTGGACGATGGCCATGGGGCTCATGCGAAAGAAAGTCTCGATGGAGGTCATTGAACGGCAAGGAAAACTTGTAGCCATGGTTGTTACGCCAGAGGGAACCAAGCTTGAATCCAGCGAATTCATCCGCAAGGACGATCGAGTCCAGTTTACCGTGCGGAATGGAGAGGGAGGCAAGACCATGACCATAACTCATGAAGGAAAACTAAATGGAGACAAGATTGTTGGAACGGCCAAGATGACAGGGGGACCGTTTGATATGAACATCAAGTGGGATGCAACGCGAGTTGTCCGGAAGCCTGTTGCGCCGTGAGCGGCAGGGCGCGAGCCGCGAGCCCTCCGAGGCCGTGAAAAATGTAGGACGCCCTTTTTAGGGCATCGAAATTGGCCGTTTTTTGCAGTAACGACGGCCTGAAAAGGCCGTCCTACGAATAAATAATAAATAGCGCCCAACGGATAACCGAAATGAAAAACTTTGGCGGATGCGATTAAGTGCTTTCTATGCTGAAAAAGAACAAGAGGTATACCATGTTGAAGTTCGCCGCTATTGCGATTCTTTGCGGTTCGTCTTTTTTGGCCTTCCTGCGATTCGGACTATCCGGCAACGAGGGCGATAGCGTCGAGTTTCGCACGGTTATGGTACAACGCAAATCGATATCGACCACGACAAGTGCTACCGGAACGCTTGAGCCGTCCGATATCATCGACGTTGGAGCGCAGGTTGCTGGTCGCGTTACGGAGTTTGGAGTCGATCCTGATACAGGCAAGCATTTGGACTATGGGTCGCGTGTAACCAAAGGAATGCTGCTGGCACAAATCGATCCGTCTGTCTACGAAATCGAGGTAGCCATTGCCGAGGCACAATCGAAACGCTCCGCATCGCTAGTAGCACAAGCGAAAGCGCAGCTCAAAGAGGCGGAGTCGTCGGTGCATCGGAGTGAAGCTGAACTATTGCAGCAACAGTCGAAACTCGAGCGCACAGAACGAGAATGGCAGCGTTCACAGGGACTTGCCAAGACGAATTCGATCAGCGCGGCGGAGTTCGACACAGTGCGATCGGACTTCGAATCGATGCGGGCTGCGGTCAGCGTCTCCAAAGCCGCCATCGAGCAAGCACGCTGCAGGCTTGAATCGCAGCGAGCAGCCATCGCGGGCGCTGAAGCAGATGCGGAAAACACGCAAGCGGTTTTGAAACGCGCCAAGACAACTCTTTCCTATTGCACCATCGTTTCGCCGATCGACGGCATCATCATCGATAGACGTGTGAATCAAGGGCAAACGGTGGTTGCAAGCCTAAGCACCCCAAGTTTGTTTCTACTAGCATCCGATCTTCGCCAGCTGGAAATTTGGGTTTCCGTCAACGAGGCGGACATTGGCCAGATCAAACCTAGGATGCCCGTGCGATTTACTGTCGATTCATTGCCCAACCAGACATTCAAGGGGGAAGTGAAACAAATTCGCCTGAATGCATCCATGAGTCAGAATGTCGTAACCTACACGGTGGTGGTTTCGGTGGTGAATGAATCCGATTTGTTGCTTCCCTATTTGACCGCTAATGTCGACTTCATTGTGAATGAGCGCTTGGATGTCCTATGCGTCCCTACAACGGCCCTTCGGTTTCAGCCCAAGGAGGCGGTGAGCAACGACTTGTCAATTGACCAAACGGAACCTACGGTTTGGCTTGTCGAGTCCGGCAAGCTTCGAGGGGTTCCTGTCCAAGTTGGGATTTCCGACGGCAGCATGGTCGAAATCACTTCGAGCGAACTCACATTAAATTGCCAAGCGGCGACGGGATACTTAGCAAAGTCTATCGCGCAGGCTTCCAATCCGTTTGTTCCCCGAATGAAAAGCAACAAGAGGGCGGAAAAAAATGAACATGATTGAGCTGACAAACGTCGTCAAGATCTATCAACGAGGTGATGTAACCATTCCGGTATTGAAAGGTGTCTCGCTGGCGGTTGAATCGGGAGAGATGGTAGCGCTCATGGGGGCTTCGGGCTCGGGCAAAAGTACGTTGCTCAATATTTTGGGTTGTCTGGATAGGCCGACTGAGGGAACGTACAATTTGGATTCCGTAGACGTCACTGATTTTTCTCGCGATGCACGCGCTGAGATTCGAAACTCCAAGCTTGGCTTTTGCTTTCAAAACTTTCACTTGCAGCCACGCATGACGGCAATTGACAATGTCACATTGCCGCTCGACTATAGCGAAGCGATCCTCTCTCGTCGGGAAATGGTGGACCGCGCAAGTGAGTTGCTTGAATTGGTCGGTTTGGCAGATCGGATGGATCATGAGCCGTCACAATTGTCCGGTGGACAGCAACAGCGAGTTGCGATTGCGAGAGCCTTGATCAATCGTCCGAGATTGTTGTTAGCGGATGAACCCACGGGCGCATTGGACTCGAAGACTTCGATTGAAATCCTGGAGCTCTTTGAGTTGCTGCATGAAGAAGTCGGTTTGACAATGATATTGGTGACGCACGACTCGAATGTGGCCTCTCACGCCAAGCGAACAATTCACGTGCGAGATGGACTGGTGGTACCAAAATGACTACGATCGCACGGCGGATCTCAGCACAGTTTTGGCGCGAGGATAGCCAATCCACGGCGAGGCAATCAAGAGTTTCTTGGTTTCGATGGCGGCCTTTTTTGAGACTTTGTAGCACCGCGATCCATGCGCTGCGCCGCAATGTCCTGCGATCCATGCTCACTACGCTTGGTATTGTGATTGGCATCATGTCGGTCATCGCGATCATGGAGATTGGAAAAGGCGCATCGACAACGTTGGGTAAGAGCATTCAAAGTATGGGCTCGAACTTAATCATTGTGATGCCTGGTGCGGCGTCGGCTGCCGGTGTGGAAATGGGCGCTGGCACCATGCCCACGTTGACCCCCGACGATGTGACGGCGATCCTAACAAGCTGCCCATCTGTGGCTGCCGCCGCGCCAACCGTTCAAGCGAGAATGCAGGTCGTCTTTGGCTCCAATAACTGGGTTCCGGCTACGATGCTCGGTACTACCCCAGATTACTTGGTGATACGTGACTGGAAATCTCTGGACGAAGGTGAATGCTTTACCAACCAAGACGTACGAAATGCGAACAAAGTATGCATCATCGGTCAAACATTAGTAAAGGAGTTGTTCGATAGTCAATCGCCGATAGGGCGAAGTGTTCGAATCAACAATGTTCCCATTCGCGTTATTGGCGTATTGAGTAGGAAAGGGGCGAATGTGATGGGGATGGACCAAGACGATGTGCTATTGACCCCGTGGACCACCATGAAGAATCGCGTTAGTGCCTCGACGCTTGGTTCGGTCAATCAAAGCGTCATGACACCAAGTGCTGATGGCATCAATTCGTTTGGCGATGCGTATCCTCGATCCCGCATCGAGCTCTATACAACACTTACTGCAACTCAAATGCTGAACACGCCACGCCCACAGCGGCAAACCAAGGTTGACCAGATATTCGCTTCGGCAGTGAGTATGGACGTCATCGAGCAAGCGGTTGACGAAATTCAGCAAGCGCTGTCGGCAAGTCATAACATCCGAGAAGGAGATGTAGACGATTTCAATTTACGAAACATGACCGAACTGACCAAGATGTTCGGTTCCACGACGACGCTGATGACGAATCTGCTGCTTGCGATCGCGATGATTGCATTGCTCGTAGGCGGGGTTGGGATCATGAACATTATGCTGGTCTCAGTCACGGAACGCACACGAGAGATTGGCCTCAGAATGGCGGTTGGCGCCAAAGGACGTGATATTCTCACGCAGTTTTTGGTTGAGGCGGTACTGCTTTGTTTGTTTGGAGCAGCGATTGGCATCGGACTTGGCAGAGGGATTTCTATCTTGGTCTCAACGTTAGCCGGATGGCCGATTGCGGCGTCACCGCAAGCCATTTTGGCTGCGGTTGGTGTATCGCTTCTGATTGGAATCGGATTCGGTTTTTATCCAGCTTGGCGAGCATCGAGGCTAGATCCGATCGACGCGCTGCGGTACGAATAGGGCCGATTCAGACGAAGTCAGTGTCGCACAATTATCCTCAATTGTCGCTGAACCGAAAAAGCGAAGAGGGGTGAAAAAAAGTATCGGGTAAACCAAAAACGGTTCCAGCAAGGCTTCTGCAATTTCAAGCAATTTGACCGTATTTCACCTCCGGTCATTTTTCTAATTCGGACCTGAAATCTCATTCAGATCAAAAGTGCCTGCCAAGCGATTGAGGACAATCGCTTTACTCTGGCTTAGCATTCCAACGAAAGGTCGTCGTTGTTGTCGTATTCGAAATCGATTCCCAATCGCGATTGAAGCCTTGAGAATTCTCGAGCTAACACGTCTGTGCTGCTGTGCACATGCTCTGCTTCGGTGATGAAGCGAATGTTTTCGTCGGGGTAGACGTCGTGTTTGATGAGGACGCGTTCAAAAGATTCCAGTGGCGAGCCGTAGCAGATTAACATCTTGTGTTCGTCGAACTGGACCTCCTGTTGTTTTCGCGGATTGAGGACCGCGACGCCGGTGCAACCGTCATTCAGGAGCATATCTTCAAAATCGTAAAGGACGCTTTTGAGGACCGGGACGTCGATATGTTCACGGTAGAGGTCTTCGTGTTCGTCGGAGGAACCGCTGTGGCTGGTTTCAAGAACCAAGTCGACTTCGTCTCCGAGGCAATCGATCAAGTCCATGAAAAGATCGAAGAGTCGTTCACGTGAGGCGGCAGCCATGATGACTGGGACCTGGGAGTTCGTTTTAGGATCGGTGTAACAGTCATAGCGAAACCCTTGACGTGGAATCACTTGCAAGTCGTAGGAAGGACGAATTGCATCCGTCAAATCGAAGGTGCCATAACGAAATACGCCCATGTGGGCTTCTAAGTCATCGCCTTCGAGGGAGCGAAAGCTTGACGTTGGATTGGCCCGCGGACTGTTTTCGTGTGCGTTTGCTGACTTGCTAGTCTGGGATTTGGGAGCGTTGCCCATAGGAATAGCTGTTGCTTTTCTAGGGTAAAAGGGATCGGTTGACTCAAAACGAATAGGCGTCGTTCCCACAAGGACCCTTGAGGAACAACCAAGATTAGGTCACCTCCGCAACGTGCCACGCAATTTCAGAATATTTCCTTGCGTTTTCCCAGTGGTACAATCGTTACAACCTGAATTGTCTCGTACGCTAGGATGGGGGTTTTCCAAAAATGGATTACGATGGGAAGGAACTGCTGGCCTTAACAACTCAAAACAAGCCATGAAAACCAAAATTCTTTTTTGCTACCCTCTGTTCTTTTTGTCGCTGCTTACGTGTGTTGGCTGTACTCCCTCTTCCCCTACAGATCGGTTTGCTGCGACGGAAAAAGTCCTTAGAGAGGTTGGAGGCAACTCTAGGCCTGTAAAGCCCACAGAAATTGCGATTGCGCCAACAACATCTGAGCAAGCTGCAGAAAACGAATCGAAAGAGGCCAACTCGGCCCGGATTAATTCGACGAGATCGGGAGCACAGCCAAGGCCGAAAATTTCGACAGACGACCCCAGCAAGAAATGGACAACAGCGGTTAGCTTGCCTCGCGATCTCTGGGAGGTTCAGTATTTGGGAAACGCGCCAGTAGGGTTTTCTCACAAAAAAACGGACGTTTCAGAAAACCTCGGTTCTAACCATTTGCGGCATCAACTTGATAGTCGCATTCGCGTCTCGGTGAAGAACATTCCGACGGAGCAACGCATTCGGCTCATGACTTTTGAACGCGATAATGGCGAACTGATATGGATGGAAGGCTCTCTTGAAATGGGCTCAACCAAACAATCTTTCAAGGGAACCGTTAACCAAGACGTACTCAGACTCTCCGGTGAGGATAACGGCAAACGATTTGATATTCAGTTGGAATGGAAGAAAGACTATCGCGGGCCATTCGCCGTTGAACAATCGATGCTCCGAAAGCCAATGTTGCCGGGTGAATTACGAAAGCTGAAGTACTTCGACCCGTTGCGACGGAAATTGGTTGACGGTGTTTTGGACGCAAAAGCATACATTCCAACTCCAACCATGCTTGGTGGCTCTCAGGAACTGCTCGAGGTGCGGAGTATCGGAGTGATCGGTGAGGGTGGCTCACAATCGCTTTTGTGGGTTGACCAAAAGGGAGAAGGGCTGAAGTCTTTCGTTCAGGAAAACGACATCCTTTCTTATCGCTCCACGCCGATTATTGGTGAAATCTTTGAATCTTGTGCTGACCTCAGGGCTTTACCAGCAGTCGCGATTCCGCTCAGTGGGGACATCGAGACGATTGTTGAAAAGGACAGTGAGTTGACTTCAGCCACCTTCCGGTTCCGTCACAAGACTGTGGAACTCTATCCCGTATTCACCGACAAGATCGGGCAAGATATTCAGTCCGTCGATCCAAAAACCGTCGATGTTACAGTCTTCCGCAATCGAATCGAGCCGGACCCAGTTTCGAGATGGACCTCAGTTGCAAAGAACCCAGCTTACTTGGCTGATTCTGACTTCGTGCCCAAAGATACGCCCTCAATCCAAAAACTTGGCAAAGGGTTGATTGCTGCGGACAACTCGCTCTCGAACGACAGTTCGAATATAGACAAAGCAAAAACGTGTCAGAGGGAGATTCAAAAACACATGAGCCTTATCGAATATGATGTCCAAATTCGGCCTTTACCTTTCGTTGCAAAGTCGAGAAAAGGCAATTGCGTCGAGCATGCAACCATGCTCGCAGCGGTTTGTCGCTCGTTAGGCATTCCGTCTAGAATTGCAATTGGAGTCAAATTGAACGGTTCCAACGAAACTCCTATGATGAAGTTTCACACATGGGTGGAGATTCAAGATGGCCTACGCTGGGTGGCCATGGACTCAAGCCAGGAATCGATCCCGACGTTCATTGATCGTGTCAAGTTTCGAGATTCGGACTTCAACGGTAAGAATCCCTATTTGGATATACTCGAAGTCTACAAGCTTCTGCCAGGACTCGAGATTAGAGTTAAATCACCTTGACTCCTTCTCAATTGAGCACTCCAGATAAGCATTGGTCAAAAGCGAACGATTGGTCCCTGAAAAGTCGCATAGCAATCTGGGGGGCCATTCTCCTTGTCGGTTTTGTGCTTCGAGTTTTTGCTGCTTACTATTGGCAGAGTTCGGTCGCTGGGGAATCGCATTTTCGATTTGGTGACAGCGACTCCTATTGGCTAATGGCAAGTAAAATTAAGCAAGGGCTTCCGTATCAATATGGCAGTCCCGACTCTCGCGTATTCAGAGCTCCGCTCTATCCTATTTTCTTGTCCGTGTTCACGGCATCGGAGCAAGAGCAACGGAATTGGGAAATGGTTTTTGCGGCGAGAGTCGCCGGCTGCGCAATGGGGGCGGTTTGCATCTACCTGCTGATGCTCTTTGCATCTTGGCTGGGGCGATCCCGTGATTTGACGACCAGTGATCAGCTCTTGTTTGGCGTTTGGGCTGGCATTCTTGCCGTATTCTATCCTGGCGCTATAGGCATGAGCATTTTCGTGCTGAGCGAATCCATTTTTTGTCCGCTCATGCTATTGAGTTTAGGTTTTTCTTCACTAGCGATCGAAGCGAAGCAAAAAGAACGATGGGAAGTCGCGTGGAGTTGGATGCTGTTGTCCGGCGCGGTAAGCGGAGCGGCATGCTTGGCCCGGCCAAGCTGGAGTCTTTGGCCCGCAGTATTGTTCGCCTATTTGCTCTGTCTAATGTGGCAATCGATGAGGAAAAAAATCGCTAGCAAAAGAGCATTGCAACAAAGTTGGCAATGGGGTGCTGGATGCGGCTTCTTCTGCTTGGGCGTCTGCATGGTGATGAGCCCATGGTGGGTGCGCAATTATATGGAGACGGATAAGTTTGTTCCGACTACATTGCAGGTTGGCGCAAGCCTCTACGATGGCTGGCACCCAGGAGCATCCGGTAGCAGCGATGAAGGCATGGAATTTGTGAATGCTTTCATTGTCGAGCAGAAAGCAGAGGACGAGCGAACGCTTCTGACGGGAAAAAAGCTCGAAAGTACTCTGGAATGGCGAGTGGACCAACGACTAAAGAATGCTGCTATTGACTGGGCTCTGGGAAACTCATCTGACGCTATGAAGCTTGGATTGGTAAAATTGGCAAAGACGTGGTCACCGCTTCCGGTAGCTCGCGAGCTCGGAAGCGACGCGGTGAGGTGGATGGAAGCGATTGGCTACACAGCAATCATGGCCTTTGCAGCAATTGGAATGTGGCGGAGCAGATTCGACATCGGAGCATGGTTGTTTGCGATGCCATGTTTGTATTTCGCCCTGTTGCATATGTTCTTCATAGGCTCTGTGCGGTACAGGCAACCAGCGGTTTTAGCAATTTGTGTACTTGGAGGAGTCGGAAGTACCACAGTGGCAAAATGGATTTATGCCAAAGTGGCTACACGAAACGCGAGCTGATTTTATTGCAACGATTGGGTTTGGACTGAAATTTGATGGATCGATAGACAAAAACGATGTCACGGAAGACAGCTGTTCCAAAAGATAAGAACACCGAAATCTCCGCGGATTCCATTCGCCGGAGCCGAGATCGTGTTTGGGAACATCGGCTAGTTTGGTTGCTTTTGATAGCGATACTCGGGCTATGGTGTTACTTCTCGCTAATGGGGCGTGTGGATGGCAAGCTGACCCAAGAGATTGTCAAGCTGCTCCGAAAGGAGTTTCCATCTCACTTCGTGACGGTAGAGCGAGCCCACTTTCTTGCAGGAAAGTCGATAACCATCGAGGGGATTCGCATCGCCAAGCCGACAGATTCAGGGCTTCGAGACGTGGTTCGCTGCGGACGAATCGTTTGTTCTGGGCCCATTGAAATGATTGGCTTGGTACAAGGGCAACTACCGGTCCAAAATGTTGAAGCCAACGATGTGGAATTGTGTGTATGGCCAACCAGCGAAGGCAAGTTTAGCCTTCAAGAGTTGTCGAGTTCCAAACCTCTAAGCGAAAACTTGCCAGTGATCGATATTCGCTCTGGCTTGATTCGACTCGGAGGAGAGACGGGACGCGAGGATCGCGAGATCATCCTTCATGATTTAAGGGTGCATGAAGAACTGGCGCCGCGAATGGTCGATGGCCGAGTCATGCCACTTTCTGCAATTGTCAACGCAAGTGTTTCTAGTAGTTACTTCAACAACTTGACGGTTCGAGCAGCAATCAACCAAGACAAAACTTCATGGCGAGCCGCCGGCAAGGTGACGAAACTTGCATTCTCGCAGCGACTGGTCGGTCAACTTCCATCACTACTGCAACAGTATTTTGTCCATGCCGCAGGTTTTAGTGGCGAATTGGATGGTGACTTTTCAGCAGGCTCAGATCAGGGCAAAATTCATTACGTGGCGCAAGCTAAAGTCGCAGATGGTCGCTTGATGCACCCCAAAGTCCCTTATCCATTGGAATCGCTGTCCGGAGAGTTGTTCCTCACCAATGGGCTAATGCAGTTGCGAAAGATTCGCGCAACGAGTGGTCCAACTTCGGTTGCCCTGGAATGCGATATGCATGGCTTCGCTGCCGGAGCGCCCATTACAGCCAAGATCACAGTGCAAGACCTTTCTTTGGACCAGCGACTCTACCAGGCCTTGCCTGTGCCATTGCAGGACATTTGGCAAAAGATGGGAGTTAGTGGCGGCTTGGTCGATGCCCAAGCCGACCTGGGATTTGACGGCAAACGATGGATTCCTAAAGTGGCGGTGCGAGCTAAAAATGCGGGAATCGAACCGGAGTTTTTCCCTTATCCCATTCGTAATCTCACAGGCGATTTTCTCTACCAGAACGATGCGATTGTTGCAAAGTCGCTCGCCGCCATGGCGGGAGACCAAGAGATCAATGGAGCACTAACACTGGTTCGTGCACAACCTCGATGGTTAATGGATCTGAAACTGGCAGCGAGTGGCCCGATCGCGATCGATGAAAGGCTTCTCAAGGCACTTTCGGCTCGAGGGGCACCGGAGAGCAGTCTGCAGAAGTTCGTTCTATCGTTGCATCCAACTGGAACGGTCCACTTAAAACAAGGGCGTTTTTTGAGGCAAGCGAACCAGCCAGAAACTCTATCGCGATCGCTCGAGTTAATCTTTTCTGAGTGCTCTATCAAATACGATGGCTTTCGCTATCCAATCGACGATATCCAGGGTGCAGCCACAATCGACAACGACCGCTTGCTACTAAAGGACTTTGTTGGACGGAACGACGGCGCTCGAATCAAGGCTTCGGGCGTATGCCAAAGCCGTAATTCCAGTTTAGAATCGATGGATCTCTTATTCGACGCTTACGATGTGAGCCTTGATGAAGAACTGCAACGGGCGTTGCCAAGAAACGTACGAGGATTGTGGGATCAGTTGCATCCCAGCGGTGTGATTGACAACGTCCAAATGAACATGTCGCGAACGCGGGGAGATGTACCGCTTGATATGCGCGTGACGATTACGGAAAAAGGGGAGTTGGGCGTACGTACGGGAGGCGCTGTTTCCATTCGTCCCGAGTCTCTGCCGTATCAAATCAATGATGTCGCTTGCAATATCATCTACCAGCCTGGACACATCGATATCAAATCTCTTTCAGGCAAACACGAATCGAGTCGACTTTTTACCAATGGGCAATGTAGCTTGCATCCAGATGGCACATGGGATGGGCTCGTAACCTGGGAGGATTTGACTCGATTGCACGTCGACCAAAGCCTGCTCGCTTGCCTGCCACCTTATCTAAAGGACCCGCTTGCCAAACTGGATTTTCGAGGGCCGGTCAACATTACGGGAACAACGCGCGTTACTTCCCCTACCACGACTCAATCCATCGTGCGCGATTGGGACTTGGATCTCCAGTTCGAGGACGGACGACTCGGTGCTGGAATCGCATCCGGAATTCGAGGGGCCGTCACTTTACGCGGTGAAAACACGCCGACCGGTCCAAAGGCATTTGGACGATTGAATCTCGATGCGTTAGCCATCAAGGACATCGCCGTAACACGGGTCGATGGCCCATTTGCATTCAATCAACGCGAGGTTCTTTTTGGTCGCGATGCGGTTGCATGGATGCAATCCAACAACTTGCTTTCGGTCCCCCCGATATCAAACGAAGTTACATCAAAAGACGGTTCCGTATCTACCGCCGTATTTCAGTCGTCGCTTCATCGAGCCCCCGACAACAACATCCAGCAAGCATCGCATCGCGGCCCGATTCGCGATGCTCTATCCAATCGAATCGATTCCATGGGACGGCTCCCAAATGCACCGCTCCCTAATCCGAATGCCGTGCGTTTGAATACTACAGACATTCCTTTGGACGTTATGGAATCGGATATTCGAGCTCGGGCGTTGAGCGGCACCATCTTCGTGAGCGGCGTTGAGTCGCTCGATAGCCAGCAGCGTTCCAAGTATCGGCTAAGGTTGGCAAAAGCTGACTTGCAAGGAATGCTGGTTGACATTGGCGAAACAGCAACGCAAGCTAGAGGCGAACTATCCATTCAGTGTGATCTAACGGGTGCCTTTAACAACACAGCTTCGTTAGAGGGGCAAGGCAAAGCATGGTTGCGGGACGCAAATTTATACGAGCTACCAGCGATGATTCGACTCTTTCGATTGCTGTCAGTCAGTCCAAGCCAGGGAGCTTTTGATTCTGGCGATGTTGAATTTGGAGTTGATGGGGATCGGTTACCGATACACGAACTCGTGCTGGATGGCGATTTGGTTTCGATGCGAGGCTCAGGTTGGGTGAACCTGCGTCGCGAGTTGCATTTGGACTTGTTGGCGAACGTGGGGCGCCGCAGCCTATTGGGCACAGTGGTCGGCCCGCTCTCCAGCTCCAAAGCAGCCGCGCTATGGCAAATTGAAGTGAATGGAACCGCATCCGACCCGCAGATCCGGCGTCCCATTTCTATCATGAACTCGCTCGATAAAGTACGGCAGGAAAACAAGGAAGAGTAGCATCTGGGATAATTGATCCGTGTCCCCTCCAAAGATGCAACGCTGCGAAGTACTTGGTAGCGAAACTCGTCAAGAGTTTCGGTCGCTCAGGTGACGCAGCCGAAAGTCTTGACGACTTTCGCTACCTTGATTCATTGATCCAAACTTTGATACCGTCCTCTGTCAGCTCTCCCTTGGAATAGAACCTTACGTTAAAGAGATCGAAGAAGGTCGCGTTTTCTTTTGCTTTTTGATTCGAATAATCGAGATGCAAATGGGTAACTTTCAAATCGTGCTGCAAGTATTCGAGGTGACTTCCTTTCAAGCCATTGGCCAGAAGTTCTCCTTGTTTCGCGTCATCTATCAAACCAAGATAAGCTAAGTCACCCTTTGGATGTTTGGTTGCGATGAGCTGAAACGTAAACTCGCGTGGGCCGTCGATGGGAATAGAAACGGTAGAGTCCTGCCCCGACTGATCTTCGCGAATTCTGGTATTCAAGTTAAATTTACCAGCTGGAACATAGATTCTCCAAACCCAGTGACCGTGCCAACGAGAATCTAACTGAATGCATTGAATCTTGGTGGTATCCTCAATCGAAACATAGCCTAGCTTTTTTCGCAAAGTTGCATTCTCGTTGGCCAACCGGATCGCGTCTGTGGTGGCGGAGCAATTAACGAAATAAAGTGCAAGAAATACCGTTGCTAGCAGAAGATTTCCGATCGTGAACTGAAATCGTTTAATCGGTGTGGGCGTTTGCATTGAAAAGTACCTGCGATAGGTCGCTTTCGGTAAATAGGGTTCAGCGTTAGGGTTTATCCTCGAAGAGATTGCTCGATTAGACACTCTACCGCTGGGAGGGGCGAGCGTAGCGAGTGGAGGGTGACGCTGCGAAGTACTTTGTAGCGAAACTCGACAAGAGTATCAGTCGTTTAGACGACGCAGCCGAAAGTCTTGACGACTTTCGCTACCTAGACTGTTGAATAATTCCATTGTTTTTGGGGCCGAATCGCAATCGAGGAACTTCGACCTAAGGATTTGGAGAATTAACGTCCGATTTAGACTTGGACGAATCGGGTGCGACCGTTAAACTTGCCGCCCCCTGATTTTCGGAACCGTACCGAGAGTGACGACGATGGACGTCGTTATTAACGTTGCTTATATACCGACTTTTTAGAATGCCTTAGTGCTGCAATGTCCAAACTAAAGACTCACAAGTCCACCAAGAAGCGATTCCGTCTCACAGCGAGCGGCAAGGTGAAGCACCGCAAAGCGGGCACGAGCCACCTTGCTATCAGCAAATCGGCGAAGAAGATTCGACAATTGCGTGGCACCAAAGTCCTGGAACCTAACTTCCAGCGAGCTGTACATGACGCTTTGCGTGGCTATAGCTACTAAAGCTGACTGAAACACCTGGCCCATTTTTATCACCAGGCGTTTGGGTAACAACTGTCGCGAAGTCCAACTTTTACGGGCCGTTGCTGCTTTGATAGCAGCCCTTTGCGATGACCTGAAACGCCATTTGAATCGAAGATTGTTTAGACATGAGAACAAGAAAAGGCTCAGCTCGTAGGCAGGCCAAGAGAAGATTATTTCAACGAGCCGAGGGTTACGTCGGCGGACGCCGTCGTCTCTACCGAACAGCCAAAGAAAATCTAGTACGTGCTGGACGGTTTGCATACCGAGATCGTCGTCGCAAGCGACGTGATTTCCGACGCCTTTGGATCATCCGCGTGAACGCCGCTTCCCGAATGCACGGCTTGCGTTATAGCGAATTCATTCATGGTCTAGTTTTGGCCAAGATCGAAATCGACCGAAAGCAACTTGCTGAAATGGCTGTGAACGATGCAGCTGGTTTCGGTGTCGTTGTAGCCGCGGTAAAGAAGGCAATCGCAGCTAAAGCTGCTGCTTAGTTTGATTTGACCTTAGTCCTTCAAGTAGCGTATCGTTTAACAGTCAGCCGCAGGCGTACTCGGCATTGTTGGAAGTACGCCTTCGGCTGACTGTTAAACGACATAATCAAAAAGCATGGAATGTGCCTGCTACATTTTTACGAGCCCGCGACAGTAGTCGTGGGCTCGTTGCATAGAGTGACAAACGAGTCCGTGTGACAACAGAGTCAGAGAACCTAATCTATGTCCCTTCAGAATTTTGTCGACTCGCTCGACGGGTTGCTAAACGAAGCCAAACAGTCGCTTGACTCGGTTGCATCGTCCGAGCATTTGGAAGAACTGCGAGTTAAGTTCGTCGGCGCTAAAAACGGTGCGATCAAAGCTGTTCAGAAGCTGATGGGAGCGATCGAATCGGAGCATCGCCCAGCAGCAGGCAAGCGTTTCAATGAAGTCCGTGACGCGATTCAATCTGCTCTCGAATCCGCTTCCGAGCGTCTCGGTGGTGGTTCGCAGAAAATCTCTAACGAACAACTCGTTGACCCGACGCTGCCCGGCATTCGACCAGTCTTAGGCCAGCTTCATCCGATCACGCAGACGATCGAGCATCTCAAGGATATCATGGGCCGATTGGGGTTCAGTATAACCGAAGGACCCGAGATCGAAGACACGTGGCACAACTTCATGGCCCTCAATATTCCCGAGGACCATCCAGCTCGCGATCCGCTTGACAATTTCTATTTGGCAACTGCTAGCAAGCAGATGCACAACCCCACCGACCGCGATGCGATGCTGCTTCGAAGTCAGACGAGCACCGTTCAAATTCGGGTGATGGAAACGCAACCGCTACCGCTTCGAATCATCTCATTGGGGCGAGTCTATCGTCCTGACGCACCCGATGCGACGCACTTTCCGATGTTTCATCAGATGGAAGGCTTGTGGGTCGATAAAAATGTAACCATGGCGCAACTCAAAAGCGTTTTGCGACTCTTTGCGACGAGCTATCTCGGTAGCGATGTCAAGGTTCGCTTTCGGCCGTCGTTCTTTCCGTTCACCGAGCCGAGCGTTGAGGTCGACTATTGGTGGAACAACAATTGGATCGAGTTCGGCGGAGCTGGGATGGTTGACCCAAATGTCTTTCAAGCGTTGGGAATCGACTCGGAAAAGTGGAGCGGCTTTGCCTTCGGCCTAGGAGTCGAACGACTCTGCATGAGGCGATTCGGGATCGTGGACATTCGCGATCTCTACCGCAGCGACGTTCGCTTTTTGCGACAGTTTGCATCGTAAGACACACACACGACGGGGAATAGAGTTCATGTTAGTCTCATGGGAATGGTTGTCGGACTACGTTGATATCGATGTCAGCCACGAGGACATGGCTACTCGCTGGGCATTGACTGGCCTCAACCACGAGAGCACCGCGATCGTGGATGGAGTGCCTGTGATCGATCTCGAGATAACGAGCAATCGCGGTGACTGCTTAGGCCACATCGGAATCGCCCGCGAAGCGTCCGTGCTTCAGAAAAAGGAGCTTCGAATCCCAGCTCCACAGCTTAAGACCTCAGACGAACCTACATCGAAAGCGCTGGCGATCGAGAACCAGTTCGAAGAAGCTTGTCCGCGATATACCGGTCGTTTGATTCGCGGAGTGAAAGTCGGGCCGAGTCCCGCTTGGTTGCAGAAGCGGCTAATCGCGATCGGTGTCAAGCCGATTAACAATGTCGTAGACGCGACCAACTATGTGATGTTCGAGTGCGGACAACCTTTGCACGCGTTCGACTTTGCCAACATTCGAGGAGGTCGAATCATTGTTCGGCCAGCCAGAGACAAAGAGACCTTCGTCGCAATCGATCACCGAACTTATCAACTTGATTCGCAAATGGTGGTGATTGCCGACGCGGAACGGGCAGTCGCACTTGGCGGTGTAATGGGTGGCGTTGAAAGCGAAGTGTCCGACAGCACCGTGGACGTCTTACTGGAAGCTGCCGAGTTCATGCCTCTTTCCATTCGGCGCACCGCTCGCAAACTGAAACTTCATTCGCCATCTTCGTATCGCTACGAGAGGCGAATTGACCATGCGAACATGGATTGGGCGTCGCGTCGCTGCTGTGAGCTCATTTTGCAGACCGCTGGTGGTCAGCTTTTGGCCGGCTCCGTGGACACAGGTGAACGGCCAATCGACCAAACACCGATTGTTCTTCGAGAAAGCAAGATTGTGAGCGTACTCGGGATCAATGTCCCCTGGGAAAGGTCGCTTGAGATACTTGTTCATCTCGGCTGCAAAGTATCAGGCGAACCAAGCGAGGCCGATGCACGCGTTGTCCCGCCGAGCTATCGCCTGGATTTGACTCGCGAGATCGATTTGATCGAAGAGATCGCCCGCATTCATGGCTACGAGCAAATTCCAGAGGACGCCGCGGTGCCGTTGGTCTCCTCTGCCAAGCGCCCGAAAGACATCGTCATGGATACGGTTCGTCGTGTGGTTTGCGCTGCGGGATACGATGAGACCATGACACCGAGCCTGATCGGGAAATCGCAAGTGTCCGCGATTTCGCCTTGGACAGCCGAAGAGCCGATGACGACATTGATTCCGTTGCTCGAAGGGGCAAATCAGTTGCGTCGCTCGCTGATTCCAAGTTTGATTGCAGCGCGGCTTTACAATCAATCGCAGACGAATCGCGATTCGCAGCTGTTTGAAACTGCCAATGTATACTTGCCTCGCACAACGGGTCTGCCTGGCCAGCAATTCAATCTAGGCGTTATTGGACTGGCCGATATCCGACGCGTGGCTGGAACCTTCGAAGAAATATTGCATCGCGTTTGCGGACCAGACTTCATTCAGACAAAACTGACAAAAACTCTGGTCTCATGGAATTATCTAGCACCGCTCAGCGGCATCGCTTGGCAGATCGACGGCGAAACGATTGCGTGGATCGGGCAACTGAACCGCGCAATCGTGGATTCGATGAAATTGGACTGCGCCGCGGCGGTGGGGGAAATGAACTTGGATATGCTTTTGGAGCATGCGAGATTAGTGCCACAGCTGCAGCCCATTGTTCCGTTCCCGACGATCGAACGCGATTTGAATTTGATCCTGGGCGAAGCAACGCAATGGCAGTCCATATCGGCTACTATTCAAAAGGCGGCAGGACCTCTGTGCATTCATGTTTTGTTTCGAGAGATTTATCGGGATACCAAGAAGGACGGCGATGGCAAGAAGCGAGTTCTTTTGAGCATGCACTTGCGAAGCCCGACCGAAACGCTGACGAGCGAACAAGCCGATACGGTCATGCAAAACGCGTTGGCAGCTTGCAAATCCGAGTTCCAGGCGACCATCCTGCAGTAGTCCCAAGTTCTAAATCAAAGAGCCGCTGTGCTTACCACGCTAATCCTTGTCCCAACCCAAATGGAGTTGGACTGTCTTTCCGATCGCTTCCGAAAGGGAATCGAGCGGCAAAACGGTCGAATCGAATTATGCGGATTTGGAGTCGTGGTTTCCGGCATACGAGCGACTCAATGGATCGCGGAGCTTGCGCCAAAACGAGTCTTGCTCATTGGCATTGCGGGGGCATTAAGTCCGGAATTGCAGGTGGGCGATGCGGTCGAGTTCGGCGAAGCCGTTTGTTATGGAATTGGAGCCGGCTCGGGGGACGCGTTCATCTCGGCTAATGAAATGGGGTGGAAGCAATGGCCGGGAGCAACGGAAATTGCCGATTCGATCCAATTGTCGGACGGGGGGCAAACGAACGGGAATTGCCTTTTGACTTGTTGCTCTGCTTCGTCCACCAAGCGCGACGTTCAGCTTCGGTATGAGAAGTACCCCAAGGCGGTCGCGGAGGACATGGAGGGATTTTCGGTTGCGGTCGCGTGTCGGTTTGCGGGAACTCCCTTGCGCATCATCCGTGGGATTTCCAATCTCGCTGGTGATCGGAACAAAAGCAATTGGCGGCTTCGCGACGCGATGCTTGCGGTCGAAAGAACCATTTCACATGAGGCAGGGATATGACGCAGCCGATACGACTGGGGATATCGACTTGCCCAAACGACACGTTCGCTTTTCATGCGTTGATGCAACGGAAGGTCGATTGGCGCGGGCTCGAATTTCAAATCGAGCTGCTGGACATTCAGCAATTGAATTCGCGAGCTTTTCAAGGTGAGCTCGACATCGCCAAAGTTAGCTTTCACGCTGCGTTGTTTTTAGCGGAAGAGATGGTGGTGTTACCAAGTGGTTCGGCCTTGGGGTTCGGTGTTGGTCCATTACTCTTGGCGGCTAAAGAGGGAGGCAGACCGACCGATTTGTCACAGGTTGCATTGTGTCCTGGGGAGCATACAACTGCCACGCTCCTGTTCCAGCTGTTCTATCCGAAAACTGCGAGTCTCGAGCAGGCTGTCTTTTCAGAAATCATGCCGCGTTTGAAGAGCAAGACTGCGGATTTTGGGGTCTGCATTCATGAAGGAAGGTTTACTTGGCAGAGCGAAGGATTGTTTTTGGTCGAGGATCTCGGGACACGATGGGAGGCGGAAACGAAGTGCCCCCTGCCATTGGGGGGCATAGTTGGCAAGCGTTCGCTTGGTCTCGATACGTTGCGAACGGTGCAGTCGGTTATTCACGACTCGCTGAACTACGGTTTGAAGCACCGCGAAGAAACGATTCCAACGATGCGGCATTACGCGCAGGAGTTCAATGACCGCGTGCTCATGCAGCATGTCGATTTGTACGTCAACGACTGGACTGTCCAATTAGGAACCGTGGGCCAAGCCGCCTTGAATGAGTTGTCGGAGAGAGCACAAAAGATCGGCTTGGTTTCCAGTACCCAAGGAAAACTGACACTTCTAGACGAACAGTAAAAGGTTGGGAGGCAGAAAAATCGAACGCAGAAAGATGATCCAAAAACATTTTTCTGCGTTCGATCTTTCTGCCATCTTCGGTCATTGATAGGCGGCCTGTATGTCTAGACTTTTAACAGGCTGGAAGCTCATGCCACTGGAGTCGAGAAGTTTCTAGAGCACGTTAATGAATTACGTAGGTAATCATGTGTTGCTGATAGATAGTCGGTCTTGACGCACGCTACCTTCGCGGAGAGGCTGACATTCATTTGCAAAAACGTGTATGACCATGTTCGCCAGAGCGAGTTTTTTAAAATTCGCGTTGTCGCTTCCGGCTACGCGCCGGACATGGTCACCCCCAATC
>CANHVO010000065.1 GCA_947463915.1 Planctomycetaceae bacterium
TCTTATTTCGTATCGATGCCAGCGTACTTTGGAACGTTCGGTTCTTTGATGTCCTTGAGCAATCGAACGATGATTTTGTCCGTGGTCATGCCTTCGGCTTGAGCTTGGAAATTGGTACTCAAGCGGTGTCGCAAGACAGGAACCGCAATCTTTTTGATGTCTTCGATACCAACGCTGAATCGTCCGTCCATGGCTGCGATGGCTTTGCCAGCGTGGATCAAGAATTGTCCGGCTCGAGGGCCAGCCCCGAAATCGAGCAGTTCTTTCACCACCTCGGGTGCGTCTGGTTCGCCAGGACGGGTTGCTCGAACGAGCGAAACAACATACTTCACAATGAATGGGCTGACCGCCACGCTCATCACGAGCTTTTGGATATTCATGATGGCTCGAGCCGAGAGAACCTTAGCTACCTCGGGGCGTTCGCTCCGAGTCGTCGATGTCAGGATCTTTTCTTCTTCTTCGGCGCTTGGGTAGCCGACTTTGATATTGAACATGAATCGGTCGAGTTGTGCTTCCGGGAGCGGGTACGTTCCTTCTTGTTCGATGGGGTTTTGGGTTGCGATCGCGAAGAAAGGTTCGGGCAGTTGGTACGTGTTGCGTCCGACGGTGATTTCGCGTTCTTGCATGGCTTGCAAAAGTGCGGCCTGAGTCTTGGGTGGAGTTCGATTGATTTCGTCGGCAAGCAAGATGTTGGTGAAGATAGGGCCTTCGACAAATCGGAACTCGCGTTTGCCTTGCGGGTCTTCCTCGAGGACGTTCGTACCGGTGATGTCGGATGGCATCAAGTCGGGGGTGAATTGGATGCGTTTGAAATTCACGTCCAGGATCTTGGCTAGCGATGCCACCATCAAAGTCTTAGCGAGTCCAGGTACCCCCTCGAGCAAGCAGTGACCTTTGGTGAAGATGGCTGCGAAGAGTTGTTCGATCACCTCGTCTTGGCCGACGATCATTTTTCCGAGTTCGCTCCGCATTTGATCGCGGTGTTCGCGGAACTCTCGCAACAAATCTCCGATACTCTTGGCAGGTTTTCCTGGAGGTGCGTTTGACACGTTATTGAATTGCTTTTGGTACGAGGTCGGTTTCGAGCGAGCAAAGAGAACGCTCGATCGGCACTTAGGTTGAGCGGAGGAATGAAAACCACCGTAGCTGAATTCGTGAGAATTCAATTAGTTCTGAATTCTCACGAATTCCGCTGCGAATCGTGGTGCATTTTTTCTTGACGCTCACCCTATTGTCATGCTCCAAGGCAAACCAAGCAAGTAGCCTCATCATTCCGCGATTTCCTGAGACGCGGCAGCGATTGACCAAATTCGCAAGGTTCGATCTATTGCTCGGGTGTTTTCTCGATTTCCCAGAGACTGCTGCTTTGGCCAAAGTCTGCTTCCTTTTCACCACCCAATCCCGCGTCGCGAGCGAAGTTATCCATGGAACCCAACACAACAGCCGCCCCGATCTTGTCACCGGAGAGTGTTCTTGCCATGCGCGATGCTGTGTTGGGACAAGTCGATTTTGCACGCAGGTACACACTTGGGCTGTTGGAAAATGTGCCCGAAGAGCTTTGGCCTGTGGTGCCAACCGGCGGCAGTTCCCATATCGCGTGGCAAGTTGGGCATCTGGCGGTATCCCAGTACGGCCTAATGCTCTTTCGACAACGGGGACGCGCGGAGGGGGATTTGGAGTTGATGCCAGGCTGGCTTCGCAAGCGATTTGGCCGAGGAAGTGTTCCGCCAACGGATCCGAGCGACATTCCGTCCAAAGCTGCGTTATTGGAGTGCCTGGACAAAATCCATACCGCTTCCATGGCCGCTCTTCCAAGCTTTACCGCAGAGCAATTGATGGAACCGACGGAGATGCCTTATGCGGTGCATCCGATTAAGCTCGGTGCATTGTTGTTTTGTCCCCTTCACGAATCCATTCACTCGGGCCAAATCGGTGTGCTTAGGCGGATGCATGGTCTCGCGCCCGTTCGCTAGCAAAAGGTAGCGAATTTGCTTAGGGCGAGCGGCAGCATGAAAAGTACCTTAGCACGACGCGCAAGCTAGTGAATTGGACCGTAAATACGCTAGCTTGCGCGTCGTGCTAGGCGATTCGCTGGTGCTTTTCTCATGCTTGCAATCTCAAAGAATTGGTCTTTGCCAGCGAGGGCAACTTAGAGACAATAGGGCCGATGCTTGGGGGCGAATAGCTCGGCCAACGCTAATTGTCCAAACTACGACCAAAGGATGGGTCGCAATGCCAATCGCAATCACCCCACAAGCCCAAGAGAATCAAACGTACAGCCTGAAAGATCGTTTTGCTTACACCGTATTCAGAACGATCATTTGTCTTTTGCAGATGATCCCTCTGGATCGATGCGATCGCATCTGCTGGTTGATCGCCAGAATTTTCTGTAATTGGATTCCTGTTCGACAGTCGTTGATTCGAGAAAATCTAGAGATGATTTTTCCGAATTGGACGCCGGAGCGGTCCGAACGAGTTACCGAGCAAATGTGGCATCACATGTTGCTGATGGCCTGCGAAGTGGCTCAAGCGCCGCGAAAAGTACATCGAGAGAATTGGCACGAGCATTTTCATATTCCAGATCGACGTTCCATGCTCAAGATCGTGATGGATGATCGGCCAACGGTTTTGGTTTCCGCCCACTTTGGAAATTTTGAGCTGGCTGGTTTCCTGACCGGTCTCTTTGGGATTGCGACCACCACGGTTGCAAGGCCGCTCGATAACGGGTTTGTTCACGATTACGTCACCAAGTTTCGATCGATGGGAGGCCAATACTATTTGCCGAAAGAGGGTAGTTCGCAGCAGATTCAAGACTTGCTGAATCGAAATGGAAACCTCACGCTACTGGCGGACCAGCACGCAGGCGCGAAAGGCTGCTGGGTTGATTTCCTAGGCAAACCTGCGTCTTGCCACAAAGGCTTGGCGTTGTTTACGTTATCCAGCGGTGCCCCTATGATTGTCTGTTGCAATGTACGGACTGGAGGCCCGTTGCAGTTCGACCTTTCGGTGTTGGGTATTGCGGATCCCGTCGAGGGAGGCGAGCATCTCAACAGCGTGCCGTCGCTAACTCGATGGTACAATGAGTGTCTTGAAGGAATTATTCGTTTGTTTCCCGAACAGTATTGGTGGGTTCACCGCCGCTGGAGAGAGCCGCCTCCGCAACGACGCTCCAGCCGCGCCGCATAGCTATGACAAAAATTTATCAAGGCCTCGGCCTATCTTGCATGTACCCTGAAAACTGGAGTCTCACCGAAGACACGGACGAGGGGCGAGTGGTCGGCTTCACACTGGAGAGTCCGACCGCCGCGTTCATGACTGTCACGGAGTATCCATGGACCGTCGCGCCGCGCGAGGCATTGGAGCAAGCCGAAGAGGTCATGAAAGCGGAATACGACAACGTCGAGTACGAAGAGATCGATCCCCAATTGGAGCTTGATGGCAAGCCGCTTGCAGACAGCCGAGCTGGCGATGCTCACTTCTATTATTTGGACTTGCTCATCGTGTCGCGATTTGTGGCTTTTACAGTCGACCGTAAGACCTTCTTGGTTCAAATTCAATCGGAAGACCGCGATTTCGAAGGGCTCGAAATGGTCTTCAAAGCGATGCTGGTGAGTATGCTCAAGTCGTTGAATATCGAATCGAAACGCGCTATCACCTAGTTCTCCACAACGTCCTTGAGAGCCGCACGTCTATGAATCAGACAGTGATCATCTCTGCGAACCCGAAATCAGGATCGTTTAGTCGCCACGGCCTCATCGTTGAACTGAAAACCCAAATTGAGGGCCTTGGTTTTCAGTGCGAGTTGCATACGAACTTGGACGAGATGGCCAACCGATGCCAGGAGCTCGCTCAGGTTGGGGAGCTACGAACGGTGGTTGCGGCAGGTGGCGATGGTACCGCATCCAAGGTGGCAAGTCTCATACCGCACGATGTGCCGTTGACCTTGTTTCCGACGGGCTCCGAGAACTTGCTCGCTCGGTACTTTGCCATTTCCGCGGAGCCTGTGGCTTGCGCTCGCTCGATTCAGAAACTGCGAACGAATCCGATCGATGTCATGACGGTCAACGGCCAGATATCGCTGCTGATGGCCAGCATTGGTTTTGACGCCGAAGTTGTTCGAAGGGTGCATCAAACACGCAGATCGCACGTGACGAAACTAAACTATTGGTCTGCAATCTTGGGAACACTTTTTCGCTACCGCTGGCCCAGCCTCAAGATTTCAATTTACGATGAGAATGGCAAGTTGCTTGACGAGGTTCGTGGCGGCTGGGTATTTGTGTTCAACGTTCCGCGTTATGCGGCGGGGCTCGAGATCATGAACGGGGCTGTCGAGCACGACGGTTTGCTCGACGTTGGGGTGTTCGAAAGTGGCGGCTTGATACGCAACATGTGGTACTACTGGAACGTTATCCGCGGCAATCATCATCGGCTTAAGCAATGGCGTCACTTTCGAAGCAATTCGATCAAGGTCGAATTTGATAGCCAGCCGCCCCGAGCCGGTTGGGTCGCTTCCTGTCAAGCGGATGGAGATTGGGTCAGCGACTTGCCGGTTGAAGTCCAAATTGTGCCGCGGAAGTTGAGAATCGTAGGGTAGAGCAAAATCCCGCAGGCTTGTCCTGCGGCTCATTAGGTTTCCCGCTACGCCCTGAAAGCCTCCCTAGTTCGCTGGGCCGCCGGACTTGCCGGCGGCCCAGCGAACGTCGCGAAGAGACGGTTTCGTAGCGGAAAACCGAAACTTCCACATGCTAAACCTGTGGGATTCGTTGGGAAGGCGACAGAACCGGTGGTGTTCAGCGAGGAGTTGCGATCGTGATATAATGGAATCTCACACACAATCCAAAATCCCCGCCTTCATCTCAACTCGGAGCCCGCTAATACGATGCTTACATTCACTGGAAAGGGCTCCGCACATTCCTGCAACGGCGTGACGCGTCGCGATTTTTTGCAAGCTGGAACGTTGGGAGCGATCGGACTAGGGTTGCCGGAGTATTTGGCTGCAGCAGAAGCGGGCAAAGTGGACCCGAGTAAGAGCAAACGCTCGGCGATCATGATCTTCAATCTCGGCGCACCAAGCCAGATCGATACGTTCGACATGAAGCCGGATGCTCCAGCCGAAATTCGCGGCCCATTCCAACCGATCGCAACCAAAGCGTCTGGGATGCAGATTTCTGAAATCCTGCCACTCCACGCCAAGATCGCCGACAAATTTTCGCTCGTCCGTTCTTGTTTTCATCGCGGGGCAGCCGTCCACGATGCCGGTTGGCAGATCATGCAAACAGGCCGTCAGTTTGCCGGCGGTGTCAATACACCTCACGCAGGTGCTGTTGCAAGCTATCTTCTAGGACGTCGGTCCGATTTGCCGCCGCACGTCGTCTTGCCAGAGATCATGGGCCGTGGGGGAGGCAATTTGCCAAATGGCCAGGCAGGCGGTTTTTTGGGCAAGTCACAAGATCCCTTCGCACTGATGGCCGATCCATCGAAAAAAGATTTCAAGGTTCCGGACCTACTGCCACCGGACAATATCGGTACCGCACGCATCGATCGTCGACGTCGTATGCGAGACGTCGTTGATAGCACTATTCGCAATTTTGAATCGAGCGAATCGGCAAAGCTGATGGATGAAAATTTTCAATCAGCTTATCGTCTGATGACGAGTCCAGAAGCTCGCAACGCATTCGACTTGAACCAAGAGCCAACCTCGGTTCGCGAACGTTACGGCATGCATCGATTCGGTCAATGCTGTTTGCTGGCTAGGCGATTGGTCGAAGCAGGTGTTCGTTTTGTTACCGTGAACACCTTCCTCACCGTCTTTGATGAAGTCAGCTGGGACATTCACGGCAGCAAGCCCTTTACGTCCATCGAAGGGATGAAAAACATCGTGGCCCCGATGTACGATCAAGGCTATTCGGCCTTGATCGAAGACCTACATCAACGGGGCATGCTAGACGACACGTTGGTTTGCAATTTGGCCGAGTTCGGTCGTACACCCAAAGTGAACCCAGCTGGAGGCCGCGACCACTGGCCGCAATGTTTTACCGTTTACTTTGCCGGTGGTGGTGTTCAGGGGGGACGAATCGTCGGAGCAAGTGATCCGATCGGAGCGGTCCCTGTCGAGCGACCAACCGAGCCACCGGAAGTCGTCGCTACGATTTTCCATTCGCTTGGATTGAATCTCGAGAGCCACTTGCCAGGCCCAGCGGGTCGCCCCTTTCCGCTGGTGGACTTCGGTTATCGCGAGATCAAGGAACTGTTCTAGAGTAGACACAGCCGACAAAAGTCGATTCCTTGCATTCAACGGAATGCGTTCGCGTTGATCAATGGCTTTGATCTCCTTGGCCGGCAGCGGGAATTGCCTCTTTGAAATTCAGCAAAGTAAAGAATCAATTTTTTCGCCTTTTTTCGTTTCTTTCGGCTAAAGACGGGAGCATGTTATCGCGGCTCACGACGAAGCCGGTATAGCCAGAAAAAAGAGCACAAGGGGGAATAGTTTTGGAAGCGATTTTTGAACTGTTTGTTGCATGCATCATCCAGCCTATCCTGCTCCTATACTCACTGCTACAACTCCTTTTCTCTCTGCTTGGTTTGGTCCTCGAGTTTTGTTTTTTGGCGATCACTCAAGGGACGAAAAAAGCTAGGCGAAAAGTTTCTGATCGACGTAAAGCCCAAAGCGAACTGAATCAGGACAAAGAATCCAAACGAGCACTCGCAAACCATATACCGTCGGCTCGCTGGAGCGTGCTCATTGGCTTTCTGGTCTTTATCGGAGTTGTCGGCGCTGTCGGATATCAAGTTGTGAACTATCAAATCCAAAAGCAGCGAGAGTCCACCACGCTGTCTCAAATTGCCAGTCTTGCTGATGCGACCATTGCCAAGGGGCTACCCAAGGAGAAGTTCAAAAAACCTCGGGTGCTCGAGGATCGGGACGCTTGGGGGAAACCTCTCGAGCTATTCGTTGACGATTTCTTTTTGGCAAAGATGGTCGTGATTCGGTCGCATGGTATCGACCAAAGATCAGGTACAATCGACGACTTATTGGCAATTCGTTGGAAGAGGGTCGAGATACCCAAGGTGTTGGGCAAGGTGGTGGATCTTGGTGACAAGCAATTTCGAAAGTGGCTCAGCAAGTTGCTCGGTGAAGAGAAAGACCTCCCGTTGCCGAAGCAAATCGATCTAAAATGACACGCAATCCATGAATAAACAACCGAAAACATTTGGCGAAATAATTGGCGCTGCAATCCAATGGGCCAGCGACTTGGTGTTCGGGCCATGGACGATTGCGTTGCTGTTTTTTGTAGGTTTGTTCCTCACGATCCGACTTGGGTTTGTGCAGTTTGTCTACTTCGGAGAGGCGTTGCGTGCTTTTTTCGGGGCGGATGAAGCGAAAGCGAAAGGTGCCTTGTCCCCTTTTCAGACCTTCATGACCGCGCTTGGGGCAACGATTGGGACCGGGAACATTGCAGGGGTCGCGACCGCAATAGTAACGGGTGGGCCTGGAGCTCTTTTTTGGATTTGGGCTTGGGGCTTGATTGCGATGGCAGTGAAATTCACGGAGGCTGTGCTTGGAGTTCACTACCGTCGCGATGGCGAGCGACGATTGTTGGCCGGTCCTATGATCTATTTGGCTGATGGCCTTAACATGCATCGGCTTGGTTGGATGTACGCTTTCGTCGCAGGGGTTGCGGCTTTGACCACAACTCCGTTCACGCAACCGAACTCGATTGCGGATGTAATGAACTCGCAATGGCATATCCCCAAGCTTGCGACCGGGATTTGCCTCGCGATTCTCGCACTGCTTACCATCATTGGCGGCGTTAAATCGATCGGCCGGGCGCTTGAGAAACTAGCTCCGCTGAAAGTGCTTTTGTATCTGGTTGGTGGTCTTGTTGTATTGCTGACACACTTGACCGAGATCCCGGGTGTGTTGTCGATGGTGTTTCTGGGAGCCTTGAATACCGATGCAGCCTTGGGTGGTACGGCCGGTGTTGGGATCATGGTTGCCATGCGATATGGAATTGCTCGCGGCATTTACGCCAACGAAGCGGGCTATGGGACTGCCGCTGTGGTGTATGGAGCAGCTCGCAGCAAGGACCCGTTCCAGCAAGGACTAAACTCCATCACGGAAGTCTTCATCGTCTCCTTTGTAACCAGCACGATCAGCGCTCTGGCGATTCTGGTTACGGGTGTCTGGAAGGTTGGCGTGGGTGAGAAGCAACTTAACGGAGCGGCGGCAGTTGCAAGTTCGTTTGAGGCGGCGATGCCCGGCTTTGGCGGCTCGGTGGTAACCGTGTGTGTTTTCTTGTTCGGGTTCACCGCATTGACTGGTTGGTCTTATTATGGAGAGCAGTCGCTCGAGTATATCGTTGGGCCGAAGGTGGTTGTGCCGTATCGCTGGACTTACTGTGCGTTGATTGTGTTGGGGGCGACGAGCAAAGTCGATATTGTCTGGAGCTGGGGGGACTTGATGAACAGTCTGCAAATCTTCCCGAACCTCGTTGGTATCATTGGCCTTTCTGGCGTGGCAGCGAAGATAGTGCAGGACCATAAGCGGCAGCGGACTTAGGCACCGTAATGATGTGTATTTCGTTTAACTTGAATCCTGGTCGCGTGTACGCAATCGTCGCGGAGCGACGAGCGACAATGTCGCCCTTCGCTCCGCGAAGTTTGCGTTCCCACCGTGGGTCACTTTTGCCGAAAGTGACCTTGCGCTGCCAAAGTCTCCAATTCCTCGCTCACGCGTCGGGTTACCAGCCGAATCATGGCTGTTCCGCACCGGAATACCGGTTTTTTCTGCAATTTCGTCGTCTGACTTGAAAATGACGCCGAAGGGTGTTATTCTTTCATCCGGATAAACGGATGATGCTTAGACCCAATCAAATGACCACTTCAGCCCCAATGATTCTTTGGATGCAGAGCCTCTCGGACCCCACTCGAGCCAGGTTGTTGCGTCTCTTGGAGCGAACCGAACTTACCGTCGCCGAAATGTGCACCACCCTCCAACTTCCTCAAAGCACCGTGAGCCGGCATTTAAAATTGCTGTCCGATGACGGCTGGGCTGTGTCGCGACGCGACGGGACGAGCAACCTGTACCGAATGCCAAATGGCGATATGGATCCGGCTCAGAAAAAGCTTTGGAATGTCGTTAAGAGCCATAGCGTTTCCGCTAGTACTTCCGATCAGGACGATGCGAGGCTTGAGCAAGTAATCGAGGCGAGGCGATCCAAATCTCAGGCCTTCTTTTCATCTGCAGCCAGCAAATGGGATCGATTGCGAGCCGAACTCTTTGGGCATCGCGTGGACGCTTGGGCGTTTGCAGCTGCGTTGCCGAGCGATGCGATCGTCGGTGATTTGGGTTGTGGTACCGGTGCGGTGGCTCAAGCCGTAGCACCATGGGTTGAGCAGGTGATCGCAGTCGATTCGTCCGCTGCCATGATGCAGTCCGCTCGCAAGCGACTGAAGGATTTGAACAACATCGATTTGCGACGGGGCGAACTGACGCAATTGCCGATCGAAGACGGAACACTTTCACACGCAATTTTGATTTTGGTGTTGCCGTATCTGACGACACCACAGTCGGTTTTCGATGAGGCTTGGCGAGTAACCAAGCCTGGTGGCAAGCTGATTGTTGTGGACATGGTTCCACATGATCGATCCGAGTACCGAGAGGAACTTGGTCACTCATGGCAAGGGTTTCCTGCCGATCAGATTCAATCATGGATGAGCCTAGCGGGCTGGCAGAAATCGCGTTATGCGTTGATGCCTCCCGAGACCGATGCCAAGGGAACTGGCTTGTTTGTTACGACCGCTATCCGATAAAAATTTAGTTTCTTTCCTGGGAGTTATGTTCGAATGAGTACTGTAGTTACAAAAAACACCCACGTAGGTAGCACCGATGCCGGCAGCGTTCCGTTCAAGGTTCGCGCGTTCGATTTCCTTGCAGCTGGAAACCGCAAGGAAGCCGAAGAGCTCGCATCGCTCGGACGCAAGGAAATTCAACTTGCCGAAGACGAGATGCCAGGTCTGATGGCATTGCGAGCTCGACATGGCAAGACCAAGCCATTGGCTGGAGCCAAGATCATGGGTTCCTTGCACATGACGGTTCAAACCGCCGTGCTCATCGAAACGCTCGCTGATCTCGGTGCGGACGTTCGCTGGGTTAGCTGCAATATTTTCTCAACACAAGATTCCGCGGCAGCAGCCGTTGTTGTTGGCCGTGGCGGCACATTGGACAATCCAATTGGCAGCCCTGTTTTCGCGTGGAAAGGTGAGACACTCACCGAATACTGGTGGTGCACCGTTCAAGCGTTGGTATGGCCAGATGGAACCGGTCCAGACTTGATCGTCGACGACGGTGGCGATGCAACCATGTTGATCCACAAAGGCACAGAGTACGAAGCTGCTGGCAAAGTGCCTGAGTTCGACGCAGACAACGAACCAGAAGAATGGGGCGTTATCCTCGAACTCCTCCGCAAGGAATTGGTTGTTAACCCAGGTCGATACACAGCTATGGGCAAGACTTGCATGGGCGTTTCGGAAGAAACCACCACGGGTGTCAAGCGATTGTACGAAATGGCCAAGGCCAAGACTTTGTTGTTCCCAGCCATCAACGTAAATGACTCCGTCACCAAAAGCAAGTTCGACAATCTTTATGGTTGCCGCCACTCATTGATCGACGGACTCAACCGTGCTAGCGACGTTATGCTCGCTGGCAAGGTTGCTGTGGTTTGCGGTTTCGGTGACGTGGGCAAGGGCTGTTGCCAATCGCTCAAAGGCCAAGGCTGCCGAGTGATCGTGACAGAAATCGATCCGATCTGTGCTTTGCAAGCTGTGATGGAAGGCTACGAAGTCAAGACATTGGAAGACTTCCTACCGACCGCTGACATCTACGTTACCGCAACCGGCAACAAGGACATCATCACTGCCGAACACATGGCCAAGATGAAGGACAAGGCAATCGTTTGTAACATTGGTCACTTCGACAATGAAATCGACATGGCTGGTCTTGAGAAGATGCAAAAAGCTGGCAAAGTCGAACGCCGCAACATCAAGGCTCAATTCGACCAGTGGTACTTCCACGACACCAAGCACAGCATCTTGGTATTGGCCGAAGGCCGCTTGATGAACTTGGGTTGTGCAACTGGCCACCCAAGCTTCGTCATGAGCACCAGCTTCACCAATCAAGTGTTGGCACAGTTGGAACTTTGGATCGAACGCAAGACAGCAAAGTACGACAAGACTGTCTACACATTGCCAAAGCACTTGGACGAAGAAGTTGCTCGGCTCCACTTGGGTAAACTTGGTGTCAAGCTGACTACGTTGTCGACTGCACAAGCCGATTACCTCGGTTGCGATAAGAACGGGCCTTACAAGGCTGACGCTTACCGTTACTAAGACTTAGCAAGTAATTAGCCGGCGGACGTTAGCCCCGGTTTTCACTTCGGAGCCTTGATTGTCATGCAATCGAGGCTCTTTGCATTTGCCAAGCGCTTGAACTCGTTCCCAGGCTCCGCCTGGGAACGAGAGAGGTTCACTAGCTTGCGCGTCGTGCTATGATTGTTGAAAATCTTGTCCTCGATTCGTCTCGTTTTTCAGTATCGAAGCCGGCTAAAGCCGGTACACCAGCGTGATCCCAATGAACAACGATGACGTGCAAGTCAATTTGGAACAGCGGTCCTTGTTTCGGCACCGTCCCTTTCGCCATTATTGGTCGGCCCGCGTTTGCTCGATGGGGGCCTATCAAATGCAGGTCGTTGCGACCGGCTGGTCCGTCTATGTTTTGACGAACAATCCTTTTGATCTCGGACTGGTTGGACTGGTTCAGTTTCTGCCACGGATCGCTTTGACTCTTTGGGCGGGAGCTGTTGCCGATCGATACGATCGACGTTGGATCGCACTGATTTGTACTTTGGCCCAAATGGTAGCCTGCGGTTTGCTGGCCATAGGAAACTGGCAGGGGTTCCTTTCACGAGAGTTCATCTTTGGATTGATCGCAATCATCGGCGCTGCTCGAGCCTTTGAGATGCCGACGATGCAGTCGCTGTTGCCGAACGTTGTCCCTGCGGCGTCGCTGCCGCGAGGATTAGCCATGTCGACTGCTGCGACTCAAATAGCAATCATCGGGGGGCCGGCAATGGCTGGCTTGATTTTCCTGGCAGGGCTAACTGCGGTGTACGCTACTGCTACAGCTTTCTTTATTGTCGCAAGTGTTGCCATGGCGACCATGCCTCGAATCCAAGTTGCAGTGCAGCGAATTCGATCGAGCGAATCATTGCTTGCAGGAATCCACTTCATCGCAGCCAATCCTGTTATTTTGGGAGCGATCTCGTTGGATTTGTTCGCGGTATTGCTTGGTGGTGCGACGGCGATGTTGCCTATCTTCGCGAAGGATATTCTGCATGTTGGTCCGACGGGGCTTGGACTCTTGCAAGCGGCTCCGGCCTTTGGAGCGTTAGCCATGACATTTTTCCTGGCAAAGTATCCGCTTCAAAAACAGGTTGGGCGACAGCTTTTCGCATCGGTTGCCATCTTTGGTCTTGGAACCGTGTTGTTTGGACTCTCGACTTCCTTTTGGCTCTCACTCACAACGCTGATTATTCTGGGAGCAGCAGATTGCGTCAGCGTCGTTATTCGACAATCTCTGGTTCAGCTGGAGACCCCCAACGACATGCGAGGTCGTGTGAGCGCGGTGAACTCAGTGTTCATCGGAGCTTCGAACCAGCTTGGCGAGTTTGAATCGGGCATGATGGCAGCTTGGCTGGGAACGGTTCCATCGGTTGTGCTGGGCGGACTTGGAACGCTGCTGGTGGTAGGGCTCTGGATGCGTCTTTTTCCATCGCTCGTTCGGCGGGATAAGCTTTGAGTCGGTGTTGGTGTGCTTTGTAAGTATATTTCGTTTAACGGTCAGCCGTAGGCGTACCGTATATATACTCTGTATTGCCGAACGCTACCTTCGCGGAGCGAAGGGCGACATTGTCGCTCGTCGCTCCGCGACGATTGCGTATACGCGTTAAAACAAAAGGAATGTGCCACCAACTAGAAGGCTTCGGTCGGAAACTGGATGCGTCTTTTTCCGTCGCTCGTTCGGCGCGATAAGCTTTGAGTGGGTGTTGGTGTGCTTTTGCAAGTGTATTTCGTTTAGCGGTTAGCCGTAGGCGTACCGTATATGTACTCTGTCTTGCCGAACGCTACCTTCGCGGAGCGAAGGGCGACATTGTCGCTCGTCGCTCCGCGACGATTGCGTATACGCGTAAGACAAATGGAATGAGCCAGCTACTAGGAAGCTTCGGCTCGGAAAGCCGAGCGACACTTGATTGCCAACGCCAGTTTTTGTTCGATGCGTAGTCGAAGCGAGCTGAAATAGTCGGCAGCGTCTTCCAGTCCTGCTGTGCGAGCATAATGGACGAGAGGGTCGAGTTGCCATTTTTCCGTTGGTGTCAGCTGAGGACTAAGCGTGCCTGCATTCAATTGCGATTCAATCCACTTAAGACTCGAGGGAAAGTGGTCACCTGCAATCCTAGAAAGTCCCAGAGTTTTGTCGTGGAGTTGGCCGAAGTCTTCGTCTGGTCGGTAAGCTCGCACAGCTTTTCCAATCGCAAACAGGTGACTCGAAAGTTCTCGCAATTCAGCCCCTTCGGAGTCGGAAAATATTTCGCGGATGCATAGCAATCGAAACGCACCATGCGCATCGATTGCTTTCAATTGTCCAAGCAAGTTGCTCCACAAGTTGACAAGGGCCTTATCGAACTCAACTCGAACCGGAGGCTCTGCATTGGCGGCTTCGAACCAACCACCCAAGCCTTGCAGCAACTCTGCACAGCGTCTGCGTTTGCCTGGTTCGCCACCCGCAAGCGTCGTCCTTGCAGAAGCCCCGGCGCAAAAAACGGCATGGGCTCCAGTCCCCTCGCGATAGCCGGTTTGGACGGTCACGCCTCGGATCAGTTTTCCAACGATGAGCCCCATCCAATCATTCCACAAGTCAGGGAGACGACCATAAAGCATTGACTCCTCAAGCAACTCGACCAGGAACCGGCGTACTCGCTCGTGATAGATTCCGTTGCTGCTCAAAATCATGATGGGTAATCGGGCGACGGCGGATTCAAGACCGTGAGCATGGTGAAGCTGCTCAAGCAATCGAACGTAGTCGCCTACCACTTGGAGCAATTGGTCCGGTTGTGTGCAAACCAATAAGACGTCTGGCAACCACCCCGTTTTTCCGCAGGTCACAAGATCGGGACGACAAACGCTTGAGGCTGGGATCGAATGCACTTTGCCGTCGCCGGCAATCGTCAACGTACCGTGCTGGGCAAGGGCCGCGTTATTGGTCGAGCCTCGGCGTTCAATAAACTGAACTCGAGCTTGGTTCTCCGTACATCCGCGTGTGAGGTGATAATAAAAGGCAGCACCGAGTGCGCCTACGGGCAGAATGCCGACCGTTTGAAAAGTCGAAGGCAACATTACTGGTTTCCGCTTAAGGCGACCAAAACGGATTGAGCGGCACGCGGATTGGCCGTTTTGACGATGAGGCGGCCTCGGTTGCCGATCGTTGCCGTCGACGAATAGGCATATTCAATGTTGATGTCGGCTGCAGCAAGTGTTTCACCGATCAAGGCTAGACTGCCGATGTCGTCCGTCATTTCAATGACCAATACGTCGACTTCCACGACTGGAAGCCCAGCAAATTGAAGTGCAATTCGGGCTGCGGTGGAGTCATCTGTAACAAGTCGCACCATGGCTTGTTCTACGTTGTCGATAACGCTGAAGGCACTGATATGAATGCCTTTTTCGGCTAGCAAACGTCCGATTTGCCCCAGCCTGCCTGGCTGGTTTTCGATAGCGACGCTAATTTGTCGTTTGATGCCAATATCCATCCCAATCCACCCTTTCGAATCAAGCCATCGCGACGTTCTTACCACCGAATTTCAACTTCGCGTCAACCCGATCCTAGCAGAGCACATGGGCCCAATGAAGCGGAACCAGGGTTTTCAAGAACCGAAGGAGCACGGAATTACGTGCATGCAAACAAGATGGTCGGCTTCTATGCCGTCGCAATAAAACAAGGTTGCTGCGCGCGACCTAAATTCTTTTTGCTAAAATTAGTAAGTCTTTGTCGGATCACTCCAACGGTTTTTTGATAACCATGTATTCCGCTTCCACCAACGCACTAAATCGATTGCTTCATGAGGCCACGCGTGTAGGAACGCATGTGGCTGGGCGATCGGAAACAAGTTCTGATGTTGGCGGACTGGATGAAAACGGGGATCAGCTGAAAGCACTACACGAGCAAGCACTCACGGCAGTCAAGACGGTTGAAGATCCATTTCGGCTGGGGCCTGAATTGCTGACTTATGTTTCGAGTCAGTTGCGATCGGTTTCGCTCATGCAAGGTTTGGTCTCGACACTAAGCCCGCCGGTTCGCCTGCCAAGCTCGCCAACTGTTCGTTTGCTTGCGGTCTGCCAATTCACTCAGAGTGGCGTAGCAATCGATTCTGGCAATGCATCGATGGCCGTTTGTTATTCGGAAATTCTTGAGTCGCTGCTCAACAACGCGACTCTCTTCAATTCTCAAGTCTACTCGTCACTTCACCAACAATTTGTTCGCTTGATCCAGGCGTCGCCAAAGTGGTTGCCACCCTTGATGCCACTGTATTCTCTATTGCTCGTCTCAGAATCAAAACGAGCTAACAGCGATTTGATTGCGTTGGATCTCTTTTCCGAATCGTTGGAATCCGTGGATGCTTATGCGGAAAAGTGCGACATCGCTTCGACGCTTGAGCCGCTGAACCGCATTTTGATGGCGGCATACCAAGGCCAGCATGATGCGACTGAGTGTATGCAGGCTTTCGTTCTCCTGCAGCCCAAATTGTCCAAGTTGCGCGAGCTGACGGGAGACGAATGCGAAGCTCTCATGATGCAGCTTGTGAGTAAGCCAACGCTTGCCGCAAAAGAAGTCTTAACGATGGCGCGCTGGTATCGCCAATTAGCAATTCACGATGAACATCGAGAGTTCGCGAAATTACTACTGAGAGGATGGTCGATTGACTCAACGGGACGCCCCAGGCACTTTGTGTTTGAGTTGGGGCGATTGCTCGAAAATGCAATGGAGTCCAACGTCGATCGCTTTCGCATTGAATACTTGCTCGCCGCATTTGAGCGGGGCGAGGTTTCCAACGCGAGCGAACTTCTCAAGTCGATCGAACGGATAACCGATTTTCAACAGGTTCAAAACCTAGCAACGCACCGTGTGCTTACGGCCTCAGCGGTCAACCATGTCGATCGCCTAAGGCTTCGAGAAGGTACCCAATTGGTTTCGCCTGAGCTATTGCGCACGCGACTCGATCATTGGAATGAGTTGAATGCCATTCACCGCGGCTTTACGTCGAGACTCATTTCTGCCAAACGAGGACCGTTTCGCGAACCGCCGGATTTAGTGCAGTTTGCAATCGACGTCGGTTCCGAAAAATCCGTCCGTTATATCAACGCCAAAGATGCAAACCTTTTCCCTGGCAAAGGGTTTTTTCTGACCCGCTTGAAACTGGCCAAGTGTTTTGCGACAGGTTCTATCGAGAGGGAGAGTGCAAGCGATGATCCATTTCGAATCTACAAAAATGCGTGGCCAGGCTTAGCAGAGGCCATGGATCATTTTGACGAAACAGAGTTCGTCTTTTTGCGTGGCTGTCTCCTCATTTCATGCAAGCGACGCGATTACTTTCTGCCCAATGAAAACGGCGAACATTACTCGCTGATTGTGTTCAACGATCACTTTCGGAATCCGTTTCAAGAAGTTGCCTATCTAGTTCCGAATGAAGGCGTCGCCAAGTTGTTGCTTGGGACACAAATCCCCTATGCCGACTTCGTCGGTTTCGACCAACGCCGACCGGATCTGAACGATCAGCTCCAAAGCCCTCGAGCGTTCCTTGATCACTCATTGATTCGAGACAAAGCCATCGATGTGGGCGGGGTTTCGGCAATCCTGTCTGGCTTCGATAGCCACTTGATTCGCCTCGGCCAGCGAATGGGTCTCAATCAATTGAAACACCCCTTGGAGGATCTGAGTCGCAGAACAGAAGAGCACAATCAACAAATTGCGGAATGGGAACAACAAAGTCATCGCTATCACCGAAGCGAAGTGGGGCAAGAGCGAATGATCGAGTTGAGTGCAGCGGGCAGGCGACTCGAAGTAGAGTTGAGCCGATTGAACGAACAAAGAGCGGCCATATTAGGCGACGTGGAAGACCGGATTTGGAAGCTCGTGGACAAGTACACGAACCTACATAAACTGTTTTGCATCGCTCATGCATACTGGCATCGTGGCTACACTGCAGGGCGAGTTATCACAACGGAGCATATCGACGATTCAATTGTTGGCGATCATCTTGGTATTGAAGCTCCCGCATCGCAGGATCAGCTTCGATTAGAAGAAAGTTCGGATGCCGTTTCCAATCGGAACTCGATCCGGATGCTGGTGCAGGCGTACGAATGGCATGCGATGCGAGAATCCGCCACGGCTCGAAAGGAGGATTTTCCGGTCCTGGTCATGTGCGATGCGCTGCAGCTTGGCTCGCAACCCGAGATGGATTTGTACATCGATACGTTTGACATGACCGCCGTGATCCAAGGCCAGAGAGTCGGGCTGTCTCAAGGGCGGATGACAGGTGACGATGAGCTGTTTTGGTTCAGCGAAATTGTTCCACGAATTCAAGACGCTCCGGGAGCGATTCGCGATCTTCGGTTCTACCCTCGCGCAAGCTTAGGGATGGAGGTTTGATTTTCATGGGTACACAAACACCAACGAAAGAACCGTTGTCACCAACAATTCCGATGCCGACGAGGCCGAATACGCCCGCGAAACCCTTGAAGCCGAGTCCAGTGCGTGTTCCAACGCCAGCTCCTTTACCTGATAAACGGCCTAGGCAACCGTTTCGGGAAACTCCCACCCATTCGCCACCTGAGAAGAGCCCGAAACCGCTTCAACCGTTCTGTCCAACTTGATGAGGTGCTTAGAGCACTTTTGTGCACGCTACCTTCGCGAAGGGCGACATAGTCGCTCGTCGCTCCGCGACGATTGCGTACGCGCGACCGGGATTCCAGAACGTCAACGAGACATCATAGCTTTCGCTTCAAGCCTATATCAATTTCCAAGATGCTCTTGTACTCAGAAGCTCAGAGGCTTCGTCGCCTGCAAGAATCGGTGCGATGCGTCTTCCTCTCGAAACCAAGCTACCAGCCCGTCCGGAATGTCCGCGATTGGACCTCGCCATGTTTTCTGAAGATCGATGGATGGATCGAGTCCGTGTACGATGAGCCGCAAGTTTCTGATCGAGGCCCGTGTCAAGCAATCGTCGCATAGCTGATTGCTCATGAGTCGGAGATACTTTTCATTGGTTGAAATCGCCGACTCCCCCACATTGAGCACGCGATCGCCTGGTGCAATGTCTCGCCAAGAAAAATGCGGTAGCTTGGATGCAAGGTTGGCCGTAGCAACAATCCGTTCCGGTGTGATGGTCTCAAGTAAATCGAATCGTTCCATGACAAAATAGGTCTTTTGGAACTCGCTGATCAAATAGTCCGTCGTTGCCAGTCGTAGTAAATCCGTATCCAACGACGGGTCAATCAAGAGTCGAGTTGGCTTGGGCGAGTTGACGCTGAACACCGTCTCGCCTGGTGAAGAAAGAATGCCCGCACCAAAAGCGCGAACTTGCCCTTGTTGCATGACCAACCCGAACTCGACCGTGAACCAGTAGATTCGCTCCGCATACAGCAAGAGCTCATCCGCCCTTTTCTGAATCGATTGTCTCGCCTCTTCGGAAGTCGCTCGCTCAAGTCGCCGATCTCGTTCCTCATAGATGAGATTGCGTGCGACGCCGTGGTTTCGCATGACGTGGGCCACCGCTGGGATGGTAAATGTGGCAACGTGACCAGCAACGTCGTGACCGATGTCCGGCTCTTGTAGGTAGTCTTGCTCGATCGCACGCATGAACGTCGTGACAGGGAAAAAACGCCGACTGTGACAAGTAAAGAAAAGCTCCGCTGGAATGATCATGCTGACGGTAGCCAATTGCCAACTCGTTTGTTGGTAGATTCTTGCGTTGAGCAAATAGAAATCGGGAATCACGCTACCGCCGATTTCAAAAATCGATTCGCCATCCAAGTACTCTTGGCAGGCATACCGATGTTTGGTCTTCTGCTGTTCAGCGATCAAGCATGCCCAGCTTAAATGCTCTTCGCGAGTGTAGCGATCATAATGCTGGGCGTTGCGGAAGCTTCCCAAATCCACAGCTTCCTCGGAAAGTGTTCCCACATCGAATGGGAGCCCGGCTTTGGCGGCCGCCAGATAAGCCGACGCTCTTTCGCGATCAATTGGGAAGGGCACGTCTTGTCGTACAAGGCATAAAGCCAATTCTTGATTTCTCAAATCGAAATCCATTGGCTGAACCGATTGCAAATCGATGCCATGCCTAGCGCAGATCATGGCCATTTGTTTATCGTCGATCGGCGTACTCATGCTTGCAATTCGATCATCATCGCGACCGCCTCGCCACCTCCTAGGCACAAGGAAGCCACACCGAGCGATAACCCGCGTGTTTTCATCGCGTGCATCAACGTCACGAGCACTCGAGCGCCACTGCAACCGATTGGATGTCCCAACGCCAAAGCTCCGCCGTTTACGTTTAGTTTTTCCGGCGCGATCTTCAGTTCTCGCATGCAGGCTATCGTCTGGGACGCGAAGGCTTCGTTGATTTCGAACAAGTCCACTTCGGACAATTTGCGATTGGTCTTGTGGAGCAGTTTTTCAATTGCTCCGACGGGAGCCAAAAAAAGATCTTGAGGTTTTCGGGCATGGACTGCGGAGCCCACGATTCGAAATGCGGACTGCTGCGGCAGGGACATTCGGACCGCATCGCTCACCACCACCACGGCCGCAGCACCATCGCTAAGCGTCGATGCGTTGCCAGCCGTAACGGTACCATTGGCGTCGAAGGCCGGTTTTAGTTTCGTAAGTTTTTCTAACGAGGAATCAGCCCGAGGACCGCCATCGGATAGAACCATTTCGCCTTTGGCCCCGGGTACGGGTACGATCTCGGACTGGAACGCGCCCGAGCTTTGAGCGGCAACGGCCCGCTGATGGCTTTGCATGGACCATTCATCTTGAGCGCGACGATCAACCCCATACTCGCGGGCTACGTTCTCGGCATACACGCCCATGAGGGCCGAGCCATGTGGGCAGTAAAGTCCATCGGTTTCAATGGCGTCCAGCAATGGTTGTTGGCCATACTTCCAGCCAGCCCGAGAGTTTCGAAGCAAATGCGGCGCTTGGCTCATGCTTTCCATACCACCCGCTACGACGATCGAGCTATCACCGGCTCTCAAGGCTCGATCGGCTAGCATGATGGAATAAAGGCCCGAACCACAAACCTTTCCAACTGTCGAGCATCCAACGGACTCGGAGATCCCTGCGTTGATGGAGGCTTGTCGGGCAGGCGCTTGCCCAACGCCCGACGTTAAGACTTGTCCCAGAATAACTTCATCGATTTGAGTTTTTTTGACCTGGGAGGCACCGATGGCTGCATCGATTGCGTAGCCTGCCAACTGAGGCGCTTTCCAATGCGAAAGCTCGCCCAAAAAACGACCAATCGGAGTTCGTGCGCCTGAGAGAATCCATGAATTTGTCATTGCGAAGACCGTTCCCAATCTGCTGAAGCCCAACGCCTTCAGCTCCCAAAACGTAAACCAATCGCTTCTCAAATCAAAGCGGTTCCAATGATCCATTGTACGCAATCCACACCGAGACGCGTAGGCTTTGAGTTGCCGAGACCCTTGTCAGCGAAATCGAACGTACGAAATTGCCTATCGTGTATCAAAAGGGGACAGTTTTAGGAGAATGGAAAGTTGTGTAGCGAAAGTCGTCAAGACTTTCGGTTGCGTCGCCTGGATGACCGAAACTCTTGACGAGTTTCGCTACAAAATTCTTCTCGGGTAATCACAAGCGGCGTTTGCCGCGGTTCTCGACGAATGTCGAGTAGAAAACCGGGGCTAGCGCCCGCCGGCTAATGGACGGGTTAGACACAAGGAACTTACTTCGATTCATTTCCCTTGTCTGAAAAGCCTGTCAGGTACAGCATTTGCTAAGCTGACATGCGATAAGCAGAATGACTCGATCACTTCCCAGAGATTCTCATGCCCAGAAACCCGATGCTGAAAACACCGCAATTTGGTATTCGAACAATGCTGGTCGTGACAACGTTGGTCGCGGTGTGTTTGGTCGGCTGGCGTGAGAGAACACGTTATTTGCGAGAGCATCTGTTCATTACTGTAGTGGATCAAAGCACCGGAAGTCTGCTGCCGCGATTCCAGTACCAAACAAGCGTCATCACAAGCGAGACCGGTGAAGAAGAAATTTGGAGCCAGTGGCTGGAACATTCAGGGCCAAACGCATTGCGGGTGAAGGTGCCGGAATATTGCCGACTTGAGTTCCGAGCGCGCGCGCTCGACGTAGCTGGCGGCTATCGTCAACAAGAACAGTCGATCCTTGTTCTGCCGCACTTGTCGCATAACGCAACGCTTCGATTGATGGAAGGAAAGAGTTTTCAAAGCTTTCTTATCGATAGAACCACTGGAGAGCCAATTTGCGGTGCAAGGATCGTTCCGATGGAAGGGAACGAACATGCAACCTTCCCCGGATTTTTCAATCAACCGGACTTTGATACTGAGTTTGAGACATTTTCCGACTCCGGGGGCAAATTTGTCGTTCGCAATCTAAACACAGCATTTGCGATCGGTGCGAAGGGGTATCAAAGCAGGGTAGTGCGTTTCGAATACCCCGATGAAAACTTGGAGCGTCTTCGCAATGAGGGAATTCAACTTGAGCCAGCGGTTCGAATCCATGGGCGAATCAAGTGCGGCGAAACGGGGCAGCCCATTACGGATTGCAATGTTGTTTACGATAACAAACTCTTCCGAGCGAGTTCGAATAGAGACTTCAATCAAGATGCATATTTGATCCAAGAGCGGAGCGACTTCAATCTGACCACTAAGACGGACGAGGAAGGTTGTTTTGAACTATTCTCGGACAGCGATTTTAAGAACTGCCGTGTCTGGTTCTCCAAGAAGGGTTGGTCCAAAAAAACGATCGATCTTTCTAAATGCGACGACGACATTGTTCTTGAACGCTGCCCTTTCGAACTTGTCGGCACGGTCGAGGATGAAACAGGCGAACCAGTACAGGAGTTTGAAATTACGACGTTCTCCAATTGGCGGGATGGCAGGATACATACTTTTCAGTGCGAGAAAGGCACTTTCCGAATAACAGACGAAAAACCCTTCGTTAACTTCGAGGTCCACGCAAGGAATAAAGGGGTGTTTTTGAAACAGAACCAATCAAATGGGGATGAAACGCAACTAAGCGAACGGGTCATATTGCCAAACGGCTTCGAGATCACTGGAAGCGTATTGCAAAAGGCAGCTCTTCCAAATGGTGGGCGAAGCGAAGTCCAAATTGAGCTGAAAAGACTAACCTCCAAAAACGATAAATATGAAATTGAATATGCCGGTCATGCATCGGTGGCAAGTACGACATCCGATCAAAACGGTTCGTTTCGCTTCAGTCACATCGCCAATGGGAGCTACTCGCTTCTAACTTCTTACTTTGGTCACGTGGTCAACATAAGACCTGTCGTCGTTAGCAATAGCAATGTTCTAGTTGGTAGAATCGAACTACCCCCGCTGGGTAGGGTTCGAGGAAAGGTCCGCAACGAGGACGGCTCAGACGCACCGTTTCATCGAACGTACCTCACCGATCAAGAGGGAAACCCGCAAAAGTGGTTTCACACCAATCATCTCGGTGAGTTTGAAATAGAAAACGTGCCATGCGGTCGGTACGGCATCGGCCCCCAGCCCAAGCAACGAACGTTTGTTGGGTGCGCCTTTGGCGGCCTCGTATGGGATATTGACGGAGCTGTTCTGGTTGAGCCAGCACAAACCACCGAATTCTCCTACGAGCGTTTCCCTCTCTTCAAAATTCACGGGCTAAACCCTGAGGCTACTCTTTGGGCCAATGTACCTTTTTCGAAGCCTTCTTCGACTATCGATTTCGCTGAGTTTGATGTCGTCAAATCATCCGATTCGTCTGAGGAAAACCTCAGTATCGCTCAAGTCGTGTCTCAAATACAAGCGAGAGATCAACAGGCCTTTGTTTTGAATTCATCACAAGATGATTGCCAACAAGAACTCACACTTGTGTACCAAGCCAATCGCAATAGGAATGCCAACAAGGTTCTGTTTCGACCTCGCCAATTGAAACTGACGTGTTCGGATGTTGACGTTCCAATTGAGAAAGCGAAACCAAAAGTGGAAATCACTGCACCCAGCGATGACCCCTTTAGTGAGGAACCGTTTGGTGAGGACACAAGCTCCAAGCGTTCTGCACCGCAGTCCGAGTTGTATGTTGGCAAGACATCTGTCTTTCTCTTGAAACAGAATCGGGCCATTAGCCTAGTCCAATCAGTAGGACTACAAGAAATCGTTCCGTTCCACGTTCAAGAGGACGAGCCCGATGCTGCAATCATTCACAATACTCGCTTTGGTTGGTCTCGAATCCATCTCAAGCACCCGCTTTTTGGCGAATCCAAGGTTCATGAGTTGAAGTTAGAAAAAGGGGCGGAAGTTCTTGGCAAAATCAATCTGGCTGAGTTGCCACTGATGCCTGAGTCTGTGCGCTTAACCGACGGAAAAGGAGTGAGTTGGACTTGCCAGGTCGAGGATAGCAAGTTTGGTTTCCAAAAGATTTGGCCTGGCAAGTGGCGGGTGCAATTGCTCGGCTACGATCCCTACTTAGGAGAGCAAATTCTGGCCGAGCGAGAAATAGTGATTGAGGGATTTGACAGCTATGATTTTGAGCTTGGGGCGTCGAATGTGCCGCAAAACCACTAGTAGTCAAAGGCACACCCGGCAGGTGTGCCCCACGGTGGGTCACTCTTGCCGAGAGTGACCTTCAGTATCTCGAGGTCCAGGAAGTTTCACAACTTCCGCTACGAGAAACCCGCAGGGTCACGAAAGTGAACCTGCACTATTTCTACTTGGTATCACCCGCATTTGGAGCGACTGTCTGTTGCGACGGAGCGTTCAATCCGCTGAACTTTGGTAGACGTGGCGTTGGCGTTGTTTTGACCAAGGCTCGGTGAACCAAGGTTTGGTATGCACCAGACGATGTCGCTGGTTCGATTTCGGTGACCAGAATTTGAGGGAGTGGCCCACTCGGTATCAGCTTCGAAACGGCTAATTGCA